>NZ_FNKQ01000002.1:900000-978394 GCF_900100875.1 Halopelagius longus | reverse complement strand
GGTAGTAGCGCTTGTTGAGGCCGTACATGTACCCCTCGCGCATCGTCTTCAGCACCGCGTAGGTGACGAAGAACGCGACGATGGGGAGGATGAACGTGAGGTCGAACAGCAGGTCAACGTTCATCGGCATCAGGTTCTTGATGGCCAGAATCGAGATGGTGAACGCGAAGACGACGCCGCCGACGCCGACGGCGGACCAGAACGGTTGCTCGACGGGGCGTCGGGCGCTCCCCTTGTTGAGGAACGGCACCATCGCGATGATGCCGACGACGACGACGTTCGCGAGCACTCCGTACGTCCGGTCGGCCGTCAGCTTCTGCCCGCCGAGGACGGCCAACTCGGGGTTCAGCGGACCCAGCTTCAACAGGCCGAACGACCAGTAGAGGTACCAGTCCGGCAGGATAATCGCCGGTGTGGAACTCGGATTCGCCGGGTTGCCGATGTGCGGCGGCATCGTGGCCGCGAGGAACAGGACGATTCCGACGAAGAAACTCGCGATAGAGAGGTTACGAATTATCTCGTGGGGCCACGTCGGAAAGCCCAACACGTCGCGTTCAACGTAGTCGGACTCCTGTCTGAGGTCCTGGTCCTCGCGGCGAGACCGCTCGAAGTACTCGTAGGTGAGTCGCGAGAGGCCGTCGCTGCGCTGTTTGCGTTCGCTCCACGTCGGCGTCTCGTCGTCGGGCGCGACGATGCCCGTGCCGTCGGTGCGAACCTGCTTTTCGTCTGCGTCGGATTCGGTGTCGCTCATTGTTTGTTGTCCTATCTTAGTGCGGTTCCGCGATGCCCTGCACCCACACGATGCCGATGTGGATGGCGATGAGCGTCGTCACGACGAACGGGAGCAGGAACACGTGGATGATGTACATCCGCTGGAGCGTCGATTGGCTCAGCGAGAAGCCGCCGAACAGAAGCTGCGCCGCCCACTCGCCGACGAGCGGGATGGACAGCGCCATCTCGACGCCGATCTGTCCGGCCCAGTACGCCAGTTGGTCCCACGGGAGCAGGTAGCCGGTGTACCCGAACACCATCGTGAGACTGATGAGGATGATGCCGATGAGCCAGTTCAGCTCGCGGGGTTCCTTGTACGCGCCGGTGAAGTACACCCGGAGCATGTGGAGGAACACCGCCGCCACCATCACCTGCGCGGACCACCGGTGGATGGACCGGAGCATGAAGCCGAACTGCAGTTCGGTCATGATGAACTCGATGGAACTGTACGCCGTCGTCGGGTCGCCCGTCGTCGCCGGGGAGTAGTAGAACCCCAAGAGCGCGCCGCTTATCGCGGCGACGACGTACGCGAGCGTCGAGAACAGACCGAGCGTGTACAGCGGGTACCAGTACCAGAACTTGTTGTCGAGGTCGTACTGCTCGGTGTGGCTCTTGGGCATCTGGAGGTTGACCCGGTAGTAGAGGGTCTCCATCATCTCCAGGTAGTCCACGATGCGGAGTCGCTTGTCCAACCAGATGAGCGTCATCAGGAACGTAGACTCGACCGGAGTCAGGTCCTTCTTCTTCATCCAGTCCTTGTGGTCGTACTCGTCTTTTCGTTCTAAGCTCATTATTTACCTCTTGTAGTACGGGTAGATGGCCCGCTTGACTTGGTCCCACGCGCCCGTACTGAACGGCACGCCGTCTACGTCCTCCTCTCTGATGTAGAGGTCCTCCCACTTGCGACGACGCTTCTTGACGATCATCACGTCCGGGAGGAACTCCTTGCGGTAGAGCGCGAGGATGAACGCGAGGTCCATGAAGATGACCGCGAGGAGACCGCCGAGGAACATGTTCCCGGTGTCGCTGAGGCCCCATCCGGAGACGAGGCCGTAACTGAACAGGAACACGAAGACCACTTCGATG
Source organism: Halopelagius longus (assembly GCF_900100875.1). Lineage (NCBI taxonomy): Archaea > Methanobacteriati > Methanobacteriota > Halobacteria > Halobacteriales > Haloferacaceae > Halopelagius > Halopelagius longus. The sequence goes on along the minus strand of NZ_FNKQ01000002.1, from coordinate 976,537 downwards.
ATAGTGAGGAGAACGATGGCGATGGCCGCGGCGGTGCTCTCCCTCGCCGGTTCGTACCGGTGGATATCACCGTAGGTGCTGCCCGAGGAGGACATTATCCGTTCCTCCCCGTTCCGGTGTTCGCGGACTCGCCGTACTTCAGGATGTAGAACGTGAACACCACGGTGACGATGATGCCGAGTATCGTCGCCGCGCCGACCCAGTGAGCCTGAATGGGGACACCGAGTTCGTGGAGTTCCTTCTCGCCGCCCCCGCCGCTACTGGGGTTCTCGACGACGGATATCGTTCCGACCATACCCGCCGTCTCGTGGGGGTCGCAGTGGTACTCGTAGTCGCCGAGCACGTCGAACGTGGACGTGAACGAGAACCCCTCGTTCTCGATGGGTTCGTGACCCTCCCAGTTTGCGTCGTCGGGCTGGCTGTCGGGGACGACGTTGTGGTTGTCGGAGCCCCAGACGAACTCGACCGTCGTTCCGGGCGCTATCTCCAGCGCTTGGTCCGTGCCGGGCGCGAACACGAGGTCACCGCCGGGGCCGACTTCGACCGTCTTGGTCGCGCCGCCACCGCCACCGCCGCCGCTCGAGGTGCCGGTTCCGGTACCTGTCCCTTGCTCCGTTCCGGACGCGGTTCCGGTCCCGGACGCGGTGCCGGTACCGCCGGACGTCGTGGTGCCACCCTCCTCTTGGGCGGCGGTCACGCCGGCGGCGGCAGACGCCGTCGCGGCCGCGGCAGGGACGCTTGCCGCTCTCAGAAAGTCCCGCCTTTTCATACACGATTTTCTCAGGATGGAATGCGCTTAAACCCACCGACTGCCGCCGCACCGCCCGATGCCGCCGGTTCAGGCTCCCTCGGATTTACCCTCTGCGGTGGTGTCGCCGTCGTCTCCGCGACGTTCGACGCGCGGACTACTCGCCTCGTCGAACGGCAGGAAGTCGGGACGGTCCCCTTCCTCCGCGCCGACCGCCCGGAGCCGGTTTCGGTACTCCTCGGCGCGGAACCGGTCGGAGAGGCGCGCGTTGGCGACGACCAGAAACAGGAAGAAGCCGATGGCGAGGAACACGCCCGCGACGAGGGGCGCGAAGATGGTGCTCACGGTCGGAAGCGACGTACCGAACAGGCTGTTCACCGCGGGGAAGAGCATCCACACGATCAGGAGGCCGGCTCCCACGAGCATCTGCGCGCCGGCGACGACCTGTAGCATCAGGTTGCCGAACTCGCCGCTCCCCTGCGTCACGTCCACCGGCCGGGGGAGGGAGACGTCCTCCGGCGGGTCGTCGACTTCGTACTCCTCCATCGAACAGAGCGCGACGGTCGGCTTCACGTCGCGGAGAACCGTCCCCTGCCCCTCGATGCTCCCGTCGGGGTGGACGACCGCGTACCCCTCGTCAGAGTACACGAGCAGTTGCTCTCGGCCGTCCCGTTCGATGCGTTCGAGGACGGCGAACACCTCCCGGTAGGCGATTCGGCTCTTCAGTTCCCGCTCGACGCGGTCCAACAGTTCCTCGCCGGTTATCCACGTCTCGGGGTCGAACACCGCCTCCCACTCGTCGAGGGACATCTCGGCCATGTCCTCGGGGCCGAAGTCGTCGAAGTCGTACTTCTCCTCGACCTCCTCCCGCAACGCCTGCAGCGACTCCGCTTCGGGGTCCTCCGAGTCCGGAGGCTGGTCGTCAACCCGTCCGTCCTCGGCGTTACTCATTGTCTCATCTTGCGTTCCGAAGCCGCATAAGCACCCCGACGTTCCTCGAAGGCGCCTTTGCGAAAAATAATCACGCGTGCGTTGAAGAATTAATTTATTTTTTGAACGTTTGGTTCTCAGACAGGCGGGTTCCGTTTCCACTCAAGTAAAAACGCCGAACATACTCCGGCAGGACTCACAATTTGTTTATACTTCGTCACCCCATCTATACACGTTGTGAGCGATTCCACTTCGAGGAACGACGAGTCACTCGCCGACTCCCGTTCCGCCTCCGCCTCCCGCCTCGACTCGCTGTTCGACGTTCTCACCGACCAGCGTCGGCGGTTCGCCATTCGCTGTCTCATCGAGTACGACACCCCGATGACGCTGGCAGACCTCGCGGACGAAGTCGCCGTGCGGGAAGAGGAACGGCCACTCTCCGAGATTCCGGCGGAGGACGTGATGCAGGTGTATCTCTCGCTGTACCACGCACACATCCCCAAACTCGTCGACGTCGGAGTGGCGGACTACTCCCAAGAGCAGGATCTGGTCTACTTCGAGGAGTCTCAGCGAATCGAGCGAATCCTCGACGCCCTCCCGGCCGACGAGTAGGCCCGGCCACCAGAGTAAGGAGCGTTGCACGCTCACGTTTTACCCTATGAGCACCGGACCGGACGCCGTCGAAGCGTTGGGTAACCTCGGTCTGACCGAGTACGAGGCGAGGTGTTTTATCGCCCTCAACCGCGTCGAGAGAGCGACCGCAAAGGAGATAAGCGAACTGTCGGACGTTCCCCGGTCGCGAGTGTACGACACCGTCGACAAACTCCACAAGCGCGGCTTGGTGGACATCCAACAGTCCGACCCCCGGCAGTACCGGGCCGTCTCGAAGGAGCAAGCGTTCGAGAAACTGCGCACGTCGTTCGACAAGAGCGTCGAGGAGGCCGACGCGGCGTTGGAGGAAGTGGGGTCGGCGGAGACCCAAGAGGAGAAGGGCACGTGGTCGATTGCGAACGCGGAGCACGTCGAAGACCGCATCGTGGCCCTCATAGCGGACGTGGACGATCGGATTCACTACCTCGTCGCGGACGAATCGACCGTCTCCGACGATATTCTGGACGGACTGTCTGCGGCCGCCGACCGCGGGGTGACCGTCGTCGCGGAAGTCCCCACGGAGTCGCTTCGGGACCGGATCGAGGAGAACGTCCCCGATGCGGACGTTCGCGTGGCCGAGGACCTCGTCGAGACCAACAGCGTCGTCGAGAAGTGGCCGGGACAGTTGCTGATGGGCGACCAGCAGGCGGTCCTCGCAAGCGGCCTCGAAACGGGAGAGGGCCCGTGGACCAAGCGGGAGACGGCGGTGTGGACTCACGGTCACGACCACGGGTTCGCCGCGTGGATTCGGGAGTTGCTCGACGACAGATTAGTAGACTCTTAACCGCTCTCGACGTCCGAGTTCGGTCGTTCGGGGCGTCGCGGCGGAGTCGGGTCATTTAGGACGGGTCGGACTCAATCTCGGCTGATGGTATCCGAGACGGCCATCGCCACGGGCGCGGCCCTGATGGTCACCGCGAGTTTTCCCTTCTACATCTACGGCGCGTGGATAATGATAGACGCCGAGACGGTGACGTGGGGAGTTCTGACGTACCACCTGAAGTTCATCGTCCCCGGCCTCGTCCTCAACACGATTCCGGTCGTCACGTGGATGATGCCCCGCCTGTTCCGACAGTTCGGGGGACTCGCCGCCCTCCACGCGGTCCTCGGCCTGCAAGCCTACGCGTTGCTGGTGTTCGCACTCACCGGCATCGTCAGAATACTGCAGGTCAAACGCGAGGCGGACCTCTACGACGACCCGGATCAGGACGTCGACTTAGACGACCTCCACGAGAACATGGGCGCGTGGCGCGGCCGCCTCAGAATCGGCGTGTTCGGGTACGTCATCTTCTGGCTGTTCGCGTGGGTACTCGGCGTCTACCAGTACGTCACCGGGTACGTCGTCTGAGTCAGTCCCACGTCTCGCCGCTTGCGAGGTCAACGTCGTGGTCGAGTTTCGAGGAGGGACAGACGTCTTCGAGGACGCAGTCGGCGCAGTCGGGGTTGCGCGCGGTGCAGGTGGCCCGACCGTGACTGATGAACAGGTGCGTCAGTTGCTGCCAGTCCTCCTCGGGGACGACGGGCATGAGGTCCGTCTCTATCTTCTCGGGCGTCTCCTCCTCGGTGATGCCGAGTCGCCGGGAGAGACGCTGGACGTGGGTGTCCACGACGATACCCTCGACTACGTCGTGGCCGTGTTGGAGGACGACGTTCGCCGTCTTCCGACCGACGCCCTTCAGGTCGGTGAGTTCGTCCATCGTGTCCGGCACCTCGCCGCCGTGTTCGTCTCTCATCGTCTGCGCCGAACTGACGATGTAGTCGGCCTTGCTGTTGTGGTACGTGATGGAGCCGATGTCCTCGGAGAGTTCGTCGACGTCGGCCTCGGCGTAGTCCTCCACCGTCTCGTACTTCTCGAAGAGATGTTCCGTCTCCTTGTTCACCCGTTCGTCGGTGCACTGCGCCGACAGCATCACCGCTATCAGCAGTTCGAGTCTGTTCGAGAAGTTCAGCGAGATGGTCGTGTCGGGGTACTCCTCGTAGAGGCGGTCGAGTACCTCGTCGACCTGTGCCTCCCGAGAGTCGAGACGCGTGCCCATACCCTCCGGTAGCGCGGCCCCCAGTTGAGTGGTTCGGGTTCGGACGCGAAGAACTAACGTCGCCGCGCGCGGAGGCGAACGTATGGCAGAGAGTGACGCGGTGACGGGGCGGTTCGGGTCGCAAGCGTGGCGCGCGGGCGCGGCGACGGGCGTCGGCTACCTCCTCGTCCTCGCCGCGATGTTTCTCGTCCTATTCGTCGTCCCGTACCTCGTCTTCGGCGCGCTATAGCGGCCGCTCGGCGGTCGAAAAAACGGAAAAGTCGGTCGGAGTGCTGTGCGGTTAGGCGAACGCTCGGGAGACGGCGTCTTCCTCGTCGGCCTCGGCCTGAATCTTCTCCCACGCTTCCACGAAGTCCGTCATGTAGATCTCCGTGCGGTCGTCGCGGATGGCGAACATGCCGGCCTCGGTGCAGACGGCTTTGATGTCGGCACCGGAGGCGTCGGAGGCCATCTCGGCGAGGGCCTCGAAGTCCACGTCGTCGGCGACGTTCATGTTGCGCGTGTGGATCTTGAAGATGATGGAGCGGCCCTCCTCGTTCGGCTTGGGCACCTCGATGAGGCGGTCGAACCGACCGGGGCGGAGAATCGCGGGGTCGAGCATGTCGAAGCGGTTCGTCGCCGCGATGATGCGGATCTCGCCGCGTTCGTCGAAGCCGTCCATCTCCGAGAGCAGTTGCATCATCGTGCGCTGAACCTCGGCGTCGCCGGACGTCTTCGAGTCCGTCCGCTTGGAGGCGATGGCGTCTATCTCGTCGATGAAGATGACGGCGGGTTCGTTCTCGCGGGCGACCTCGAAGAGGTCGCGGACGAGCTTCGCACCCTCGCCGATGAACTTGTGAACGAGTTCCGACCCGGCCATCTTGATGAACGAGGCGTCGGTCTGGTTGGCGACGGCCTTCGCGAGCATCGTCTTCCCGGTGCCCGGCGGGCCGTAGAGGAGAACGCCGGACGGCGGGTCGATGCCGACCTGCTCGAACATCTCGGGGCGTTCGAGCGGCATCTCGACGGTCTCGCGAACTTCCTGCATCTGCTCTTCGAGGCCGCCGATGTCCTCGTAACTCACGTCGGGGCTGTGTTCCACCTGCATGACGCGCGCCCGGACGTCGGTTTCGTTGTCCAGGCGCTTGACGATAGAGAGGGAGTTGTTGACCGCGACGCGCGAATCCGGTTCGAGCTCTTCGCGCATCTCGTCGGTTACTTCGGTGACCGCCTCCTGATTGTTGCCGTGTTGCTTGATGATGACGCCCTCGTCCGTTATCTCTTGGACGGTGGCGACGAACAGCGGCGACTGCTTGAGTTTCTTGTTCTCGTGCGTGAGGCGTTCGAGTTTCTGCTGGAACTTGTTGTTTTCCGCGTTGGCGTCCAGCAGCTTGTCCCGCATCTCTTCGTTCTGAGATTCGAGAATTTCGAGGCGCTCTTGGAGAGCCTTAATTTTCTCCTGCTGCGACGCCGTCTCCTCATCGTACGGGAGTTCGACGTCGTCCACAGTATCGGTCATCACCAGCCGTAGGGGACGGGTTCATAAGAGGCTTCGGGTAGCCCTAACGCTCTCGCCGGGGCGAACGTCGTTTCCGCCGTTTCGTTCGGGCTAGCGTTCAATCGTTTAATATTCGCTTAGGTAATATTTCTATACAGCAAATATTATTAGGCCACATCTCCGAGTAGGACGTAGAATGAGCACCACCGAGGCAGTCGCCGCAGACGAAGGCACCTCCGACCGATGGGACCCGATACGGGAGATGCCCCCGAGCGCGAAACTCGTGGCGAAGGTTCTCGACTACAACGAGACCATGACGCAGAGCCAACTCGCCGAGGAGACGCTTCTGCCGCCGCGGACTGTCCGGTACGCCCTCTCTCGACTGGAGGACGCCGACGCCGTCGACTCCCGCTTTTCCTTCTCCGACGCGCGAAAGCGTCTCTACACGCTGAACATTTAAGTCAGATAACGGGACCATTCGTCCCGTGACGCAGACGCCCGCACGCGAGACGACCGCCGACGAGTCCGGTTTCGACGCCGTCGCGTCCGACTCCGCGACGGCCGACTCCGACCCGAACGGGGAGGTTCGAGACGCCCTCCGAGAGTTGGCCGAGGGAACCGCACCTCGACGGGAGGCGGAGTACGAAGCGACCATCGCCGACGCCGTAGCGTGCTTGCCGTGTGTGCGCGACGCCGCGGCGTTCGTCGCCGAGGGGAACGTCGATGCCCTCGCGCGCGCCGTAGGGGACGCCCGCGCCGCGGGCGACGAGGCGGCGGTCGAACGCGGCCGTCGCGCCCTCGCGGTCCTCCGGCGACTCCGGTCTGCGGCCCGAACCGACGCCGAGAGCGGAGACGCCGACCAGTTTCGCTCCGGTCACGGAACGGTTTTACCGGGCGCTGGCCAACCTCGGGACAGATGACACGGGTGATACACACCGGCGACACCCACATCGGGTACCAGCAGTACCACTCGCCGGAACGCCGCCGCGACTTTCTCGACGCCTTCGAGCAAGTGGTCGAAGACGCCGTCTCGGAGGACGTAGACGCCGTCGTCCACGCGGGCGACCTGTTCCACGACAGGCGGCCGGAACTCCGCGACTTGCTCGGGACGCTCTCCGCTCTCCGCCGCTTAGAGGAGGCGGACGTACCGTTCTTGGCCATCGTCGGCAACCACGAGTCGACGCGGGGCGGCCAGTGGTTGGACCTCTTCGAGAACCTCGGACTCGCGGAACGACTCGGACGCGAACCCCGCGTGGTCGGCGACACCGCCTTCTACGGACTCGACCACGTGCCGGAGTCGCGCCGCGACGACCTGACGTACGACTTCGAACCGCACGACGCCGCCCACGCCGCCCTCGTCGCGCACGGACTGTTCACCCCCTTCGCGCACGCGAACTGGGAGACGGAGACGGTCCTCGCGGAGTCGAACGTCGCGTTCGACGCCGTCTTGCTGGGCGACAACCACGCGCCGGGCGTCGAGGAGGTGCGGGACACGTGGGTCACCTACTGCGGGTCCACGGAACGGGCGAGTACGAGCGAAGAACCCGGACGCGGATACAACATCGTCGCCTTCGACGGCGAGGTGGACATCCGCCGGAAGTCGCTCGACACCCGGCCGTTTCGGTTCGTCTCGGTCGAACTCAAGGAGGGCGAGGGCGTCGAACGCGTCCGCGAACAGGTCCGCCAACACGACTTGACGGACGCCGTCGTCGTCGTCGAGGTGACGGGCGAGGGCGAACCCGTCACACCCGCCTCGATAGAGGAGTTCGCCGCCGAACGCGGCGCGCTAATCGCCCGCGTGACGGACCGGCGCGAACTCGAAACGGAGTCGTCGCTCGACGTCACGTTCGCCGACCCCGACGACGCGGTTCGAGAACGGGTATCGGACCTCGGCCTCTCGACGGCCGCCCGCGACGTAGACGAGACGATTCGCGCGAGCAAGACGCCCGACTCGAAGGTGCGCGAGGAGGTCAGGTCCCGCGTCGCCTCCCTGATGGACGACGGCGACCTGTCGGCGTTCGAGTCGGCCGAACCGTCGTCGGACGCGGGCGAGGGCGACGGTTCGGAGGCGGGTTCCGAGACGGACGCGGACGACCCGAGTGAGGGCGACGAGACGGCGGACGCCGTTTCCGCCGAAGAATCCCCCCCGGACGAGGTGGCCGTCGAAACCCCGGCCGCCGCCGAAGACGGCCGCGCGGCGACGGTCGGTGCGGACGCCGACGCCGACGCGACTGCGGATACCGATATGAGTGCGGACGCCGACGCGGAAACCGACACGGACGCGGACCCGGCCGCGGACGGAGAGGCGGGGCCGGACGCGGAGTCCGAGACGGAACGAGACGCGACGGAACCGGACGCGGAGACGAACGGGCAGTTCACGATGGAGGACTTCTAGATGCGCTTCGACCGAATCAAACTGCGGAACTTCAAGCCGTACGACGACACCGACCTGCAGTTGGCCGACGGCGTCACGGTCATCCACGGGTTGAACGGGAGCGGGAAGTCCTCGCTCTTGGAGGCGTGTTTCTTCGCCCTCTACGGCGCGCACGCCCTCGACGAGAATCTCGGCGACGTCATGACGACAGGCGAGGACGAGACGGAGATCGAACTGTGGTTCACCCACGACGGCGAGGAGTACCACGTCGAACGCCGTCTGCGCCGGTCCGGCGACCGGGTGCAGACCGCGACGTGCACGCTCGACGGCCCCGGCGTCGAGGCGGACGGCGCGCGCGACGTACGTTCGTTCGTCACCTCCTTGCTTCGGATGGACGCGGAGGCGTTCGTCAACTGCGCGTACGTCCGGCAGGGCGAGGTGAACAAGCTCATCAACGCGACGCCGGCCCAACGGCAGGATATGATAGACGACCTCCTCCAACTCGGGAAGCTGGAGGAGTACCGCGAACGCGCCGGGCAGGCGCGCCTCGGCATCGAGGACGTCCTCGGCGAGAAGCGCGGCGCGCTCTCGAAGCTGGACTCCCAGATCGAGGCCAAAGAGGAGGCCGGACTCCACGACCGACTGAACGAGTTGGAGACGGAGCTGTCGGAAGTCGAATCCGAAATCGAGCGTTTCGAGGAGAACCGCGAACGCGCCCGCGAGACGTACGAGGAGAACGACCGCATCCTCTCGGAGTACGAGGAACGGCGCGAGAAGCTCGATTCGCTCGAATCCGACATCGAGGACCTCCGGGAGTCCATCGCGGCCGACGAACGGACCCGAGAGGACCTGCGCGAGGACGTGCGAGACGCCACCGAGCGCATCGAGACGCTGGAGTCGAAGATAGAGGAGCGACGCGAGGCCGCCGGACTGGACGCCGCCGACGGGGAGGCGGTCGAGACCCGCCGCGACGAATTGCGCGCGCGCGAAGACGAGGTACGCGAGGAGTTGACCGAGACGCGGAAGCGGGAGACGATGCTCTCGAATCAGGCAGAGAAGCTGGCGGAACGAGCCGAGGAGTTCGACTCGCGCGCCGCGGAGAAACGGAGTCGGGCCGAGGAACTCGACGCCGAGGCCGAGGAGGCCGGCGCCGAACTCGAAGACCGGGAGTCGAACCTCGACGAACTGGAGTCGGAACTCGACGACCTCTCGACCCGGTTCGACGACGCCCCCGTCTCGGTCGGCGAGGCGGCGGACCACAGGGAGTCGGTTCGGGAGGAGCTCGACGCCGTGCGCGACGACGTGGCGGACGCGAAGGCCGAACTGGAGTCGGTCCGCGAACGACTCGCCGACGCCGAGGAACTGCTGGACGCCGGGAAGTGCCCCGAGTGCGGCCAACCCGTCGAGGACTCCCCGCACGTGGACTCCGTCGAGGAGTACGAGGATCGAATCGAGGAGTTAGAGGCGGAACTGGAAACCCTCCGCGAACGCAGGGAGTCGCTCCGGGACCGGGTCGAGGCGGCCGAACGCCTCGTGGAGACGGAGAACCGCATCGAGGAGCTCCGCCGCAACCGGGAGCTGTTCGAGGAGCGCATCGCCGACGCGCGCGAGAAAGTGGAGTCGAAGCGCGAAGAGGCCGAGTCGAAGCGCGAACGCGCCGAGGAACTCGACGCCGAGGCCGAGGAGAAACGCGAGGCGGCGGAGACGCAGGCGGAGGCCGCCGCCGAGGTCGGAGAGACGGTGTCGGAGCTGGAATCGGAGTTGGACGAAATCGACGCCGAACGGGAGCGACTCGACGCGGTGGAGGACCTCCGGGAGCGGCGGTCCGACGCCGAGGAACGGGTCGAACGCCTCCGCGAACGCCGCGAGGACATCGCCGACCGGAACGACGAACGCCGGGAGTTCCTCGCCGAGAAGCGAGAGCGCCGGCGCGAACTCGCGGAGAAGGTCGACGAGGAGAAGGTCGCGGAGGCGGAGCAGAAACGGGACGACGCCGAGGAGTATCTGGAGAAAGTCGAGGTGAAACTGGAGGAACTGCGCGAGACGCGCGACGGCCTGCAGAACGACATCGGCGGCGTCAAGGGCGAACTGAAGCAGTTGGAGGAACTGCGCGAGGACCGCGCGGAGTTGGCCGAACGCGTCGACGCCCTCGAATCGCTCCACGAGGAGACCGAGGAGTTAGAGGCGATGTACGGCGACCTCCGGGCCGAACTTCGCCGCCGGAACGTCGAGAGCCTCGAACGCATGCTGAACGAGACGTTCGACCTCGTCTACGGCAACGACGCCTACTCGCGCATCCGCCTCGACGGCGAGTACGAACTTACCGTCTTCCAGAAGGACGGCACCGCACTCGACCCCGAACAGTTATCGGGCGGCGAACGCGCCCTGTTCAACCTCTCGCTTCGGTGCGCCATCTACCGACTGCTCGCCGAGGGTATCGAGGGGGCCGCGCCGATGCCGCCTCTCATCCTCGACGAACCGACGGTGTTCCTCGACTCGGGGCACGTCTCGCGCCTCGTGGACCTCGTCGGGGAGATGCGCGGACTGGGCGTCCGCCAGATAATCATCGTCAGCCACGACGACGAACTCGTCGGGGCCGCGGACGAACTCGTCACCGTCGAGAAGAACCCGACGACGAACCGGTCGTCCGTCCGCCACGAGGACGCCGCCGACCTCGCGGCCGCCGCCTCACTCGCCGACGACTGAACGGCCGCCGTCCCGCCTCGAATCGCTCACTCCTCTTCTCTCTCGGCTTCGGTCGTCTTGGCCTCGGTCGTCTCCCCGTCGAACCTGCGCCGCCCGCCGTCGTCGCCGGTCGTTCCCGGACCGTCCGCCGTCGAACGGAGGCGGGACACGGCGTCCCGCGCCGTCTCCGTCGCGTCGTACCCCCGTTCGCCGTGGACGCGCGTTTCCGTCAGGAGGTCGGCGGCGCGGAGTTCTCCGAGGAGGCCGTGGAGGTCGGACTCACAGAGGTCGTAGGCGTCGAGGAGTTCAACGACCGAGAGCGGACCGCGGTCTGTGACTTCCACGAGGAGTCCGAGCGAGCGGTCGTCGTGCGTCGCACTCAGGACGCGCCGGACGGAGTCGGGAACCGCGCCGGCGGCGGTGACCAGCGGAGACACCCCCTCGAACGTGAGTTCGTCGTTCGAGCGGTACTGCTCCGTGCCGGTCTCGGGATCCCGAACGCGGCTGGACTCGCCGGACCGTTTCACGAGGAGGTAGCGCTTCCCGGCGTCGTCACGAACCGTCTGCATGGTCGAACGGAGGGGCGACCCGCGGAAAGGGGTTCCGCCCGGCGCTCGTCGTCCGTCGGCGGCGACGGCAACGTTTCTGCCGGCGAGTCGGCGGCGTCCGAGTCACCCCGAGTTGCGTCGCGAGTGCTCGGAGACGGAGCCCGGCGGTGCGGAAAAAGGCGTCCGTCGGAGTCGCGTCCCTAGCGAGTGCGACCCCGACGGGAGTTCACAGACAGTCTTTCAGTTCGTACGTCTCCGACGTTTCGACCCACGCGAGCGGATTCTGGGGATCGTAGAAGACCACCCCGCCGTCCACCTCGTAGGACTCGACGCCGCCGAGTCCGTTCGTCTCGCCGGACCGCGCCGCGGCGGCCTGCGACCGATTCGTCCGCTCGGAATCTGCGTGGTCGGCCATCGTTCTAACCCATGGTATGTCATGCCACGGTATATGTTTTGCGTCTAGACGACTCGTCGGCTCGGTTCAGGTATTCGGGCGCTTCGGGCCGTATACTCCTCGCTTTCGGCCATCGGTGGCCGCTCGGCGCGCGTCTCCTCCGGGCGCGCGCGCCGCCGCGCCCGTCGGTCGACTCCGACCGTCGTCCGGCGAAAAGCCGAGGTTTTTAGCCCGTAACGTCGAAGGAACGCGCATGAAACAGGCAGGGCTCACGGACGACTTCGGCGGGGGTGGGACCGACGCCGACGACGGCGACGCGCGCCCCGACGAGGAGGCCGCGTGGGTCGCGGGCGAGACGGGCCAACACGTCTCGGAGGTCATCGACGCCGAGGACATCAAGTTCCCCGACCACGACGACGAGACGGTCGAACTCGCGGTCACGCAGGTCGACTACACCGTCGAAGGCTCCGGTCGCACCGAGTACCCCGTCGTCCACGTCTTCGGTCGCACGCCGGAGAACGAGACCAAGCACGTCCGGGTACTCGGCTTCGAACCGTACTTCTACGCGCCCACGGAGACGCTCTCGGACGACAAACTCGACAAGAGCGTCATCACGCGGACCGAAGAGGGGTACGAGAGCATCCGCGGCGAAGAACTCACGAAAATCTGCACTCGGACGCCCCGCGACGTGGGGCAGATACGCGACGAGTTCGAGCACTTCGAGGCGGACATCCTCTTCCCGAACCGCCTCCTCATCGACAAGGACATCCGAAGCGGCGTCCGCGTCCCCGCGCGGGAACTCGACGACGGGACGATTCAGGTTCCGCACGACGAGGTAGAACCCGCCGACGTCGACGCCGACCTGCGGGTGAACACGTTCGACATCGAGGTGGACGACCGGTCGGGGTTCCCCGAGGAGGGCGAAGAGCCCATCGTCTGTCTCACCTCCCACGACAACTACCGCGACGAGTACATCGCGTGGTTGTACAACGCGCCGGAGGCGGGCGACGGCGTCGAGTCCCCGACTGGCCTCGGCGACTACGAACCCCTCCAAGACGACACCGACGTGGAGATACGCGCGTACGACCGCGAGGACGAGATGCTCCACGAGTTCGTCGCGTACATCGAGGAGACCGACCCCGACGTGCTGACGGGGTGGAACTTCGAGGACTTCGACATGCCGTACTTCCTCGACCGGATGGAGGCGGTGGACCCTACTTCAGACTACGACCTCGACCCGGACCGACTCTCCCGCCTCGGCGAGGTGTGGCGAAGCGGGTGGGGCGGCCCCGACGTGAAGGGCCGCGTCGTCTTCGACCTGCTGTACGCCTACAAGCGCACGCAGTTCACCGAACTGGAGTCGTACCGCTTGGACGCGGTGGGCGAACTCGAACTCGACGTGGGGAAGGAACGGTACTCCGGCAGCATCGGCGACCTGTGGGAACAGGACCCCCAGCGACTGTTAGAGTACAACGTTCGCGACGTGGAACTCTGCGTCGAGATAGACCGCAAACAGGAGATAATCGCCTTCTGGGACGAGGTGCGGACGTTCGTCGGCTGTAAACTCGAAGACGCGCCGACGCCGGGCGACACCGTCGACATCTACGTCCTGCACAAGGTCCACGGCGAGTTCGCCCTCCCCTCGAAGGGGCAACAGGAGTCCGAAGAGTACGAGGGCGGGGCCGTCTTCGACCCCATCACGGGCGTCAAGGAGAACGTCACGGTCCTCGACCTGAAGTCGCTGTACCCGATGTGCATGGTGACCATCAACGCGTCGCCGGAGACGAAGGTCGACCCCGAGTCGTACGACGGCGAGACGTTCCGCGCGCCCAACGGAACGCACTTCCGGAAGGAACCGGACGGCATCATCCGGGAGATGGTGGACGAACTCCTCGCGGAACGCGAGGAGAAGAAACGCCGCCGCAACGACCACGACCCCGACTCCTCGGCGTACGAGCAGTTCGACCGCCAGCAGGCGGCGGTGAAGGTCATCATGAACTCGCTGTACGGCGTCCTCGGGTGGGACCGCTTCCGCCTGTACGACAAGGAGATGGGCGCGGCGGTGACCGCCACCGGCCGCGAGGTCATCAACTTCACCGACAGGAAGGCCGACGAGATGGGCTACGAAGTCGCCTACGGCGACACCGACTCCGTGATGCTCGAACTCGGTCCGGGCGTCTCGAAGGAGGAGGCCATAGAGCAGTCCTTCGAGATAGAGGAGCGAATCAACGGCGCCTACGACGACTTCGCCAGCGAGGAACTCGGCGCGGAGGAGCACCGCTTCCAGATCGAGTTCGAGAAACTCTACCGCCGGTTCTTCCAAGCGGGCAAGAAGAAACGCTACGCGGGTCACATCGTCTGGAAGGAGGGCAAGGACGTAGACGACATCGACATCACCGGCTTCGAGTACAAGCGCTCCGACATCGCCCCCATCACGAAGGAGGTTCAAAAGCGGGTCATCGAGATGATCGTCTACGGCGAGGACAACGACGTCATCAAAGACTACGTCCACGACGTCATCGAGGACTTCCAGAAGGGGAACTTACCGCTGGACGAGGTGGGCATCCCCGGCGGCATCGGGAAACGCCTCGAAGCGTACGACACCGCGACGGCGCAGGTTCGCGGCGCCCAGTACGCGAATCTGCTCCTCGGGACGAACTTCGACCGCGGGTCGAAGCCGAAGCGTCTGTACCTCCGGAAGGTCCACCCCTCCTTCTTCAGGGAGATGGAGTCCGAAGGGCGGTTCGACCCGCAGGCGGACGACCTGTACAAGGAGTTCAAGCGCGACCCGGACGTCATCTGCTTCGAGTACGAGGACCAAGTCCCCGAGGAGTTCGAGGTGGACTGGGACAAGATGCTCGACAAGACGCTGAAGGGACCCATCGCGCGCATCATCGAAGCGCTCGGGATGTCGTGGGACGAAGTGAAGTCCGGCCAGCAACAGACCGGTCTCGGAAGCTTCACGTGACGACGCAGAGCGTGTGAGACGGCCGACGAGCGGACTTCTTCCCGGTCCGTAACGCCCGAGACGAACGACTCCGCTCTCGCGTTCGCTTTCCCGAAACGCAAATTAATTTTCTCTCGGACAAAGCGTCTGCTGTGAATCCGTAAGCATTATGGGTCGCACTAGCCCACGTTTCAGTACGAGGCAACGAGACAACAATGGCAACACTGGAAATCAAGAACCTCCACGCGCGCGTCGCGGAGGAGGACGGCGAGCAAATCCTTCGTGGTGTCGACCTTGAAGTCAACTCCGGCGAGATCCACGCACTCATGGGTCCCAACGGGTCCGGGAAGTCGACGACCGCGAAGATCATCGCGGGTCACCCGGCCTACGAGGTGACCGAGGGCGAGATTCTTCTCCATCTCAGCGAAGACGAGTTCGGCGAGGACTTCGATATCCCCGAGGACAAACAGACGTGGAGTCTCCTCGAACTGGAACCGAACGAGCGCGCGGCGCTCGGTATCTTCCTCGGCTTCCAGTACCCCGCCGAAATCGAGGGCGTCACGATGACGAACTTCCTGCGGACGGCGCTCAACGCGAAGATAGAGGAGCGCGAGGAGCTGTTCGAGGACGAAGACGAGGCCGAAGCGGAAGAAGAAGAAGACGAGGGCTACGAGACGTCCCCGATGGAAGGCCCCGCGGACGAGGGCGAAGTCGGCGTCGCGGAGTTCCAGCAGATCCTGAAAGAGAAGATGGAACTGCTCGACATGGACGAGAAGTTCATGCAGCGGTACCTCAACGCGGGCTTCTCCGGCGGCGAGAAGAAGCAGAACGAGGTGCTTCAGGCCGCCATCCTCGAACCGTCGCTGGCGGTCCTCGACGAGATCGACTCCGGTCTCGACATCGACCGCCTGCAGGACGTCTCGAAGGGCATCAACGCCCTCCGCGACGAGCAGGGCACCGGCATCCTGCAGATCACCCACTACCAGCGCATCCTCGACTACGTCGAACCCGACCACGTCCACATCATGCTGGACGGCGAAGTCGTGAAATCCGGCGGCGCTGACCTCGCAGAGCAGCTCGAAGACAAGGGGTACGACTGGGTCCGCGAGGAAGTGTACGGGACAGCCTGATAAGGCCAGACACCAAGGTACTACTAAGAATATGAGTTCAGATCAAGACCACCTAAAAGAGACTGACACCGAGGCTCGATTCGAGTTCAAGAAGGAGCAGAAGTCCTCCTTCCAAGCCGAGAAGGGTCTCACGGAGGAGACCATCAGGGTCATCTCCGAGGACAAAGACGAGCCCGAGTGGATGCTGCAGCGGCGCCTCCGCGCGCTGAAGCAGTTCCAGGAGATGCCGATGCCGACCGGCTGGCCCGGCCAGCCCGACCTCTCGGAAGTCGACGTAAACGAGATCGTCCCCTACATCCGACCGGACGTCGAGACGCGCGGGAGCGTCGACGACTGGACGGACCTGCCGGACGAGATCAAGGACACCTTCGACAAGCTCGGCATCCCGGAAGCGGAGAAGAACGCCCTCTCCGGCGTCGGCGCTCAGTACGAATCCGAAGTCGTCTACCAGAACATGCAGGAGCGCTGGGAGGAGAAGGGCGTCATCTTCATGAACATGGACGAGGCGGTGCAGGAGCACCCCGACATCGTCAAGGAGTACTTCATGACGAAGTGCGTCCCGCCGAGCGACAACAAGTTCGCCGCGCTCCACGGCGCCATCTGGTCCGGCGGGTCGTTCGTCTACGTCCCCGAGGACACCACGGTCGACATGCCCGTTCAGGCGTACTTCCGCATGAACTCCGAGGGCATGGGCCAGTTCGAGCACACCCTCATCGTCGCAGAGGAAGGCTCGGAGGTCCACTACATCGAGGGCTGTTCGGCCCCGAAGTACTCGGCGTTCAACCTCCACTCCGGCGGCGTCGAGGTGTTCGTCGGCGAGGACGCTCACGTCCAGTACTCGACCGTCCAGAACTGGTCGAAGAACACGTACAACCTCAACACCAAGCGCGCCATCGTCGAGAAGGGCGGCCGCATGGAGTGGATTTCGGGCTCGATGGGCTCGAAGGCCACCATGCTCTACCCCGCGTCCATCCTGAAGGGTCGCGGCGCCTCCGACAACCACATCACCATCGCCTTCGCGGGCGAGGGCCAGAACATCGACACCGGCGCGAAGGTGTACCACAACGCCCCCGAGACGAAGTCGACCATCGAGTCGAAGTCCATCTCGAAGGACGGCGGCCGCACGAACTACCGCGGCCTCGTCCACATCAGCGATGGCGCGCGCAACTCCTCGACCGCAGTGGAGTGCGACGCGCTGATGTTCGACAACGAGTCCACCTCGGACACGATGCCGTACATGGAGATCAACGAGAGTCAGGTAGACGTCGCCCACGAGGCGACCGTCGGCAAGATCGGCGACGAGGACGTGTTCTACCTCCAGTCGCGCGGTCTGGACGACGACGACGCGAAGCAGATGATCGTCTCGGGCTTCATCGAGCCCATCACGGAGGAACTGCCCATCGAGTACGCGGTCGAACTCAACCGCTTGGTCGAACTGGAGATGGAGGGTAGTCTCGGATAACATGAGCACGCAGCTACCAGCGAACCTCTCGGAGGAGACGGTTCGGACGATTTCGGAGGAACGCGACGAGCCCGAGTGGCTCCTCGAGACTCGACTCGAAGCGCTGTCGGCGCTCGAAGACGTCGCTCTGCCGGACGTCATCCAGACGCCCGGTCGGCGGTGGACGAACCTCGAAGCGCTCGACTTCGAGCAGCTCGTCGACCCGCTGAACCAGTCTGACACGACCGACCGCGTCACCGCGGAGGGCGTCGAAGTCCTCCCGTTCACGGAGGCGCTCTCGGAGTACGGCGACCTCATCGAGGAGAAATTCGGCTCCATCATCGAGCCGGATGAGAACTACCTCACGGCGCTGTCGGCGGCGCTTTTCACCACGGGCACGTTCATCTACGTCCCCGAGGACGTCGACGCCGAGGACGTGAAGATCCGCGCCGAGATGAACTCCCAGTCGCTGTTCAGCCACACGCTCGTGGTCACCGAGGAGTCGTCCTCGGTGACGATTCTGGAGAGCATCGAGAGCGGGACCGAAGCGGACGGGAACCGCTACTTCAGCAACCTCGTGGAGATAGACGCGGGCGAGAACTCGTACGTCCAGTACGGCTCGCTCCAGAACCTCGACGACGAGGCGTACAACTACACGCTGAAGCGCGGCACGACCGACACGTACGCGACGCTGAACTGGATCGAGGGCAACATCGGCTCTCGCCTGACGCGGAGCGACATCGAGACGAACCTCGACGGCGACTCCTCGGAGACGAAGATCGTCGGCGCGTTCTTCGGTCACGAAGACCAGCACTTGGACGTGAACGCGCGCGTCTGGCACAACGCCGAACACACGACGGCGGACCTCGTGACCCGCGGCGTCCTCGACGACGAGGCGCGGTCGGTGTACGAGGGCGTCCAGGACGTCGGCCGCGACGCGTGGGACACGAACTCCTACCAGCGCGAGAACACGCTGATGCTCTCCGACGAGAGCGAGGCCGACGCGTCCCCGAAGCTCATCATCCACAACCACGACACCGAAGCGAGTCACTCCGCGACGGTCGGTCAGGTGGACAAAGAGGACCTCTTCTACATGGTCTCTCGGGCGCTCCCCGACCGGCAGGCTCGCAACATGCTCGTGGAAGGCTTCTTCGTGCCCGTCCTCGAAGAGATAGACGTCGACGAGTTCCGAGATGACCTGCGCGAACTCATCGCGGCGCGCCTGCGGTAGGTAGGCCCGTCGCTTTTCCCTCTCTTTCCCTTTCTCTCGGACACCGAGCGACCGTGCCGCGTCGCGCGGCCCGGACGACCCACCCGACGGAGAGCGAGGGAACCGCTTAAGTCCGTCACACGCGGAGCAAAAGGTATGACCGACAGGGTATCGCACGCGAACGGAGGGTGTGGGGCGTGAGCGTCGGCCACCGGGTGACTTCGGACCACCAACTCGCTCGCCTCCTCCAGATCGGCGTGGTACTCGAGGAAGTCGTCGAGGCCCGCGCGTACCACCACTACCAATCGCTCGCCGACGAGGACAGAGCGCTCGACGAGGAGTTAGAGGAGCTTCTCGAACACGCCGCAGAGGAGTCCGCGGAACACCGCGAGCGTCTGGCGTCCATCGTGGACGAACTCGACGCCGAGAGCATCCCCTTCGAGGACATCGAAACGCTCGTCGAAGCGCAGTACGGGAAGACGAAGCCCGAGGACTTCGACGGCGTCCTCTACGACCAACTGTGTAACGAGGAGACCGCCTACAAGTTCTACGACGACCTCATCGGAGCGATTCGAGCGAGCGACGCGCAGTTCACCGTCGACCGAGACCGCCTCATCTCCATCCTCACGGAGATACGAGAGGAGGAGGCCGACGGCGTCGAGACGGTGACCAAGATAATGGAGCAGCGCGAATGAGCGCGAACAGACACCGACACCGAGACGGAGGGAAACGATGAACACCGCAGACCAGTACGTCAAGGCAATCTACCTACTGCAAGAGATGGAGGACGGCCCGGCGGCGACCGGCGCACTCGCGGACATGCTCGACGTCAGTCCCGCCAGCGCAAACGAGATGATCGGGAAACTGGAGGACCGCGGACTCGCCGAACACGAGAAGTACAAGGGCGTACAGCTCACGGACGAGGGAATCGTCCGCGCGCGAGACGCCCTCCAGACGTACTGCATCATCGAACGGTTCCTCGCGAACGTCCTCGACGTGGAGGCGTTCCGCGCGGAGGCCCGGGAACTGGAACCCGTCATCGACGGGACGGTGGCGGAGCGACTGGACACCATCATCGACCGGCACGGCGAGTGTCCGGACTGTTTCGACGCCGAGACGGACGCGTGCGAGTATCTGGAACTCCCGGAAGCCGAAGAGAAACCCGCGGACTGATTCACCGCGAGCAAACAGATATCCGAGGCTGCAAGTGCCACCTACGGTTAAGGGAATCCAGTTCTTGCGTTCGACTATGGATGGGACAGCGACTATCGGTCGTCTCCTCCGTTTCGCGGGACTGGGGCCCAGAGACGGGGTGGGGACGACGACCGACGAGTATACGTACGTGTGTCTCGGATGCGGTGTCTCGTACGACGTAGAGTACCACGTCTGTCCGAACTGCGGCGGGTTCTCCGTCGAACACGAACTCGACGCCGACCCGGACCTCGCGATAGACTGACCTCCTCGCAGTCGTTCGAACCCGATGGGTTTTCAAAGGCGGACCGACGAGTGAGTACTGAGAAGTCCCGTGGTGTAGTGGCCAATCATAATGGCCTTTGGAGCCATTGACGGCGGTTCGAATCCGCCCGGGACTACTTTCTGCGAGTCTCAGCGAGCAGTAAGAGTCGTTACTCGGATTCGAGACCCAGAAGACGAGAGAATTCGAGCCGTCGCGGTTCGAATCCGCCCGGTAGTTCCCGAATTACTCGGTGGACGCCGGTCCCGAGAGGAGACGGAACGCGTACCGGCGAACACGGAACGACGGGTGGTGACCTGTCTCGAAGTTCAACTGTCCGCATCCGACACTTGATCGAACTCGACGAAATGACGGTCTCCGTATCTCTCCCGGTGAGATTCTACGATATCTAGCGCCTCAGACAGTGATTCGGCAGATGTGCTGAAATCACAAGAAACGCAACGGAGGTCATACATGACTGTCCTCTATGGAGAGGTGTCCCCTAATGTCAGTACCTACTCATTTTGGTCCAAACGTGTACATCGGGGTCCACTATCGAGAGCCGGAGGGCTCATATCGACTGCCGTGACATTCGGTTCTTCGGTTGTTGGGCGGCGAGAACTCTCTTCGTGGTAGACAGTCTCCACTCGCCCAATTATGTTAGGTGCATACTTTTCGTGGGTAGAGAACGATCGTAGAGATAGAATGGCAGTCAAACAAGACGGCGCTTCGTCCGACCGACCGCTTCGTAACTATCTCGCCGTCCTGGAAGACGAACACCGACGAGCCGTAGTCAGAGTCCTCGCGGAAGAGGACGCCTCCGTGAGCCTCTCGATACTGGCAGAGCGCGTCGCCGTGGAGGCCGGAAACGCATCGTTCGACGCCCCCACGCCGTCGGAACTCGAACGACTGAAGATCAAACTGCACCACGCCCACCTGCCGAAGTTAGACGAGGCCGGCGTTCTCGACTACTCCCCCGAAGCCCGTCTCGCGGTTCCGACCGACGAGACGGATTCGGCACAGCGCGCCGCAGAGACGCTCATCGACGCCTAATCTCACCTCTGATTTTCGAGTGCTCTGCGACCGTATCGTCGAACGTCGCGACTGCGATGTCGGAGTGAATCGCGAAGACATGTGGACTATGTTTTCGGTTACGCTGACGGCCATCGAGAGTCGGAACGTCGTTCAAATTGATTAGTTATAATTGACAGTATTCTTCATTTCTGTAAGTGAATTACGGGATATCGAGGTGAATACCGAAGTGTTTAGCCACGGTTCCTTTCCCAACGAAACACCGTTCTCCGTAGAGATGAAAGAGACGGAGGCGTTTCGAGTGCTCGGCAGCGCTGACCGTCAGATTCTGCTTCACGAGCTCGTACGCGCCGATGAGGGGATGGCCGAAGAAGAGCTCGCTCGCCGGGTCGCCGCCCGCAGACATCGCACCTCGCCGGACTCCCTCGGCGAGGAGGATATCGAACGCGCCCACATCCGATTAGCCCACTTTCACTTCCCTCTGTTACGCGACTTGAGAATCATAGAGCAGAACGAAGACGAGGTGTGCCTCACCGAGAGCGAACGGAGGGACCAACTGCTCGAAGCGGCGGCGGAGTTAGACGAGTGGCCCTATGCGCTCCCCTACAGCTCCCGTCCGCGCGGTTCCGAATAGGACGCCGGTTTCCGCCGAGGACGGTGACGCTGCTTATCGGTCCTGTTCCGCGGGGAGGGTAAAGGAGAACGTCGACCCCTCGCCCGGCTCGGATTCGACCCAGATGTCGCCGCCGTGACGTTCGATAATCCGTTCACAGAGCGCCAGTCCGAGTCCCGTCCCGTCGTACTCCTCGCGGCTGTGGAGTCGGTCGAAGACGGTGAATATCCGGTCTTGGTCCTCCGGTTCGATGCCGATTCCCTCGTCGCGGACCGAGAGTAGCCACTCCCGCCCTCGCCGTTCCGCGTCGACGTGAACCTGCGGCGGTTCGTCGCCGCTGTAGGTGATGGCGTTCTCCAGTAGGTTCTGGAACACTTGGCGGAGTTGGCTGGCGTCGCCTTCCACGCGAGGAAGTTCTCCCGCCGCGATGTCGGCGTCCGCCTCCTCGATTTGAATCTGGAGGTCTTCGCGCACGTCGTCGAGCACCGCGTCCAACTCGACCGGTTCGAAGGGGTCGCCCCGCGTCTCGACCCGGGAGTATTCCAGCAGGCCGTCGATCATCTCGCGCATGCGGTCCGCGCCGTCGACGGCGAACTCGAGGAACTCCTCGCCGTCCTCGTCGAACGCGTCCGCGTACCGACGTTCGAGCAGTTGGAGGTAGCTCGTGACCATCCGGAGCGGTTCCTGTAAGTCGTGGGAGGCGGCGTACGCGAACTGCTCTAACCGTTCGTTCGACTGCTGGAGTTGGTCGACCGTCTCCTCGAGTTCCCGTTCGTACTGTTTGCGTTCGAGTTCGTAGCCGACGCACTGACCCAAGAGGTCGAGGAACGTCCGCTCGGCCTCCGTGAACCCCTCCCGCGGCGAGGTGTCCGCGAAGCAGACGGTTCCGTAGGCGTCGCCGTCGACGGTCACCTGCGTCCCGGCGTAACAGCGGAGGTCGAACTCGTAGTAGAGGGCGTCTTCGTCCCATCCGGCCGAACCGGCGTCGCCGACGCTGATCGAGTCGCCCGTCTCGACGACCCGGCGGCAGTAGTTGTCCGTCAGCGGCGGAGTGAGCGTCCCTTCGTCGAGGTCGGGGTGAGAGCCGCGCATGTGCTTTATCTCGAACGCCTCCGTCCGTTCGCGGGTCAACATTCCCACCGGGAGGTCGAGGCGGTCACACCCCGTCTCCAGCAGGCGGTCGATCTTCTCGTCGGTCGAGAGGCTCACGTCGGCGGTGATCTCGTACAGTTCCCGCTGCGACTCGTTGTCCTCGCGGCGCTCGATTTCGTAGCTCACCCACTGCCCCATCAACTCGATGAACGACCGCTCGGCCGCCGAGAACGGTTCCTCGCGCGGTTCGGTGCTCCCGAACCACAGCGTCCCGTACGGCGTCGAACCGCTCGACACCTTCGTTCCGAGGTAGCTGGTGATGTGGAACTCTCGGTAGACCTCGTCGTCGGCCCACTCCGTGTCCCGCACGTCGGCCATGTCGACCGGTTCGTCCTCGGTGATGGTCCGGCGGCAGTAGCAGTCGTTACCGGGGTCGGTCCACAGTTCCTCGTCGGGGTCGATATCGAGACCGACGCCCTTCTCGAGTCGGAACGCGCCGTCCCACGACGGGAGGTGATTCAGTCCGGCCATCTCGAGGTCGAACCGGTCGCGTCCCAACTCGAGCAGGCGTTCGAGCTTCTCGTCGAACCCGAGTTCGGGGTCGGCCGTGATGGTGTAGAGTTCGCGCTGGTATCGCTCGTGTTCCTTCCGGTCGCTGACGTCGCGGACGACCGCGAGCATCAGCTCCCGGTCGTCGAGTTCGATGACCGACGCCGATATCTCGGCGGGCACGTCCTCCCCGTCTTTCGTCCGACAGCACAGCTCGTCCGTCCACCCGTGACCGTTCTCGAACACGCCGTCGACGAACGCTCGGAACTGCCCCATCTCGTCGGGGTGGAAGTCGGACGGGCCCAAAGAGAGCAGTTCCTCGCGGTCGTAGCCGACGAGCTCCAGTCCGGCGGGGTTGACGTCGACCATCTCGTCCTCGTAGGGGTCGTTGACGAATATCGCGTCGTTGCTCCGGTCGAACACCGTCTCGAAGCGGTTCTTCGCCCGACGGAGCTCCGCTTCCCGCTCGACTTGCTCGGTGACGTCGCGCGTCAGCGCCACGTGGACGGTCTCTCCGTCGGGGCGTCGGAGCGGTGCCGCGTGCGACTCCATGTGGCGGCGCGTTCCGTCCAGACCGACGATGTCGAACTCCAGCGTCCCGCGCTCTCCCTCGCAGATTCGCTCGTTGAACTCGCGGAACCGCTCGCGGTCCTCGGACGCGATGAGGTCGTAGACGGACGCGCCGACCACGTCCGACGCCGAGTCGGCTCCGACCATCTCGAGCCCCGCGGAGTTCATCTGAAGCAGGGTCCCGTCGGCGGCGACCGTCTTGATGCACTCCGGCGTCGTCTCGACGAGCGCGTTCAGATGCTCCGTCCGCTCGCGGAGTTCGCGCTCGCGCTGTCGCCGCTGGAGTTCGTACCGCAGCCACTGGCCCATCAGTCGGTGGAACGTGCGCTCTTCCTCGGTGAACGACTCCTCGCGGGGCTCTTCGGCGACGAAGAAGAACGTCCGGTCGTCGTCGCCGTCGACCGGGACGCGGGTACCGAGGTACGCCCGCACGTCGAACTCGGCGAAGCAGGCCGCGTTCTCGAATCCGCTGTCGACGGGGTCGGTGATTTCGACGGGTTCGGAGACGGCTTCGTTCGGCTCCGGGTCGCTGTCGGCGACGACTCGGCAGTAGGTCTCAGAGAGGTCGAGTCGCGCCCCGGGGACGAGGTGGTCGTGCTCACCGCTTATAGCCTCCACCTCGAACAGGTCGGTCTCGGGGTCGACGCGGGCTAACCCGCCCAGATCGAGACCGAACCGCTCGCACCCCACCTCGAACAGCGCGTCGAGCTTCTCGTCGAACTCGCGGTCGGAGTCCGACATTATCTCGTACACCTCCCGCTGGTAGTGTTCGCGGGCCGTGACCGTCAACCGCGCGTCGGTCCGGTCGACGAGCGTCTCCAGCTTCCGGTCGATCTCGCGCGATAGCCGCTCGGGGCCGAAGTACTCCTCGGGCGGGGTGTAGTAGACGTTGCGGCAGACGGTGTTGTCGTAGACGAGGTACGGGTGAGTCTTGAGCACGTCGTGGACGACTTCCGCCGGGAACCGGTCGCGGTTGTACTGACAGAGGACGGTGTACTCGTCGCCGTCGTACAGCGGGTTGAGCAGCGATTCGTACTCGCAGAGTTCGTCGTGGTCGCTGTCCGCGTCGAGCGCCCACGTCATCTCGGCGGCGGCTCTGACCCCCGAGAACCCCTCGGCGGCCGCGTCCGCGAGCGTCTCCTTCCAGAACTCCATCATCGCGTCGCAGTCGAACTCGCCGGCTCGACGGTACACCTCCCCTTCCGTGTGCACCGAGAGCGCCCCCGATTCGAGCGCGTCGTCGACGTCGACGCCGCGCTCTCGCATCGCGTCGAGCACCTCGTCTACGGTGTTGTCGTCGGCGACGTACACGCACCGCTCGCCCCGTTCGAGACCGTCTCGGACGAACGGGACGACCGCCGCGAACTGCTCGGCTCGGTCCTCGTAGACGAGTGCGAGGTGGTCGTTGTCCTCCGCTCCGTCGAGCGATTCGACGGGGCCGCGGAGTGCGGAACTCGACTGCGAAGGGCTGTATCTCCCCTCGAAAACGGGTGTCGTGCGCTGGTCGGTGTGGGTCGGTATCTGCTTACTCATTGGACATCCTTCGGCCGCCCGGCGCGTCCGAATGACTTTCTTGACTACGTGTACTCGCGGACGCCTGTTAACGTCAGGGTTACCGAGGATAACGGCGAGGGAGAACAGAACCGAGACGGCGCACCTCGAACCGGCCTCTCGCGGTCGCACACCGACGCTCCTCTCTCTCCGCAGTACCCTAACTCGTGTCCTCGTCCGAAATATTCAGTACGGATGCCGTACGACGGATAGTCACATTAGTTTTAGGACCGCCTAAAATCCGCCAGATTTACGTTGTTTTAGGCTGGCCTAAAACATGGCATGCGCAAGATTCGGCAGTACGAGCGGCAACTCGGGGAGACAGACACACCGAATCGCGGAGGTGACCCGTAGTGAGCTATCTCGAAGGGGGGAACGAACGGATACTCACACAGCAGGCAGAGCGCGAGTCCAGCGCGCGAACGTATCCGCGCCACCTCCCGTTGGCCATCCGCGAGGCTCACGGCGTGACCGTGACCGACATGGACGGAAACGAGTACTACGACTGCCTCGCGGGGGCCGGCACCCTCGCGCTCGGGCACAACCACCCGCGGGTCGTCGAGGCGATGGAGCGGACCCTGAACGCGGACCGGCCGCTCCACACACTCGACATCAGCACGCCCGCCAAGGAGCGGTTCGTCGATTCGCTGTTCGACAGTCTCCCGTCGGCGTTCGCCGACTCGGCGAAGGTTCAGTTCTGCAGTCCGGCGGGGACCGACGCCGTCGAAGCGGCACTGAAGCTCGTGAAGACGGCGACCGGAAACGGGAGCGTGCTGGGGTTTCAGGGGGCCTACCACGGGATGACGAGCGGCGCGCTCAGCTTGATGGGCGACACCGACGCCAAAGAGCCCATCTCCGGGGTGACGAGCGACGTTCACCACCTCCCGTACCCCTACGACTACCGCTGTCCCTTCGGCGTCGGCGGCGAGGAGGGGCACCGCATCGCGAGCCGGTACGTCGAAAACCTCCTCGACGACCCCGAGAGCGGCATCACCGAGCCCGCGGGGATGATTCTCGAACCGGTCCAAGGCGAGGCGGGCGCGGTGCCAGCGCCGGACGAGTGGCTCCGCGAGATGCGCCGCATCACCCGCGAGCGCGACATCCCCCTGATTTTAGACGAGATTCAGGCGGGGCTCGGTCGCACGGGCGAGTTGTACGCCTTCGAACACGCGGACATCACGCCCGACGTGGTCACCCTCTCGAAGGCCGTCGGGGGCGGCCTCCCGTTGGCGGTGGTCGTCTACGACGAGTCGCTCGACGTCTGGGAACCGGGCGCCCACGCCGGCACCTTCCGGGGGAACCAACTCGCGATGGCCGCCGGCGAGGCGACCATCGACTACGTCCTCGAACACGACCTCGACGACCGCGCCGCCGAGGTCGGTGCGCGCCTGCGCGAGCGCCTCGAATCCACCGCCGACCGATTCGACGCCGTCGGCGACGTTCGCGGTCGGGGTCTCATGCTCGGCGTCGAGTTCGTCGCCGAGGACGACGACTGGCGGGGGCCGGGCCCGCACGCGCCGGACGGCGACTTCGCCGAGGCGGTCCAAGCGGAGTGCTTCGAGCGCGGACTCATCATCGAACTCGGCGGGCGCGGGAGCGCCACCGCGCGCTTCCTCCCGCCGTTGATACTCTCCGAGGAACAGGCGGACGACGTGGCGGCTATCTTCGACGAGGCCGTCGCGGCCGTCGCCGACGGACGGCGCTCGACGCGGGAGGTGACCGCATGAGCGCCGACGAACTGTTCCTCGGGAGCGACGGAGGCGACGCGGCGTACCGCGAGGCGATGGGCCGGGCGGTCGATGCCGTCCTCGACTCGTTCGCCGACGGCGACGACCCCTACTCGGGAGCGTCGCCGGACGCCCTCGCCGCGCAGTTCGACGACCCCGTCGTCCCCGAGGACGGGCGGGGTCTCGACGCGGCGATAGACGAGGTGTCGGAGCGCGTTCTGGCCCACTCCGTCGGCACGTCGAACCCCCGGTGTGCGGCCCACCTCCAGTGCCCGCCGATGATTCCCGGACTGGTCGCGGAGGCTCTTTTGACCGCGACGAACCAGTCGCTCGACTCCTTCGACCAAGCGCCCGCCGCGACGGTTCTCGAAGAGCGAGTCGTCGGCGCGCTCTGCGACCTGTTCGGCCTCCCGTCGGGCGCGGACGGCGTCTTCACGAGCGGCGGCACCCAGTCGAACTTTCAGGCCCTGCTTCTCGCCCGCGACCGCCACTGCGACCGGCGCTTCGGTCGGAACGTGCAGGCCGACGGCCTCCCGGCGGACGCCGAATCGCTCCGCATCCTCTGCTCTGAGGAGGCGCACTTCACCGGGAAGCAGGCCGCACACCACCTCGGACTCGGGGAACGTGCGGTGGTCACCGTCCCGACCGACGACGACCGCCGGATGGACCCGGACGCGCTCGATTCGACGCTCGCCGAACTCGACGACCGGGACGCCGACCCGTTCGCCCTCGTCGGCACCGCGGGGACCACCGACTTCGGCAGCGTCGACCCCCTCGCGGCCCTCGCCGACCGGGCCGCCGAGCGCGACCTGTGGTTCCACGTGGACGCGGCCTACGGCGGCGCCCTCGCCGTGAGCGACGACCACGGCCACCTCATCGACGGAATCGAGCGGGCCGACTCCGTCGCCGTCGACTTCCACAAGCTGTTCTACCAACCCATCAGTTGCGGGGCGTTCCTGCTCCGCGACGGCGACGACTTCGAGTGGATGGCCCGCAACGCCGCGTACCTCAACCCCGAAGAACACGACGAGGCCGGCGTCCCGAACCTCGTCGCGAAGTCGGTCCAGACGACGCGCCGCTTCGACGCCTTGAAACCCTACGTCGCGTTCCGCGCCCTCGGACGGAGCGGGCTCGCGACTCTCGTCGACCGGACCCTCGAACTGGCCGACGAGGCCGCGGAACTCGTGGCCGCGGCCGACGACTTCGAACTGCTGGCCGAGCCGACGCTGAACGCCGTCGTCTTCCGCTACCGGCCGCGGGAGGGGATGGACGACGCGGCCGTGAGTCGGCTGAACGCCGCAGTTCGGAGCGAACTCCTCCGAGACGGCCGCGCGGTCGTAGCGCGCACCGATGTCGGCGGAGTGACGAGCCTGAAGTTCACGCTCCTGAATCCGACCGCGACGCTCGACGACGTCGCCGCGATGCTCGACGCCGTCCGGGACTGCGGATCCGACGTCGCCGCCGAACGGGGGGTGGCGGCGTGAGCCTCGGCACCGAACGGCGCGAGGACAGCGACGTGGACCCGTCGGACCGAGCCGACGCCGCCACCGTCCACGCCTTCCTCAACTGCTACCTGCGCGAGACGGGCGACTACGACGTCGTCGGGACGGCCGTCGGCGGCGTCGAACCCGGCCCCGACGGACTCCTCCGGAAGACGCTCTCGGCGCAGGACATCGAACTGCTCGCTCCGCTCGCGCACCGTTCGCCGACCGAGCGCCACCTGTTCGAGACGCCCGTTCGCTACCGGTTCGCGGGCGGGACGGCGCACCCGGCCGACGCGGCCACGCTCGCGTCGCTCGTGGTGAAGGACCTCTCCCTCGCGAGCGACGGCGACGCCGTCCCGGACGAACTGTTGGAGCGCGTCCTCCGAAGCAAGCGGAGCGTCGAGTCGTTCGTCGCGGCGCGTAAGGGCGACGCGGAGCGACTCTACGCCGAACGGCTCTCGTTCCGCGACGCCGAGCAAGCGCTCGTCTTCGGCCACCACCGCCACCCGACGCCGAAGAGCCGGCGGGGCATCGCGGCGCGGAACCGGGCGACGTACGCGCCGGAACTGCGCGGGTCGTTCCCGCTGTACTACTTCCGGGCGACGCCGGACCTCGTCTCGGCGGACTCGGCGCTCGACCGGAGCGCCGCGGCGTGGGTGAAAGACGCCCTCCGCGAGGACCCGGCGGTGTCCGAGTCGTTCGTCGCCGAACACGTCGAGAGCGAGGACGCGCTCCTGCCCGTCCACCCGTGGCAGGCGGAGTATCTCCTCGAACGGGACCGCGTTCGGAACCGCCTCGGCGACGGACTCGAACACTTCGGAGCCGTCGGCCGGGAGTTCTACCCGACCACGTCGGTCCGGACGCTCTACAGCGAGGACGCTCCGTTCATGGTGAAGTCGTCGCTGAACGTGCAGATAACGAACTCCGTCCGGACGAACAAGCGCCCGGAACTCGAACGCGGCGTCGCCGTCGCCGAACTGCTCGACACCGACTTCGGCGACGAACTCGACGCGGCGTTCCCGGACTTCGACGTCGTGCGCGACCCCGCGTACCTCGCGCTCGACGTCGGCGACGGAGCCGAGTCCGGGTTGGAGACGGTTCTGCGGGCCAACCCGTTCCGAGGCGACGCCGCGGCGAACGCGACGCCGCTGGTCTCGCTCTGTCAGGACGCCGTCACCGGACGCTCGCGCCTCGGCCGACTCGTCGAGGCCATCGCCGACCGGGAGGGTCGGTCGACGGAGGCGGTGAGCGCGGAGTGGTTCCGCCGCTACCTCCGGATATCGGTCCGCCCCGTCGTCTGGCTCTACCTCGTGCAGGGGGTCGGCGTCGAGGCCCACCAGCAGAACTCCGTGCTCACCCTCGACGACGAGGGGTACCCCGCGGAGTTCCGCTACCGCGACAATCAGGGCTTCTACTTCCCCGAGTCGGTCTACCCCGAAGTCGAGGAGTACCTGCCGGGCGTCGGCGAACGCGCCGACACCGTCTGTGCGGACGCCGTCGCCGACGAGCGACTCCGCTACTACGTGATTCTCAACAACGCCCTCGGCGTCGTCAACGCGTTCGGCGCCGCCGGCCTCGTCGGGGAGCGACGCCTGCTCGGACTCCTCCGCGACGAACTCGAACGGGCGCGCGAACGGTACGACCGCCCCTCCTCGACGTTCCTCGACCCCCTCTTGGAGTCGCCGACCGTCCCCTGCAAGGCGAACCTGCTCACTCGCTTCCGGGGGTTGGACGAACTGGAGAACGACCTCGAAAACCAGTCCGTCTACGCGGACGTGAAGAACCCGCTCGTCACCGAACTCGACAGATGACAGGCCCAGACGCGACAATCTCGGCGGCGTACGACTACCAGACGTACGACAGAAGCATCGAGAAGACGATTTCGTTCCGTCGGGCCTCGCTGGAGCGCGACCTCGGCCGCCTCCACGCGTGGCTCGGGAGCGACCACGTGAAGCCGTACTGGCAGCTCGACCTGCCGTTGCCGGCGTTCCGCGACCGCCTCGCGGAGAAACTCGCGGACGACCACCTCACCCCCTACGTCGGCTGTCTCGACCACGTTCCGATGAGCTACTGGGAGTGCTACTGGGCGGCCGACGACGACGTGGCGAACCACTACGACGCCGACCCGGCCGACAGAGGGATCCACCTGCTCATCGGCCCCGAGGAGTACCTCGGAAACGGGTACGCGCTTCCGCTGATGCGGGCGGTCGTCGCCATGCAGTTCCGCCACCCCGAGACGGACCGCGTGATCGCGGAACCGGACGCCCGAAACGACCGCGTCGTCCGCGTCTTCGAGAAGTGCGGATTCGAACCGCGGACGGAGTTCTACTTCGAGGAAGCCGAGAAGGACGCCCTACTTTTGGTCTGCGACCGCGACCGGTTCGAGTCAGACGTGCTCGCGGACCCGACGACGGCGCGGACGCGGGGGGTGAGCGCCGAATGACCGACGACGCCTACGACGTGGTCGGCGTCGGTCTCGGCCCGTTCAACCTCGGCCTCGCGGCCATGCTGGACGGCGTCGAGGAGGACGTCGACGCCGCCTTCCTCGAACGCGACGCCGAGTTCAACTGGCACGAGGGCATGCTGTTGGAGGGGACGACGCTCGAAGTACCGTTCCTCGCGGACCTGGTGACGCTCGCGGACCCGACGAACCCCCACAGCTACCTCAACTACCTCAGGGAGACGGGCCGCATCTACGAGTTCTACTTCTACGAGACGTTCCAGATCCCCCGGCGGGAGTACAACGACTACCTCCGGTGGGTCGTCGCGAACCTCGACACCTGTCGGTTCGGTCGCGAGGTCACCGAGGTTCGGTGGGACGACGACCGCGACCACTACGTCGTCGCCGCGCGCCACCCCGACACCGGCGAACGGTTCGAGTACCGCGGCGAGAACCTCGCTCTCGGCATCGGCTCCCGGCCGACGATTCCCGAACACCTCCGGGGCCACCCCGAGGAGGACGTGTTCCACACGGCGACGTACCGCCACCACCGCGACCGAGCGCTGGAGGCGGAGTCGGTCACCGTCGTCGGGTCGGGACAGAGCGCCGCCGAGGTGTTCTACGACCTGCTCGAACGCCAGTCGGACCACGGCTACCGCCTCGATTGGTTGACCCGGTCGGACGGATTCTTCCCGATGGAGTACTCGAAACTCGGCCTCCAGCACTTCACGCCCGAGTACGACCGGTACGTCTACGACCTCCCGCAGGCGGTCAAAGACGACCTCATCCCGAATCAGGACCTGCTGTACAAGGGCGTCGACCCGGAGACGAGCGCCGAGATATACGACCTGCTCTACCGGCGCTCCATCGGCGACAGAGAACCCGACGTGGGTCTCTTCGCCATGACGGAGGTGCGGGATATCGAGTCGGTCGGCGGGGCGTACGCGCTCGACTGCCACCAGTGGCAGGTCGAGGAGTCGTTCGTCCACGAGAGCGACGTCGTCGTCCTCGGGACGGGCTACGAACGGCCCGTCCCGGACTTTCTCGAACCGCTCTCCGACGCCATCGGCTGGGACGAACGGGGCCGGTACGAGGTGACCGAGGACCACCGCCTGGAGATAGACGTGCCGGGGGACGTGTTCCTCCAGAACGCCGAACTCCACACCCACGGCGTCGGCGTCCCGGACCTCGGCCTCGGCTGTTACCGCAACGCGAAGTTCGTCAACCGGTTGGTCGGACGCGAGGCCTACCCCGAGGACACGGACACGGTGTATCAGGACTTCTCCGTCGAACAGTTCGTCGAACGCGCGCCCGGCGCCTCCCGCGAACGCGGGAGCGAACCGACCTCCACACCGACACAGGACGATTAACATGAATCCCAACGACCCGACGCTTCAGGACGCACTGGACGCAGACGTCTGGGAGACGGTCGAACGCCGCCTCCTGACGAAGATGCTCGAAGAGTTCGCCTACGAGGAGATAGTCGCGCCGCGGAAGGTGGACGCCGGCGACGAGCGGTCCACCTACCGCTTCGAACTCGGCGAGGCGGCGTACCGCTTCGAGGCCGAAGAGCGGATGATGGACAGCCTCCACGTCTACGGTGAGACCGTCGAACGCCGCGCGGACGACGAATGGGTGGAACTCGGCGACCCGCTCACCCTCCTGCGCGATATCGGCGCGACGACCGACCTCGACGGTCTCACCGAGGGCAACCTCGTCCGCGAGTACAAGCGAACCCTGCTCGCGGACGCGCACATCGAGGCCCGTCGGCGGGATCGAGAGGAGTTCGACCCGCTGGCACTCGACTACGCCCGCCTCGAAGGCGAGATGGACGGCCACCCGTGGATAACGTACAACAAGGGCCGCCTCGGGTGGGGCTACGACGACTACAAGCGGTACGCCCCGGAGCGGAAAGACCCCGTGACGCTCTCGTGGGTCGCCGTACGGAAGGAGAAGGCGACGTTCGTCGCTACCGAGGACGTCGAGCACGATTCGCTCGTGCGGAGCGAACTCGGCGACCGCTACGGGGAGTTCCGCGATAGACTCGACGCGCGGGGCCTCGACCCGGACGACTACTACCTCATGCCGGTCCACGACTGGCAGTGGGACAACAGCATCGTCCCCCTGTTCGCCGACGACATCGCCGCCGACGACATCGTCCCCCTCGGCGACGGCCCCGACGAGTACCTCCCTCAGCAGTCGGTGCGCACCTTCGTCAACGTCGACGACGACGAGAAACACCACGTGAAGGTGCCGATGCGCATCCTCAACACGCTCGTCTGGCGGGGGCTACCAGGCGAACGGACGGAACTCGCCCCGACGGTCACCGAGTACATCAAGGGCATCTACGAGCGAGACGAGTTCCTCCAAGAACAGGGGCTCGTCCTCCCGGGCGAGATAGCCGGCATCAACTACGACCACTCGGACTTCACCGACATCGACGGCTCGCCCTACCAGTACCACGAACTGATGGGCGTCGTCTGGCGGGAGTCCATCTACTCCTTCCTCGAAGACGACGAGCGGGCGATAACGCTCTCCTCGTTGATGCACGTCGACGGCGAGGGCGAACCCTACCTCTCGCGCCTCGTCGAGCGGTCCGGGCTCACGCTCGACGAGTGGCTGGCGGAGTTCTTCGACACGGTGCTCCCGCCGCTCCTGCACTTCCTCTACCGATACGGCACGGTGTTCTCCCCGCACGGGCAGAACACCATCCTCGTCGTCGAGGACGGAGTTCCGACGCGCCTCGCGGTGAAGGACTTCGTGGACGACGTGAACGTCAGCGACCGACCGCTCCCCGAACTGGAGGCGCTCCCCGACGAGATGCACGACGTGCTGCGGAAGGAACCCCCGGAGGGGCTCTGTCAGTTCGTGTTCTGCGGGCTGTTCGTCTGCGTCCTCAGGTACGTCGCGGATATCCTCGAAGAGCACGAAGGCTACCCCGAAGCGGAGTTCTGGGCGCACGCGCGGACGGCCATCCTCGACTACCAGGCGCAGTTCCCCGAACTCGAAGAGCGGTTCGAGCTGTTCGACCTGCTCCAACCGGAGTTCACGAAGCTCAGCCTCAACCGCAACCGCATCTTCGACTACGGCTACGACGACGCACCCGGCCGCCCGCACGCCTCGGAGCACGGTACCGTCGCGAACGCGCTCCACGAAGTCGCGGCGGAACGCCCCGACGACGCGAAGCGCCCGAACCCCGCCGACGACTGACGGGACGACGAGACGTCCCACGCGGCGGCTTCCGGCGGGAATGAGAGTGCGACTCGCGATGCCCTTTTCACCGATGCAGGCCTTCATCGAGGTGATGAATCAAACCCGGATCCGACTCTCGCCCCCCGTACGAACCGACGGTCGGACCGTGCCGACGGTTTCCGGGCGTCTGACGGGAGCGGGGTGGAGATGAGCAAGTACATCTCGAACCGAACCGACCGGCGCGACGCGCCCGCGCCCGGCAACGACTCCGGCGTCCTCCGGTCGAGCGCCGGCCTTTGCGGCCCCGCACGTTCCGTCGAGGAGTCGGACAACGCCGACCACTTCGCGCTCGTCTACGAGGACCGAGACGAGCAGTTCGAGACGGTCGTCCCCTTCGTCCGGGAGGGAATCGAAGCCGGCGAGCGCTGTCTGTACATCGCCGACGACAACTCCCGGGACGAGGTAGTCGCCGCGTTGCGGGACGGCGGCGTGGACGTGGACGCCGCGTTCGAGTCGGGGCAACTGTCGATTCGCACCGTCGAGGAGACGTACCTCCGCGGCGGCGAGTTCAACCTCAACGCGGTGCGGACCCTCCTCCGCACCGCGATGGAGGAGGGACTCACCGAGTACGAGGGGTTCCGCGTCACCGCCGAGGAGACGTGGCTCGTCGGCGACGAAGGGATGCAGGAGGCGTTCATGTCGTGCGAAGCGCACATCAACGAACTCCTCGACGAGCGAGCGATGGCGCTCTGTCAGTACGACCGCGGGAAACTCCCCCCGGCGGTCATCGAGGACGTCATCGAGACGCACCCGCTTCTCGTCTACGACAACACCGTCTGCCGCAACGTCTACTACACCCCGCCCGAGGAGTACTTCGGTCCCGAGCGACCCGAACGGGACAACGAGCGGAAACTGCAGACGCTCGTGGACCGAACCACCGCGAAGATAGCGCTCGAAACCCGCGAGCGGTACCAGCGCAGACTGTACGAGACGTTGGCCGACCCCGACGCGACGTTCGAGACGAAGATTCAGCGCCTCCTCCGACTCGGCCGCGAGCGGTTCGGCCTCGAAATCGGCTACTTCACGCGAACGCAGGAGACCACGTTCGAAATCGTCGAAGCGGTCGGCGACCACGACCTCATCGCGACGGGCGTCACGGACTCGCTGTGCGATACGTACTGCGAGAAGCTACTCGCGTCGCCCGGCCCCGTCTCCGTGGCGGACGCCGCCGACGTGGGATGGACGGACGACCCCGCCTACGAGCGGTTCGGGCTCGACGCGTTCTTCGCGACGACGGTTCGGGTGGGGGGAAGCGAGTACGGAACCCTCTGTTTCGCCTCCGAGACGCCGCGGGAACGCCCGTACACCGACGCCGAGCGAACGTTCCTCAACCTGATGGGCCAGTGGCTCGGCTACGAGTTAGAGCGACGGCACCGCGAGCAGTACCTCCGCGAGAGCTACGAGATAACCTCGGACCCGGCGCTCGACTTCGAGGAGAAGTTAGGGGCGCTGTTCGACCTCGGGTGCGAGCAGTTCGGCCTCGAACTCGGTGCGATGGCCAAGGTCGACCCCGACGAGAACCGGTTCGAAGTCGAGTACGTCAGCGGCGACCACGAGCACTTCGCGCCCGGCGTCGAACTTCCGCTGTCGGAGACGTACTGCACGGCGGCCGTCGACGCCGGCGGCGTCGAGAGCGTCGAAGAGCCCGTCGAAGCCGGGTACGACGACATCTCCGTCTACGAGGAGTTCGACGTGGAGGCGTACCTCGGAACGTACATCGAAGTCGAGGGCGACGACGACAGGACGTTCTTCTTCGTCTCCGAGCGCTCGCGGGACTCGCCGTTCACCGAGGACGACCGCACGTTCCAGCGACTGATGGGCCAGTGGGTGAAGTACGAACTCGAACGCCGGCAACGCGAGGAGTTCCTGCGACGGAGCTACGAGATAACCTCGGACCCGACGCTCTCGTTCGACGAGAAAGTCGAGCGGTTGCTCGAGATGGGCTGTGACTGGTTCGACCTCGAGATGGGCGGCCTCAATCACCTCCCGGCGTGGGACGGGGAGTTCCGGTTGGAGAGGGGCGTCGGCCTCGGCGTCGACGACGACGAGGTGCTGTGGGCCGACCCGGGGGACGGCTGTTTCTGTCGACGAACCATCGAGACGGACGCCCCCGTCTGCGTGGCGGACGTGCGAGAAACCGACTGGACCGAGGACCCGGTCTACCGAGAACTCCAGATGCAGAGCTACTTCGGCACAAAGGTGACGAGCGGTACTGCGCCGTACGGGACGCTCTGGTTCGGCGGGACGGAACCCCGCGACCGGGAGTTCTCCGACGTCGAGCGCACGCTCTTAGACATGATCGGCCAGTGGGTGAGCTACGAACTCGAACGCGAACAGCGCGAGCACTACCAACAGCGGTTGTGCGAGATAATGGCCGAACCCGACCGCTCGTTCGACGAGAAACTGCAGGACCTCTTCGAGTTGGGCTGTGAGCGCTTCGACCTCGAACTCGGCGGACTGGCCCGCGTCGACCCGACGACCGACACGTTCGAGGTGGACGCCGTCAGCGGCGACCACGAGCACCTCACGCCCGGCGCGAAGGCTCCGCTCTCGGAGACGTACTGTCAACTGACCGTCGAGGGCGGAAGAACCGCGGACCTCACCGACCCGGAGAACTACGGCTACGGGAGCTCCCTCGCTCACGATGTGTTCGGCGTCGAGACGTACCTCGGCACGCACATCGACCTCGACAACGAACCCGACCGGACGTTCTTCTTCGTCTCGTCTGAGCCCCGCGACCGGGAGTTCACGGAGGCCGAACGGACGTTCCACCACCTCATGGGCGAGTGGGTGAAGTACGAACTCGAACAGAGACAGCGCGAACGGGCACTCAAAGACTCGAACGAGCGCTTAGAGCAGTTCGCCTACGCGGCGTCGCACGACTTACAGGAACCCTTGCGGATGGTCACGAGCTACCTCCGGTTGCTCGAAAAGCGCTACGAGGACGCCCTCGACGAGGACGGCGAGGAGTTCCTCGAATACGCCGTCGACGGAGCCGAGCGGATGCGGAAGATGATAGACTGCCTCCTCGAGTACTCCCGCATCGAGACGCGCGGCGACCCCTTCGAACCGGTCGCGTTGGACGCGGTGCTCGACGACGTCCGCGAGGACCTCCAGATTCAAATCGAGGAGACGGACGCCGACATCGCCGCCGACCGACTCCCCACCGTCGTGGGCGACGCCAGCCAACTCCGTCAGGTGTTCCAGAACCTACTGGAGAACGCCATCACCTACAGCGGCGACGAACCGCCGCGGATTCACGTCGGTGCCGAACGGCGTGGGCAAGAGTTCGTGATATCGGTCCGCGACGAGGGCATCGGCATCGAACCGAAGAACCAAGACCGCGTGTTCGACGTGTTCGACCGGCTGCACAGCCGAGACGAGTACGAGGGTACCGGAATCGGGTTAGCGCTCTGTCAGCGAATCGTCGAGCGACACGGCGGCGACATCTGGGTCGACTCGGAACTCGGCGAGGGGTCGACGTTCTCCTTTACCCTCCCCGTGCCGGAGGAGGAGTGAGGACGCCCCGCCGCGGACTCACTCGGCGCTCCCGACCGAAGACGGCAACAGCGAGTCGAACACTTTCCTCTCGGCCGTTCGGAGGTGTTGATAGAACGTGGGCGGAGAGACGCCGAGCGTCTCGGCCATCTCCTGACCGGACGCCTCGCGGGGCCACTCGAAGAACCCCGCGTGGTAGGCGGCGCGGAGGGCGGCGCGTTGGCGGTCGGTCAACCCCTCGGCGAACGTCTCGTGGACGCGTTCGGCGTCGCGGTCCCCCGGTTCGACCTGCTTTCGCGTCACCATCTCCGCGGCCGGATAGCCGTCGCGGACGACTTCGATGAGTCGGCGCGCGTCGACGCTCGGAGAGATGTGTAGCGTCAGGTTCAGCGTCCCGTCCTCGAAGGCGGCCTCCTCGATCGACCCGCCGAGGGACGCGAGCGTCGAGAGTATCGGCGGGTCCGAGAGGCGTATCTCGAAGCGGCCGTCCTCGCGGAACGTCACCTCGTTCCAGTGGCCGTGCGCGTCGACGAACGCCGACACCGCGTCGGCCGCGCCCTCCTCGGTCCCGTAGAGGAGGTACTCGCCGTCCTTCAGGGGGACCGTCTCGTCGAGCGTGAACCGGCCGTCGGTCGAGACGTCGTAGCCGTCGAGGATGGCCGGAATGCGGAACTTGAGTTCGACGACTTCGTTGCTCATCAGCGCACGCTTGCGTTCGACGGCGGCGATGGCGTGGCCGACGATCTCGCCGAGTTGGGCGATGACCGCCCGCTCTTCCCCCTCGAACGCCCGCGGTCGGGCGGCGTAGACGTTCAACACCCCGTACACCGTGTCCTCGTGGACGACGGGTATCGCGGCCGAGGAGTGAAAGCCGTGTCTCTCGGCGGTGTCGTGCCACGGTTCGTACTGCGGGTCGTTCTGGACGTTCTGGAGGGTCTGGACCTCGCCGGTCCGAAGCACCTCGCTCGTGGGGTCCTCGCCGCGTTCGTCGCCCGGACCGACGGGCGCGGCGTCCCCGTCGAGGAACCCGTCGACGCCGGCCTCGGTTCGGAGACTCACCGTCTGAGAGGGGAGGTTGATGTCGCCTATCCACGCGAACAGGTACGAGTCCGTGTCGGCGAGGCGTTCACAGACGGTCTGCTCTATCTCCTCGCGGGTGGACTGCTCGATGACCGCCTCCGTCGTCTCCCGGACGACTTCGTTGAGACTGTTGAGGGCGGCGAGTCGGTCGGTGTCGCGTTCGCGTTCGAGTTCGTTGCCTACCCAGTTGCTGAGGACGTCGATGAACGTCACCTCCCAGTCGGAGAACTTCTCGGCGCGCGCGTCCATATCGTAGAAGCAGAACGTGCCGTACACCTCGCCGTCGACGAACACCGGCGCGCCGAGGTAACAGGAGATGCCCCACTCGGCGTTCCCCGCCCGGTCGGCCAGTTCGGGGGCGTCCTCGTCGACGTCCCGGAGGACGAGCGTTCGTTCGGTTTCGACGACGCGTTCGCAGTTCGTCGCCGACAGCGGTATCGAGTCGCCCACCCGCAGGTCGGCCTCCGACGGCGCGTCTATCGCCTCGAAGACGTACTCGTCGTCCTGCACCCGCGAGAGGGTCGCGTAGTCGGTTCCCACCGTCTTCCGGACGACGCTCAGCAGGCTGTCGATTCGCTCCGAGAGCGAAAGCGAGGGGTCCGCGATGATCTCGTACGCGTCGCGCAGCGTCCGTTCGCGTTCCTGCAGTTCCGTCCGGCGGGTGACCAACTCCCGTTCGTACGCCCGGCGGTTGATGGCCGTCGCGAGGATGTTCGCCACCGACCGGACGAAGTTCACGTCGTGTTCCGAAAAGCGGTTTTCGTCCGTGTCGTACGTGCCGAGGACGCCCCACGGTTCGGCGAGGGACCCGACGACGACGCTTATTCCGCTCTCGACGCCGTGGTCCGTGAGGAGGGACGGACCGTCGAATCGCGGTTCGGCGTCGAGGTCCTCCACGACGACGGGTCGATCCGACGTCAGCGTGTACGCCGCCTGCGACCCCTCTTCGACGGCCGAGAGCGTCGAACCGACGGCCTCCTCCTCCCACCCGACGCCGTGACTGAGGCGCAGTTCGTCGGCGTCGGCGTCGAAGTCGAGGACGGCGCAGTAGTCGTTGTCGAGCGTTTCGGCGACGAGAGCGGCCGCTTCGGAGACGAGGTCGTCGAGTTCCACCTCTCCGAGCGCTCGCTGTCCGAAGTCGGTTATCACCTCCTGTTGGCGGACCCGTCGCCGGAGTTCGCGCTTCTGCCGTATCCGCTCGGTCGCGTCCTCGACGATGCCGACGATTCGGAAGTCGTCGCCGTCCTCGCCGCCGACCGCGACCCCGCGGGCGTGAAGCCACCGAACCGTCCCGTCGGGGCGGACGATTCGGTACTCCGCCTCGTAGTCCTCCTCGGGGAGGTCGGTGTACGCCTCCCGAACCTGCTCTCTGTCCTCCGGATGGACCGCATCGAGGAAACTGAGGCCGTCCTCGTACAGGCTCTCTCGGTCGCGGCCCCACACCTCCTCGTACGCCGGGTTGACGTAGAGAAACTCCGTCGGGTCCTCGGCGGTCATCCAGACGACTTCCTCTAAGTTCTCCGCGAGCGTCCGGAACTTCTTCTCGCTGTCGCGGAGGTCCGACTCCATCTCCTTGCGTTCGGTCACGTCGCGGACGATTCCGGTGAAGTAGCGCTCGCCGTCGTGTTCGTACTCGCTGAACGAAATCGCCAGCGGAATCTCGCTCCCGTCGGCGCGGACGCCGGGGAGTTCGAGGTAGTCCCAATCGAGGTGGCGTTCGCCCGAATCGAGGTAGCGACGGACGGCGGTTCGGTGCACGTCAGACAGTCGGTCGGGCATCAGTTTCGTCAGCGACTCGCCCACGAGTTCCGTCGGTTCGTAGCCGAACACGTCTTCGACAGCCGAGTTCACGTCTCGGACGACGCTCCGTTCGTCCACCGTCACGATGACGTCCGACGCCGTCCGCGCGAGCGTCTCGTACTGTTCGAGTTCGCGTTCGCGGACCTTCCGTTCGGTCACGTCGCGGAAGTACACCGAGAGACCGGTCTCGGAGGGGTAGACGTTGGCCTCGACCCAGAAGTCCAGTCGGTCGTAGTACACCTCGTAACTCGTCGGCGTCTGCGTTTCGAGCGCGTCGTGGAAACTCTCCCACGCCTCCGTCTCCGTCGCCGAGGGGAACACGTCCCAGACGCTCTCGCCGAGCAGTTCCGCCTCGGAGTGTCGGAGCAGTTCCTCGGCGCGTTCGTTGACGTGCGTGAAGCGGAACTCCTCGTCGACGGCGTAGAACGCGTCGTCGATTCGCTCGAACACCTCGTCGATCTGCCGTTCGAAACGCCGGCTCTCGGCTTTCACCTCCGAGATGTCGGTTATCAACCCCTCGACGAGGACCGCCCCGCCGGACTCGCTCGCGGCGACGTGTCCGCGCTCCGACACCCAGCGCACGTCGCCCGCGGCCGTCAGAATCCGATACTGCACCGAGAAGCGCCCGTCGCCGTCGAGTCCAGCCCGGACCGCTTGGCGCACGTCGGCGGCGTCCTCGGGGTGGAGAACGTCGTCTTCCCAACTAACTGCGCCGGAGCGTATCGACTCCGCGGTGTGTCCGGTCAGACGCTCGCACTCCCCGCCGACGAACTCGACCGGTCGATCCGGTTCGTCCCGCCACCGGTAGACGACGCCCGGGAGATCGTCGACGAGTGCGGCGAGATCGTCGGTTCCGTCGTCGGTCCGCGGACGCCACCAGACCCGTCCCTTCGCTCCCACCTTCTTCGTGCCGAGGAACCCCCCGTCGGCCAACTTCTCCAGTCGGGCGTAGGTGCTCCGACGAGAGACGTCGAGGTGCCCCGTCACCTCGGCCGTCGTCATCGGCTCCCCGGGGTCTCCCCTCGACTCGAAGACGGCGAGAGTCTCCCGAAGAGCGTCGCTCAACGCGCCAGAAACCATATCCTGCGTAACGTCCCTTTCGTTCATTAACCCTCCGTTGTCGGAAGTAGGTATCGAAGACAGACATTCGTTCGAAGGTGAACGTATTCGACCGATAACATGACGGACCCGAACAGAATAAATCCGATAACTGACAGTTTATCGGCACGGAGTGACCTAACTCGTTAGGGGGTGCCGTTAACCGGGAAGAAGCACTCTTTCCGGTGTGAACGAGATGACGCGGAACGACGAGGAGGGAAGCCGATAATGGCCGTACCGACCCAGAGAATCACCGAGGAACTGATATCGCCCGCGGACCTCACCGAGGACGAGTACTACCGGCTCCTCTCGGACGAACGACGACGAATCGTCCTCCAGACGCTCACCGACCTCGAACTCCCCCTCTCCGTGAGCGAACTGGCCCGAGAAGTGGCCGAACGCGAAACGGAGTCCGACGCCGGCGCTTCCGTCCCCGAGATACGGAGCGTCGAAACCGACCTCCACCACGTCCACCTCCCCCTACTCGACGACCACGGAATCGTCGAGTACGACTGGCAGGCGAACCACATCCGACGGTCGTAGTCTCCCCTCGGCGGTGCGTCGCCGGGCGTCACCCGACGTGACCCCTCGCAGTCGGGTACCGACCCCCTCGTTTCTCCTCTCCTCCTCTCGTTCTCCGTCTTCCACGCGCCAGATAGTACGGAACGTAACG
The DNA here is from genome assembly GCF_900100875.1 of Halopelagius longus. NCBI lineage: Archaea > Methanobacteriati > Methanobacteriota > Halobacteria > Halobacteriales > Haloferacaceae > Halopelagius > Halopelagius longus. Next base: position 934,054 of record NZ_FNKQ01000002.1, on the reverse strand, counting down.
CCCAACCGTCGCTTCCCTTTCCTCGCAGTCCGTCCTTCTTCTCTCACCATCGGTTCGTCCTCCGTCATCGCCTCCTTCTCCCACGTCGGTCCGGCCACCGTCGCCGCCTCCTTCTCTCGGCGCTGACCCCTCCGCCGCCGTTTCACCCCCGTTGTCGCCCTCCCGGCGTTATCCGCCTCGTCCTCTCGTGTCCGCGCCCCTTACTCCGCCGAGTCGCGACGGTCTTCGGTCGGTAAAGCAGAACGTAGACGCCCGGTTCGGGGGACCCCCGGGCCGCCCGGCGAACAGTATCAGTTAACGGATCCTTTCGATCTATTTCGACCCGGCAGCCGCCTTCGTGCACGATTATGGAGTACCATAATTCTTCACAGACGGCGATCTGAGTGCCGTTATCTTTCGTTAAACAAGTTTACTCTGAACCGAGTAAGTTATATGCAGGGACGGCCTCGTATTGTTTGATGACTGGGACAAACTCGCTACGACTCGCTACGACGGGGGAAAGACGATGATTTGGCAGGACCTAATCTTCCTCGCCGGAAGCATATTCTCGCTGTTCGTGTTGGTGCCGGCCCTCCGCGACGCGACGACGAACATTCCGCTGGGCACCTCGTTGCCCTCCGCCACCATCGGCATCGTCTACGGGACGACGTTCTTCTCTCTCGGGATGACGATGTCCGCGGCGGGGTCGATACTCACGGGTCTCATGTGGAGCATCATCGCTATCCTCCGTTCGCCGCACCCCTTCGACGACGTTATCGGATCGAACGGCCACGGCCACGGCCAGCAAGCGACGCACTCGGCTCCGCAGAACGCGGACTGAACGTCTCTCACCCTCTGCGGTCTCTCGGTTCTTCCGGGCTCGCCGCGGGTATCTCTGCTCTCTTCGCTTTCCGTCTCTTTCTCTCTGCTCTCCTCTCTACGCTCTCGTTCTCTCGGCAGAAAGTCTCCGTTCGCGGACGACAGCCGAATTTATGCGGCCGTTATTTACACTGCCGTTCGGCCGTCGTCCGCCGCGCCGTCGTCGGGTCCGTCGGTCAACCACTCCGACAGGAGGGCGCGGGTTCGGTCGGAACGCAACGTCCCGATGTGGTTCGTCCACAACAGGACGTTCTCCGACGCGCCCTCGAGTTCCGGGCTCGTCGGGTCGCGCCAGTAGTAGTGGTCGTACGCGCCGCGAATCGTGTAGTACGTCACGTCGCCCGGCGTCTCGGTGCCGGCGTTCAACCGCTTGAGCGGATGGTTCGGTCGTTCGCGGTACCGGTAGCCGACGAAGCGACTCGGCCGCGCGTACTCGCCCAGCGTCTTCGGGTCCTCGTCGCCGCTACACACCGAGACGCCGTGGTTCGCTCCGGCGATCGAGACGACGGTATCGACCCACTCGTAGCGGTTCCGACGCTCCAACCAGTAGCGAACGCCCGTGACGCCGAGGCTGTGGGCGACTATCGAAACCGACTCCGAACCGGTGTACTCGCGCACGTTCCGGACGAACTCGTCGAGTTGGCTCGACATCTCGCGGTGCGTCGAACTCGGGTGCGCGAACGTTATCGCCCACAGTTCGTCGCCGGAGAACCCCTCGTCCAGAAGCGCTTCGGCGTGGTCCGTCCAGTCCTCGTGCGTTCGGCCGTTCCCGTGGACGAACACGACCGGACTGCGCGACGCCCCCGCGTCCGTGTCGAACCACTCGTGACCGCCGACGCCGCCGTACCGTCCGCGGGACGACCACGGGAGGCCCTCGTCGTCCGTCCGGCGCTCGCGGCGCTTCCGCTTTTTCCGTTCGCTCGGCGGATTTAACGCCTCCATAGCGTGGCTGAACATCCGCATCCCGAACGACGCGGTGTACAACGGAGCGACGGAGAGCCGATGTAACGGCGTCCCATCGGAACGTCGATGCCGGTCTTCGGATTTCACGGTGACTACTTGCGTCACGGCTATTTTTATTTTACTTAATACGAGTGTCAGTTGGTACTGACACTCACAGTGGTAAGGAATCACGTGCCGGGGAGAAAGAGACGCCGACGGACGGGAACCGCGGTCAGTACTCCGCCGGCGCGAGTTCGAGGAGTTCGTCCGCCAGTCGGCGCAGTTCGTCGCGTTCGGCGAGTTCGTTCGTCCACCGTTCCGGCACCGCGTCGACGCCGAACCGCGCGCCCGCGACGGCGCCCGTCACCGCGGCGACGGTGTCGGCGTCGTCGCCGTGGTTCACCGCCTCGACGACCGCCGCCTCGAAGGAGTCCGCCGAGAGTCCGTGGTACAGTCCGGATTCGAGCGTCGCCAACACGTACCCGCTGTATCCGAGCGTCTCCGGGTCGGTCTCCGCGGGGAGGCCCGCGACGCGCGTCCACAGTTCGTCGGGGACCGCACCGCTCCCGTCGACGAGCGCCAGCGATTCGCTGACGACGGACTCCGGATCGGACTCGTCGCAGACGAGGCGGCGAACCACCTCGTTCAACAAGGCGCATCCGGCGGTACACCGCGGGTCCGCGTGCGTAATTTCCGATGAGGCGCGACTCACCGCCGCGAGGACGCCCGGTTGGTCGCGGTACGCGAGTGCGTACGGCACGCAGCGCATCACGCTCCCGTTGCCGGCGTTGGCCCCTTCCGCGCGACTCTCCCAGACCTCCCGCCCGGCGTCCGACCACGCGACCCCCTCGCGGACCTGCGCGAGCGAGTCTGCGGTCATGAGGCCGACGTCGAACGGGCCGGACTGGAACCACTCGAGGAATCGCCGGGCCACGTCCTCGCCGTCGAACTCGCCGCGTTCGACCAGACTCCGGGCGATACACAGCGCCATCTCCGTGTCGTCCGTTATCGTCCCCGGGGGTCGGTCGTGGGTTCCGTATCCCTGCATCTCCGTCACGCGACCGTACTCCGACTCGATGCCCGCGGGCGTTCGGAACTCGACCGGTCTGCCGAGGGCGTCTCCGCACGCGAGGCCGAGGAGTGTCCCTCGCGCCCGCGAACGGACGGAGCAGTCCGTCATACGTCGCGTTCGGCTCCCGCGACACATCAACCCTCGGTCCGCCCGGTCCGACGGTCACGTTCGGACGACGAGCGTCGGTCCCGTTCGACGCACCGTTTTCCGCTCCCGACCGGTTCTAAACGTCGTAACGCCTAAGAGCGGAACAGCCATTAATTCGGGTAATGAACTCAAACGCGAACGTTCGAGCGCCCCCCTCTCCACGAACGTGGAGGTGGCACCGTGGGCGTTGAGATAAAGGAGTCCTCGGTCTCCGACGAGGAGTTCGAGGAGATGAAGCGGTTCGTGCGGGATTACCTCTCCGCGAGCGTCGAGAACGAAGACGACGGCGGCCGGATGCGCTGGTACCCCTGGCACAGTTCGGAGTACCGCTTCAACCACATCCTCAACGTCGTCGAACTCGCCTCGAAGATAGCCCGCCGCGAGGGTGCGGACGTGGACGTCGTCCGCGTCGCCGCCCTCTTTCACGACATCTCGAAGTTGGAGGCCGAACAGGAGGTCCACGCCGAAGAGGGCGCGCGCGTCGCCCGCGAGTATCTGGAGGCGCGCGCGGAGTTCCCCCAGTCGTTCGTCGAGCAGGTGTGCGACGTCGTCTCGACGCACTCGTATCAGGGTCCGTTGACGGACGTCTCCTTGGAGACGCGGTGTCTCATCGAGGCGGACATCCTCGATAAGGTGGGTGCCAACGGCACGGCGTTGATGCTCCTGCGGATGGGCTACGAGGCGCGCACCCACATGGAAGCCTCCGAGATGGTCGAACGCGTCCTCGAACGGGGGCGCGACGCCACGGACCGCATCGAGAGCGACGCCGCCGAGAGCATCGCCCACCAACGACTCAAGCGCGTCAAGTGGTTCCGCGAGTGGTTAGAGCAGGAGGTCCCCGGCATGGACCACGAGGAGTTCGGCGCCTGAGTCGGCCGAAGCGACCCCGACGAACCGATTTTTTCGGACCCGCAGTTCAGAGCGTGTCGAGTATCGAGAGCACCGACTCCTCGGCGTCGCGACCCGGGTCGTGTTCGGACCCGTCCCTGTCCGATCGGCGGTGTTCCTCGACGGTCCGGGCCATCGCCTCCTCGATCGGCGTCGAGTCCCACCCGAGGGCGGCGAGTTTGTTCGTATCGAGGACGTGCGGGTACTCCCGATAGAGGACGAAATCGTCCGGCGAGAGTCCGGCGGCGGCGAGTTCGCGTTCGCCCGCGTGGACGACTTCCACGTCCGTCCCCATCGCGTCGGCTATCGTTCGGACCGTCTCTTCGAGGGTGAGAACCCGCCTGTCGCCGACGTTGTACGCCTCGCCGGCCTCGCCCTCCTCGGCGACGACGCGCATCGCCGAGGCCACGTCCTCGACGTACGCGCGGTGCCAGATGTTCGTCCCGTCGCCGGGGACGACCACCCGGTCGTAGTTCTCGACGCGGTTCAGCCAGTAGTCGAGGCGTTCGGTGTAGTCGTACGGGCCGTAGACGATGGTGGGGCGGACGGACATCGCGTTCACGCCGCGCGTCGCCGCGTCGAACACCACCCTGTCGCCCTCGGCCTTCCGGGGGCCGTAACTCTCCGAGGAGTCGTCGGTCAACTGGTCGTCCGAACAGGGACACAGTTCCGTCACGCCCTCTCGCTTCGGAATCTCCTCTGCACCGTAGGCCGCACCGCTCGAAATGTACACGTACGCGTCCACGTCCGCGAAGATTTCCGTCGCGGAGACCACGTCTTTGGGCTGGTACGCCACGCAGTCGAAGACGGCGTCCGGTTCGGCGGCGGCCTTCGCCCGCCGGAGGGCGCCGTCGTCCTTCCTATCGCCCTCGATTCGCCGGACGCTCTCGTCCCCCTCGAAGGGGTTCTCGTGGTTGCCGCGGTTGAAGATGGTCACGTCGTAGCCGTTCTCTACGAGGTCGGAGACGAGGTGGCGACCGATGAAGCGGGTGCCGCCGACGACGAGTGCCGAGTCCATACCGTAGCCGAGGAGTGCGTCGGAGAAAAGCGTGGGAGATGCGGCGGCGGATTCCGGTAGCGGCGGTCACCGCGGGGCGCACGGGCGGAGAGCGCTCGGAGTCGCTCAGTCGTCGCTGGTCTGTGCGAGGCCGGTGTCGCCGTCGGCGGCGGCGGCCGTCGCGGACGCCGGCAGGTCGCGGCGCACGTCGGCCTCGGCGTTCTCGGCGATGACGTCGGCGTACGCGTCGGGCATCACCTTCACGAAGTCGCCCAGCACGTTCGCCCAGTCGTCGAGAAGCGCCGTCGCGCGGTCGCTGTCGGTGTACTCGACGTGGTTCTCCACGAGGCGGCGGAGCATCGCCTCGTCGCTCTCCTCCAGTTCCTCGGAGAGCGACACCATGCCGGTGTTGGCCTTCGCTTCGAGTTCGTCGTCGGGGTCGTAGACGTACGCGACGCCGCCGGACATCCCGGCGGCGAAGTTGCGCCCCGTCTCGCCGAGGACGGCGACGACGCCGCCGGTCATGTACTCACAGCCGTGGTCGCCGACGCCTTCGACGACGGCTTTCACGCCGGAGTTGCGGACGGCGAATCGCTCGCCCGCGACGCCGTTGACGTACGCCTCGCCCTGCGTCGCGCCGTAGAGGGCGACGTTGCCGATGAGGACGTTCTCGTCGGCGGCGTAGGCGGCGTCCTCGGGCGTCTTCACGACGATTCGACCGCCGGAGAGCCCCTTCCCGACGTAGTCGTTCGACGCGCCCGTGAGGCGCATCGTCACGCCGTTCGCGAGGAACGCGCCGAACGACTGCCCGGCGATGCCGGTGAACTCGCAGTCGACGGTGCCGTCCGCGAGGCCCTCGCCGCCGTACTCGTCGGAGATTCGGTTCGACAGCATCGCGCCGACGGCGCGGTCCACGTTCGAGACGTCCTCGCGTATCTGGACGGGTTCGCCGCGTTCGAGTGCGGGTCGCGCCTGCTCGATGAGTTTGTGGTCGAGTTGCGTCTCCAAGTCGGCGTGGGCCTGCTCTTCGGTCTTGTAGCGCGCGCCCTCTGCGGGTTCGGCGATGACCGACGCGAGGTCGAGGTGTTTCGCCTTCTCGTGGTCGGTCTCTCGCTGGCGGAGCAAAGAGGGGCGGCCGATCATCTCGTCCACCGTGCGGAAGCCGAGTTCGGCCATTATCTCGCGCAGTTCCTGCGCCATGAACGTCATGTAGTTGATGACGTGGTCGGGCTGGCCGGGGAAGCGCTTCCGGAGGTCCTCCCGTTGGGTGGCGACGCCGACCGGACAGGTGTTCTCGTGGCACTGGCGGGCCATCACGCAGCCGGAGGTGACGAGGGAGGCGGTCCCGAAGACGTACTCCTCGGCGCCCAGAAGCGCCGCCACGGCGATGTCGCGGCCGGTCTTCATGCCGCCGTCGGCGGTCACGCGGATGCGAGAGCGGAGGTTCGTCGCCCGCAGCATCTGGTTCGCCTCCGCGAGTCCGAGTTCCCACGGCAGGCCGGCGTTCTTGATGGACGTCTTCGGCGACGCGCCCGTCCCGCCGTCGTGGCCGGAGATGTGAACGACGTCCGCGTTCGCCTTCGCGACGCCCGCGGCGATGGTGCCGATTCCGGCCTCGGAGACGAGTTTCACGTTGATGTCGGCGTCCGGGTTCGCCGTCCTCAGGTCGTGGATGAGTTGCTTGAGGTCCTCGATGGAGTAGATGTCGTGGAGGGGCGGCGGCGAGATGAGGCCGACGCCCGGCGTCGCGTAGCGGACGTGCGCTATCATCTCGTTGACCTTCTTGCCGGGGAGGTGACCGCCCTCGCCGGGCTTCGACCCTTGCGCCATCTTGATCTGGAGTTCGTCGGCGCTGGAGAGGTAGTGGGAGGTGACGCCGAACCGGCCGGAGGCGACCTGTTTGACGTTACACTCCTTCTCCGTGCCGAACCGCTCCGGCGGTTCGCCGCCCTCGCCGGAGTTGGACTTCCCGCCGAGGCGGTTCATGGCGATGGAGTTGTTCTCGTGGGCCTCCGGCGACAGACTGCCCAGCGACATCGCGGCCGTCGAGAACCGCTCGACGATGTCCTCGACGGGTTCGACCTCTTCGACGGGAACCGGGTCGCGGTCGGAGTCGAACTCCAAGAGGCCGCGGAGCGTCTGCAGTTCCTCCGATTGGTCGTTGATGAGTTCGGCGAACTCCCGATACTTCTCGTAGTTGCCCGAGCGGACAGCCTGTTGGAGCGTCCCGACCGTCTTGGGGTTCCACTGGTGGTGGATGCCGTCGGAGCGGTGCTCGTACTCGCCGTGGCGTTCTAAGTCGGGGTCCGCGCCGAAGCCGACGGCGTGACGGGTGAGCGTGTCCTCCTCGATGACGTCGATACCGATGCCCTCGGTGCGAATCTCCGTCCCCTCGAAGTACTCGGCGACGAAGTCCGAATCGAGGCCGACGGCCTCGAAGATCTGTGCGCCCTGATAGGACTCCACGGTGGAGATGCCCATCTTGGCCATCGTCTTCAGCAGGCCGTCTTCGAGCGCTTTCTTGTACGCCGCGACGGCCTCGGACTCCTCGGCACCGTCGGGGCCGGCGACCAAGTCGCCGATGGTCTGGTAGGCGAGGTACGGGTTCACCGCGCCCGCGCCGTAGCCGACGAGGGTGGCGAGGTGGTGGACCTCGCGGGGGTCGCCCGACTCGACGACGAGTCCGGCGTGGTTCCGGAGGCCGTTCCGGACGAGACTGTGGTGGACCGCGCCCGTCGCCAGCAGACTCGGAATCGCGACGCGGTCCGGGCCGAGTTCGCGGTCCGAGAGGACGACGACGTTCGCCCCCTCTTCGATTGCCGCCTTCGCCTCCTCGCGGACGCGTTCGACGGCGTCGCGCATCTCCTCGTCCGTCTCGTAGGTGATGTCCACGACGGCCGAGGAGATGTCCTCGTCGTCGCCGAGGTTCTTGATCGCGTCCGTCTGGGCGTCCGTCAGGACGGGCGAGTCCAAGACGAGCTGTCTGGCGTGTTCCGGCGTCTCGTCTAAGAGGTTCCGCTGGTGGCCGAGTCGGGACTCCAAGGAGGTGACGAGTTCCTCGCGGATGTAGTCTAACGGCGGGTTCGTCACCTGCGCGAACAGCTGCTTGAAGTAGGTAAAGAGCGGCCGGTTGAAGTCCGAGAGGACGGAGAGCGGCGTGTCGTCGCCCATCGACCCGACGGGGTCTTTCCCGTCTTCCGCCATCGGCTTGATGAGGTGGTTCACCTGGTCGTGGGTGTAGCCGAACGCCGCCTGATGGGCGCGGAGGTGGTCCACCTCGCCGCGGGGTTCGTAGTCGTCATCTTCCGCGACGTCGTCGAGGTGTCTCTGTTCCTCCTCGACCCACTCGCCGTACTTCTCGTCGGTGAGGGAGTCGAACACCTCCTCGTCGGGGATGACGCGCCCCTCGACGGGGTCGGCCATGAACAGTTGCCCGGGTTGGAGGCGGCCGCGCTCCTCGATTTCGCTCGGGTCCGTATCGAGCGCGCCGACTTCCGAGGCCATGATGACTCGGTTGTCGGTGGTCACGTCGTAGCGACACGGGCGGAGGCCGTTGCGGTCGAGCACCGCCGCGACCCGGTCGCCGTCCGTCGCCGCCACGAGGGCGGGGCCGTCCCACGGTTCGACCAAGGAGGCGTGGTAGTCGTACCAGTCGCGCTTCTCTCGGGACATCGACTCGTCGCCGCGGTACGCCTCGGGGATGAGCATCCGCAGGACGTGCGGGAGTTCGCGGTCCGAGTGAAGCAGGAGTTCGACGGCGTTGTCTACTACCGCCGTGTCGGACTGGTCGGCCTTCGTGACGGGCTTGATGGTCTCTAAGTCGTCGCCGAACTCCGGGTGTTCGAGGTCCGTCTCCCGGGCGCGCATCCAGTTGATGTTGCCCCGGATGGTGTTTATCTCGCCGTTGTGGATGATGTGGCGGTACGGGTGCGCGAGGTGCCACGCCCCGAGCGTGTTCGTCGAGAAGCGCGCGTGGACGAGCGTCAGCGTCGTCTTCACGCGTTCGTCCGCGAGGTCGGGGTAGTATTCGAGCAGTTGGTCGCCCTTGAGCAAGCCCTTGTAGACGAGGGTCTTCCGCGAGAGCGAACAGACGTAGAAGCGGGCCGCGCCCGCCGACTCCAGTTCGCCGACGCGGTTCTCGGCCTCGCGGCGGGCGACGTACAGTTTCCGGTCGAACGTCTCGGCGTCCATCTCCGCGTCGGGACGGACGAACGCCTGCCAGACATCGGGTTCGGATTCGAGTGCGGTCTCGCCGAGCGAGGAGTTGTCCGTGGGGACGTTCCGCCAGTGGAACACCTCCAACCCGTGGGCTTCGAGCGAGCGCTCGAATATCGAGAACAGTCCCTCGCGCGCGGCGTCGTCCCGCGGCATGAACACCGAACCGACGGCGTACGTCTCCGGCAGGTCGGCCTCGACGACGGCCTCGAAGAACTCGTCGGGCCGTTGGATCATGATGCCGGCGCCGTCGCCGGTGTTCTCCTCGGCACCGGTCGTCCCGCGGTGTTCGAGGTTTGCTAACAGTTCTACACCGTCGACGACGGTCCGGTGGCTCCGACCGCCGTCGAGGTCGATGACGGCACCTACGCCGCAGTTCGAGCGCTGGTCGGTGGGGTCGGCGAGCCCCTCCGAAACGACAGGGGTGTCTCTCTGTGGCTTGGTCATGTGTGACGTGAAGTTTTACCCCCATAAGGCAGTTATCCTGAAAGCATAAGGGCAATATCAACACATATTATTCAATATAAGGTATTTCTACTTTACCGAATGTTCATCTAGGATACGCGGGTCGGGAGGGTATCTGTGAACGAACTGTGTACTCGGAACATGAATCGGAGGTGGACCGCAGTAGCGGCACTCGCACAGGCCCTCGTGTTCGGTATTTTTGTCTTCCGCTACGTCGAAGGCGAATCATCGTTGTTGGTTTCAGCCGTCGGTGTCGTCGCCTCGGCAATCGCTGCACTCTCGTTCGCGCTCAGTTATCGTCAACAGCGGAACGGAAAACCAACGTAGGAGGCTACGTATCGAGCGAATCTGCAGGCTGACGGAAGAGACCGAAAACGGGGCGAGCGTCGCTCAGTACGTCTTCGCGAAGTACGCAGTCTCGACGGCGTCGCCGTCGCAGATGGCGCAGGACTCGCCCTCGTGAATTTCGGCCTCCTCGTCGTCGAGGGGGACCATCACGATTTCGGCGGCTATCTGGTCTTTTATCTCGGCTTCGCAGTCCTCGTCGCCGCACCACGGCGCTTTCACGTACCCGCCGTGCTGTCCGATGGTGCCGAGGATGTCCGCGCGGGAGTCGGCCTCTCGAACGTTCGCTTCGAGGTTCTCCTCGGCCTTCGCGTACAGTTTCGCGTACACCTCGTCGAACTCCTCTCGGACCGTCTCGGCGACGTTCTCGCGGTCTATCTCCTTGCTCTCGCCGTCGGGGCGGTGGACGACGGTTATCACGTCGTCGTCCACCTCGTTCGGCCCGATCTCGAAGCGGACGGGGACGCCCTTCAGTTCCCACTCGTTGAACTTGAAGCCGGGATTGCGCTCGTCCCTGTCGTCCAGTTCGACGCGGACGCCCGCCTCCTCCAGTTCCTCGGTGATGCCCTCGGCGTACTCGAGCACTTTCTCCTTCGTGTCGGACTGCCAGATGGGGACGACGACGACCTGTTCGGGCGCGACGGTGTGCGGCAGGACGAGTCCTTGGTCGTCGGAGTGGGTCATGATGAGCGCACCCATCGACCGCCACGAGAGGCCCCACGAGGTGGTGTGGGCCACCTGACTCTCCTCGTCTTCGTCGGTGTAGGTGATGTCGAACGCCTCCGCGAAGGAGGTGCCGAGGTGGTGGGAGGTGCCGCTTTGGACGGACTTGCCGTCGGGCATCAACGCCTCCACCGTCGTCGTCGTGTCCGCGCCGGGGAACTTGTCGTGCTCCGGTTTCGCGCCCCGAAGGACGGGGATGGCGAGGAGGTCCTCGAAGACGGACTGGTACTGGTCGAGGCGGGTGAGCGTCTCCTCCCACGCGTCCTCCTCGGTGGCGTGGGCTGTGTGGCCCTCCTGCCAGAGGAACTCCTTCGTGCGGAAGAACGGCTTCGTCTCCGTCGCCTCCCACCGGACGACGGACGCCCACTGGTTCACGCGGAGGGGCAAGTCGCGGTGACTGCGCACCCACCGGGACATGTACGGCGCGATGATGGACTCGGAGGTGGGCCGGACGGCGAGGCGTTCCTCCAGTTCGTCGTGGCCCGCGTGGGTCACCCACGCGACTTCGGGGTCGAACCCCTCGACGATGTCCTTCTCCCGTTCGAGGTAGCTCTCGGGGATGAACATCGGGAAGTAGGCGTTCTGGACGCCGGTGTCCTTGAACATCCCGTCGAGGTAGCTTTGGATGCGCTCCCAGACGGCGTAGGCGCGCGGCCGCGTGACGATGAATCCGCTCATCCCCTCCGGGCCGTAGTTCGCCAAGTCCGCCTTCTGGACGACTTCGGCGTACCACTCGCCGGTGTTGTACTCCTTGGACTCGGTTATCCCGAGTTCCTGATCGTCGCTCATTACCCTCGCTTTGCCCCAGCGAACTCTTAAAGACCCCGAAGCGCCGGACTGCGGCGGCCCGTTCCGGGGACTCGCGGCCGTCCGTCGGCGACGCGCGCCGCGTTCGCGCCCGCCTCAGTCGCGTCGGACGGCGAACGGACTGTCGCCGTCTCGCCACGACCACCCCGGTAGCCGCGTCTGAAACCCCGCCGCGAGGGCGGCGTCTAAGTCGTCCGCGCCCGCGCGCCCCTCGGTGTGAGTGCGGACGTCCGCGAAGTGGAACGTCGCCTGCGCGAGAAGCGAGAGGGGGTGTCCGCCCGCGACGGTGGCGGCGAGTTCGCGCCCGAGAATCTCGTCCACGACGAATCCGGGGTAGTCGCCCTCCACGTCGAGTTCGCGGAGGATGCGGACGAACCCGGCGACGTTCACCGCCACCTCGCCGTCCTCGAACACGGCGTCTACCTCCTCGCGGTACGCCGCGGGCGTCACCTCGCCCACGTCGGTGCCGAACAGTTCGCCCAACCGCGTTCGAGTGTCGTTTATCAGGGGAACCACCGCGTCGCCGCGGTTCCGCACCCACTCCGCCTCGCGTTCGACGGCCTCCGGTGTCAGTTCCATACCACTGGTCTACACGTCCGAAGGCTTCCACTTTGCGAAGGCTTTTATACCGACGAGAAAGTACCTCCGAGTAAGCGGGTTTTCCCTGCCTCTTCCCGCAGTCAGGATAGCCAGAGATACCACCGTACTCGTTGACTATGCTCTCTCAATCGACGACCGGGCCCGACCGTCCCCCGATAGGCGTATCGGCACCGGTCGGCAGCTTTCGAGGCAGCGATTCTCCGACACCGCCCGTAACGCACCGGGCGAGGCCACTCAGTTATGAGTTCAGTAGATAAGCAACTTGAGGAATTGAAAGCAGAGATTACGAACGAACTGCCGTCCGACATCTCGGTGTCGGACGTGAAGTACGAAGGGCCGGAACTCGTCGTCTACACTCGGGACCCGAAGAAGTTCGCGCAGAACGGCGACCTCATCCGGAAACTCGCCAGTAAACTGCGGAAGCGAATCACGGTCCGTCCCGACCCCGAGGCGCTTTCGAGTCCCCGTAACGCGGAAGAACAGATCCTCGACGTCATCCCGGAGGAAGCGGGCGTCACGGACCTCGACTTCCACGCGGACACCGGCGAAGTCGTCATCGAGGCGTCGAAGCCCGGGATGGTCATCGGCCGCCACGGGTCGACGCTCCGGAAGATAACCCAGCAGGTCGGGTGGACGCCGGAAGTCGTCCGCACGCCGCCCATCGAGTCCTCGACGGTCTCGAACGTCCGGAACTTCCTGAAGCAGGAACGCGACGACCGGCGGCAGATTCTCGAACGGGTCGGCCGGCAGATTCACCGCGAACAGCTCTCCGACGACGAGTGGGTCCGCATCACGACGCTCGGATGCTGCCGCGAGGTCGGTCGCGCCTCGTTCATCGTCTCGACGCCCGAGACGCGCATCCTCGTGGACTGCGGCGACAAGCCGGGCTCGGACGACGTGCCGTACCTGCAGGTGCCGGAGGCCCTCGGCGCGGGCGCGAACTCGCTCGACGCCGTCGTCCTGACGCACGCCCACCTCGACCACTCCGCGCTCATCCCGCTTCTGTTCAAGTACGGGTACGACGGCCCCATCTACACGACCGAACCGACCCGCGACCTGATGGGACTGCTGACGCTGGACTACCTCGACGTGGCGGCCAAGGAGGGCCGGACGCCACCGTACGACTCCGAGATGGTCCGCGAAGCCATCAAACACTGCATCCCGCTCGAGTACGGCGACGTGACGGACATCGCGCCGGACGTGAAGCTCACGTTCCACAACGCGGGCCACATCCTCGGGTCCGCCGTCTCGCACTTCCACATCGGCGACGGCCTCTACAACGTCGCGTTCTCCGGCGACATCCACTACGACGACACGCGCCTGTTCAACGGCGCGGTCAACGACTTCCCGCGCGTCGAGACGCTCGTTCTCGAATCCACCTACGGCGGTCGGAACGACTACCAGACCGACCAGGAGGACTCCGAAGAGCACCTCATCGACATCATCAACGAGACGTACGAGGAGGGCGGGAAGATACTCATCCCCGCCTTCGCGGTCGGTCGCTCCCAGGAGATCATGCTCGTCCTCGAAGAGGCGATGCGGTCCGGGAAGATTCCCTCCATGCCCGTCCACCTCGACGGGATGATATGGGAGGCGACGGCCATCCACACGACGTACCCCGAGTACCTCCGCGACGAACTCCGCGACCGTATCTTCCACGAGGACGAGAACCCGTTCCTCGCCGACGAGTTCAACCACATCGACGGCGGCGAGGAGGAACGGCAGGAAGTCGCCGACGGCGACCAGTGCATCATCCTCTCCACCTCGGGGATGGTGACGGGCGGGCCCATCATGTCGTGGCTCCGCCACATCGGTCCCGAACCGGACTCCCGGCTCGTGTTCGTCGGGTACCAGGCCCAGGGGACCCTCGGCCGACGCATCCAGAACGGGTGGGACGAGATTCCCGTCAACGGCCGCGACGGCATGGGCCGTTCGGACACGCTCCAACTGAAGATGGACGTCGAAACCGTCGACGGGTTCTCCGGCCACGCCGACCGGCAGGGACTTGAGAACTTCGTGAAGACGATGAACCCCCGACCCGAGAAGGTGCTCTGCGTCCACGGCGACGAACGCTCCGTGCAGGACCTCTCGTCGGCGCTCTATCACAACTACAACATGCGGACGTTCGCGCCGAAGAACCTCGAAACGTTCCGCTTCAAGTGACCGCGTAGGCGTCGCGAGTGGTCGCGCCCGACTCGGTCGCGCTTCGTTTTCGCTCTCGTGTCTCGTCGCCCGCGTCGCGGCCAACATTCAAGCCCGCTCTCCCCCCAGACTGAGCCATGCGTCTCGCGCTCATCGCTCACGACGAGAAGAAGCCGGAACTCATCCAGTTCGCGAAGAACCGCAAGGAGGACCTCGAGCGGTTCGACCTGATGGCCACCGGGACGACGGGGAAGCGACTCCAAGAGGAGACGGGCCTCGACATCGAACGCAAGCAGTCCGGTCCCATCGGCGGCGACATGCAGATCGGGGCCGAAATCGCCGACGAGAACTGCGCGGGCGTCTTCTTCCTGCGGGACCCCCTGACCGCCCAACCGCACGAACCCGACATCACGGCGCTTCTCCGCATCGCCGACGTCCACTCCATTCCCCTCGCGACGAACCTCTCTAGCGCCGACGCCATCCTCGACGAACTGGTCAGACAGCTCGAATCGGAGTCGAAATCTCACCGCTGAGAATCGTAACCCGACGCTTAACACCTCCCCGCCGAACACCGGAGTATGCGACGCTCGATACGAACTGTTACCGCGGTAGTCGTTCTCTTGGCGACGTTGGGTGCGCCCGTCGTCGGTCCGGTCGCCGCCCAGTCGTCTAACTCCGGGGCGGCCTCGGACGCCGGCGAGAAGCGGTGCTTCCCGCCCGGCGGTCACGAACTCGGCGTCGGCACGGAGGGTCCGGGCATCTCGATGATCGTCCACACGTCGCTGTTCTCGAACCTCGGCGGCGAAGGAGCACTCGGCCTCGAAGCCCGCGGCACCGCGCTGAACGCCAGCATCATCTCGCTTCAGACGGGCGTCGTCTTCGACGGCGTCGGCGACGCCGGGGCGTTCCTCTCGAACCCGTTCTCTCGGTTCGCGATACTGTTCGACTACTCGTTCGACCTCCCGATGTTCTCGTCTCTCGGCGAGGACCGGTCGTCGTACGCCTCCGAGGAGTCGCCGGTGTCGGGCGTCGAGACGAGGGCGTGTTGACCCCGACCCGTCAGGGCGACGGTCCGGACGGGTAGTTCGCGTCGGCGCGTTCGACGACGATGCTCCCGTCGGCGTGGATGGTCACGTCGTAGCCGTCGAGCGAAAAGGAGAGCGTCCCGTTGCGTCCCGCCTTGTCGGTGAACAACGAGTCGAGCGCGTCGGGGTCGATGACCTCGTACAGCGGTTGTAACGCCTCGGGCTCCTTCCCCGCGAGCATCGACACCGCCCGGACGACGCTGAAACTCAGCGGTTCGTCGTCCGACCAGTCGTGCATCGCGTGGTACTCGTCCGCCGGTGCCGACGGGTCCCTCCCGCCGACTCCGTCCTCAACCATCGTCTCCCCCCCGGGGGCGTACTCGGTGTGGACTCATGTCTCCGAATACCATTGTTTTCTCACCGACCCGCTACTCTCTATCCCCACATAAAGTGCGATGACCGTTAATATGAGAAAATCCCTTACTGTCAGTACGTGCCGACGGTTAACCCTCCGATTATTGCGGCGTCGGGCTTCGGAGACGCGAGACGCCGCGATAATGTCTGACGTTACCGGGTCCCTCCGCCGAGTAAGGGAGCGACTTCTCGGGCGTCAGTCGGCGGGCGCCGCCTCCGCGGGGTCCACCACCTCGCCGGATTCGGGCTCTACGCCGACCCTATCGCAGAGCGCCGCCATCGGACACGCGTCGAGTCCGTCGAGGCAGGCGGGCTTTCTGGCGGAACAGTACTCGCGACCGAACTGAATCATCGCGGTGTGGCCGAACCCGCACTTCGCCGCGGGTACGTCGCGTTCGAGCGACTGACGCACCTCTTCGTGGTCGGCGTCCGGCGGCGCGACGCCCAATCGGCGCGAGATTCGGTGGACGTGCGTGTCCACGGGGAAGACGCCGCCCCGGCCGCCGGCGAAGAGCAAGACGCAGTCGGCCGTCTTCGGGCCGACGCCGTGAATCTCCAGTAACCGCTCGCGGACGGCGGCGGGGTCTTCCTCCCGGACGTAGGCGTCGAACCCCTCGGTGCCGCCGAACTCGGAGACGACTTCCCGCGCCGCGCCGCGTATCATCTTCGACTTCTGGTTGTACAGTCCCGCCGCGGAGATGGCGTCGGCTATCTCCTCCCTGTCGGCCTCCGCCAACGTCTCGGCGAGTTCCTCGGCCGGTCCGAACCGAGCCATCAGTTCGTCGTGGGCCGGTTGACTCGCCTTGTCGCTCGTGTTCTGGCTGAGAATCGTCCGGACGAGACACTCGAAGGCGTCCTGTCCGCCGTAGGCTTTCCGCCAGTACAGTCTGCCTAACTCGTCTACGACGGCCTCCGCGCGCGTCTCCGCGTCCCTCTCTTCGAACACCGCGGCGGTGCCGCCGCCGGCCTCGCCGCCGCTTATGTTCTCCGCGGGTTCCTCCGGCATGGGCGAGGGTTCGGCCGCCGCGGCGAAAAACCGCCCGGTCGCTCGGTTCCGGCGGTCGGCGGATCACTCGACGGTGAGCGTCAGCGTCAGGGACGCTCCGTCGGCGAGGGCGGCGACGAGTTCGCGGTCGAAGTCCGCGGCGGCCCCCTCGGCGCCGACGAGGACGGTTCGGTCGTCCACGTAGTCGCTCGTCCGCCCGACGTGACTCCGGTCGTTCTCGAACGTCAGGTCCGGGTGGCCCCGCCCCGTAACAGTCTGCTCGTACGTCTTTCCATCGTCTGTTTCGACTGTTACTTCCGCCGTAATCGTCGCGTCTTCGTCGCGGCACGCCTCGACGAACGCCTCGTCGAAGTCCGCGGGTACCCTGTCGGCTTCGACCGCGAGGATGCAGTCGCCCGCGGGCGTGAGCCAATCGTCCGACGTCACCTCGAACGTGCTCGCGTGTTCGGCCGAGACGTTCTCGTGTCCGCGCGCGCGGACGACTTCGCGTCGTTCGGTCATGGTTCGTCGTCGCCGTCGCCGCGGTAAAGCGAGTCCGGTTCGGCGCGAGACCCGGACGCGATACGGGCGTCGGGAGAACGGGAGCGACCGTTCCGCGGACGGGAACCGCGGGCGACCGAGTACGGTACGCTCAGTATTTTATATACACTCCCCCGGCGGTTGATACGGCGTAGCACGCCGCGTTCGAGGTGTGTGGTACCTCTTTTCACCCTCGAAATCACCGAAGGATTTATATGCGGACAGGGTCAAGTAGAGAGTACCAGAGCGCCTCCGGCGTTCCGGCGGAACCGCACGCAGAATGATCGGGAATTCTTATCCACGGTCGGCAGCATCACAAGGAGCGGCCGCCTTGTCCGGAGCGGTGATGGTATCGAGGTTTGATTACGCATGGTGACAAAGCAAGACGTTCTCCAAGAATACGACGTACAAGAGCTCGACGAATCCGACAACGTCGAACTCACAGACGACAAGCTCGAAGACGGTTCGAAAGGCGAGCTTATCAAACTCGCGGGGCAGCTCCGCGACCGTCGTAACGACCTGAATCAGATGGCCTCCGAGCGCGCGTCCAAGCGCGACGACCTGAACGCGAAGACTCGCGAGAAGGTCGACGAGGCACAAGAACACCGAGAGCAGCGAGACTCGCTCAACGAGCAGGTTCAGGAGCACAAGAACAAGCGCAACGAGCTCAACGCCGAGGCCAACGAACTCTTCGACAAAGTCGAGGAGATGAAGCAGGACCTCGAGCTCAACGACGGGAAGGACATCGACGAGCTCAAAGAGGAGATCGAGCAGCTCGAGTTCCGACAGCAGACCGAGGTCCTCTCGACGGAAGACGAGCGCGAACTCATCGAGAAGATCGAGGACAAGCGCGAGCAGCTCCGTCAGAAGAAGGACAAGGTCGAAGAGAGCGGTGAACTCGAAGAGCTCATCGAGGAGGCCGAGGAGGTTCGCTCCGAGGCGTCCCAGCACCACCAGAAGGTGACCGAGCTCGCCGACAAGGCCCAAGAGCACCACAACCAGATGATCGAGGCCTACCGAGAGGCCGACGACATCCGCGACAAGGCCGACGCGATGCACGAACTCTTCGTCGAAGCCCAAGAGGCGGCCGACCGCCACCACGAGGACTTCGTCCGCGTCCAAAAGCGCCTCCGCGAGCTCGACAAGCAGGAAGAGCAGGAGCGCGACGCCGAACGCGCCGAGGAGCGCGAAGCGGCCAAAGAGGAGGCCGAGGAGATCTACCAGAAGTTCAAGGAAGGCGAGACCCTCGACACCGAGGACCTGATGAAGCTCCAGAAGACGGGGCTCCTCTAAGCCGGCCGGTTCTTTCTCTCTCTACGTTTCGGAGACGTTTTTCACTCGTCCGAGAGGCATCGGTACGCCTCTGAGGGGGTGACGGTTGTGACGGCCGACGAACGGACCGCGGACTTTCGGTTTCGGTTCCGACCGCGCTCAGCCTTCGCTCGGTTCGACCACCGCTTCGGCCTCGATTTCGACCAGCAGTTCCGGGTCGACGAGTCGGCTCACCTCGACCATCGTCGAGGCGGGACGAACCGGCACGTCGCGGAAGAACGACCCGTGGGCCTCGCCGACGGCTTCCCACTCTTCGATGTCGACGACGTACATCCGGGTCCGCACCACGTCTTCGACTCCCCCGCCGAGTTCCTCGACGGCCGAGACGACGTTCGAGAGGGCCTGTCTCGTCTGTGCGCCCGCGTCGCCGACGCCGACCACGTCGCCGTCCTCGTCCGTCGCCGTCGTTCCGGAGACGCGAATCGTCTCGCCCGTCCGGACGGCGCGGGAGTACCCCACCTTCGGTTCCCACTCGGTACCGCTGGAGACGGCGTCTCGTCGCATGGCCGACTCGACGGACTCTCGCCCGATAACGGTTCGCCCGCGACGACCGGGAGCGTTTTAACTAAGTGAGACGTTCGCACGGTTGTGACCACGCTCGTCCTCTGCGTCGACCGGTCGAACGACATCGGGCGGAAGGCCGGCCTCCAGACGCCCGTGGTCGGGTGGGAGGCCGTCCAATCGCTCGTGACGGAGGTGGGGCTCGCGGACCCGGAGGACTCGAGCGTGAACTGCCTCTTGGAGTCGCTCCGCGTCGTCAGGGACCTGCGGGACGGCGACGAGGACGCCGTCGTCGCCGTCGTCTCCGGCGGGAGCGACTCGCTCGTCGGCGCGGACCGGTCGCTCGCCGCGCAGGTGGACCGACTCGTCGAGGAGTACGACCCCGAATCGACCATCGTCGTCATCGACAGCGCCGGCGACGAACGCGTCGTGCCGGTGATAGAGAGTCGCCTCCGCATCGACTCCGTCGACCGGGTGGTCGTCAGGCAGGCCCACGACATCGAATCGACGTACTACCTGCTGAAGCAGTTCCTCGCCGACGAGGAACTGCGGACGACGGTGTTGGTCCCCCTCGGGGCGACGTTGCTTTTGATGCCGCTTTTGCTCACGCAGTTCTCGCCCGCCGTCGCGCTCGCGGGTCTGGCGGCGGTGCTCGGGGCGGTGCTGCTGTACAAGGGGTTCGCCATCGACGAGTTCGTCGCGGACGTGCCCGACAGGGTTCGAGACGCCCTCTACTCGGGGCAGGTGTCCGTCGTAACGTACGCCGCCGCCGGCGGACTGTCGCTCGTCGGCATCTTCCTCGGCGCGCTCTCGGTGACGACGCCGACGGGGTCGGAGACGGTGGTACTGCCCGCGATGCAGTTCGTCTACAACGCGGTGCCGTGGTTGGCGCTCGCCGCGTTGACCGCAAGCGCCGGCCGACTCATCGACGAACTCATCGGCTCCGACGGCGTCCGGACGCCGTACCTGAACCTCCCGTTCGGCGTCGTCGCCCTCGGACTCGTCGTCCGGGGGTTCTCCGGGTGGTTCCTCCAACGCGAGGGCGTCCTCGCGAACGCGGTGCTGGTCGACGTCGCGCTGTCGGCCCGACAGCGACTGGCCCTGTTCATCGTCGGCGGCATCGTCGTCAGCATCGTCGGCGTCCGAATCGCCGCGAGCGTGACCGACGAGACGGTGGAGGACGCAGTCGAGCAGTGAGTCGGGCGCTCAGCGCGTTCCCCCGACGCGGTACTCGCCGTGTTTGACGCCGATGCCGAGACAGATCGCCCCGAACACCAACATCGCGGGGGCGACCATCATCAGTACCGTACTCGTCGCCATCACGCCCATCGCGAGGAGGGCGGCGACGCCCGCGGCGACGAGGACGAGAAACAGCACGGCCGTTCGCGTGCGGTCGAACTCCATACGCTGAGTCGTTCGGACGGGCGGAACTAATCGCTTGCTCTCCCGCCTCGACGTTCGACGCGCGAAAAACGGCGAAAACGGAGCGGAGAAGGGAGTTCGAGGCCCCGTTACCAGGGAGCGAAGCCGGGGTCGACCTGACGCTCGGTTCGGTCGATTCCGTCTATCTTCTCGACGTCCTCGTCGTCGAGTTCGACGCTCAGCGACGCCCAGTTGTCGCTGATGTGGTCTTCGCCCGTCGCCTTCGGGATGGCGGTGACGCCCTTCTCCCGAAGCCACGCCAGCGACACCTGCGCCTCGCTGACGCCGTGTTTCTCGGCGACGTCGGACAGTTCGGGCACGTCGAACACCTCGCCGCGGGCCAGCGGAGAGTACGCGACGATTTCGACGTCGCGGTCCGCGCAGTGCTCGCGGAGTTCCTTCTGCGGGAGGAGGGGGTGGAGCTCTATCTGGTTCGCGAAGATGGCGTTGTCCGCCGTCTCGACGGCCTCGTCCACCTGTTCGGGCTCGAAGTTGCTGATGCCGATGCGCTCTACTTTCCCGTCGTCGACGAGTTCGTCGAACGCGCGGAACGTCTCCTCGGGGTCGTACTCGCGGGACGGCCAGTGGACGTAGAGCAGGTCAACGTAGTCGACGCCGAGTTTGTCGAGGCTCTCCTCGGTCGTCGCGAGCACGTCGTCGTACGAGAGATTGTCGATCCACACCTTCGTTGCGAGGAACACGTCCTCGCGGTCGACGTCGGCGTTCTGGATGCCGCGACCGACGGCCTCCTCGTTGTCGTACGCCTGCGCCGTGTCGATGTGGCGGTACCCCATGTTCAGCGCCGTCTCCACCGCGTCGGCGCAGTCGTCCGGGTCGTCGTTCTGCCACGTGCCGAGTCCGAGCATCGGCATGGCGTCGGCCTCGGGGACGTCGTCACTATCGGGTACTTGGTGGGACATACGTTGTAACAACGAAGGGGAGTCGAGGGGAAAGACGTTGGGAAAGGGAGAACGGCGTGCCGGAAAGCGTGCGAAGCGTTACCGTCAGTACTTCTGGTCCGCGCCGCTGATTTCGTACAGTTCGTCCATGATGTCGTCGCGTCCCTCCCGCCACGACTCGAACCCGCGCGGCGAGGAGGGGTAGGCGTTGTACAGCGTCGAAATCTCCGACGCCTTCCGACTCACCTTGTAGAGGCCGTAGAGGGCGTCCCAGTGGCCGAACGTCTTCACGAGCGTCTCCAGTTTGAGCTTGAGACTCATCTCGGAGGTGCCGCTACTGAGGGCGTCGACCAGTTGCTGGCCCGGCAGCGACGAGACGATATCGACGAGTTCGTTCACCTCGTGGGCGGTGCCCCAGATGTTGTACAGGTCCACCGCGGCGAACCGCTTGCCGAAGTCCGTCATCACGTCGCGGTTGTACTCCCAGAGGTTCGCCTCGCTCACGTCGCCCTCGGAGATGGCCTTCACGGCGCGTTTCGCCGCCCAGTGGGCGGACTTCGCCGCGCCGGGGATGCCGCCGCCGGTGGTGGGATTGACGTGTCCCGCGGAGTCGCCCGCGGCGATGAAGCCGTCGGCCACCGCCGAGTCGTAGGGGCGGCGCGTCGGCAGGGCCGCGCCGAGTTTGTCCTTCACGGTGGCGTTCGCGAACTCCGGGCGGTTCCGCAGGTCGCGTTTCAGCGCGTCCACCAGTTCCATCGGCTTCTCGGTCATCTGGAAGCCAAGCCCTGCGTTTATCTCCGTCGAAGACCGGGGGAAGTACCAGAGGTACCCCAGTTCCTCGGTCGGTTTGAACACGATGGCGTCGTCGTACTCGACCGGTTCGGAGACGTCGATGACCTCGCGGTAGGCGGAACAGAACTGCGAGTACGAGACGTTCGTATCGAAGTACGTTCCGGAGAAGTCCGTCTTATCCTGCAGAATCGACAGCGCACCCGCGCCGTCGATGGTGACCTCCGCCTCGTACTCTACGACGCTCCCGTTTCGCTTCGCGCGGACGCCGGTGACGGTGCCGTCGTCGGCCTGCATCACGTCTTGGACGACGGTGTCGAACTGCAGTTCCGCGCCGAGACGCTCGGCCTCGTCTAAGATTATCTCCCCGTAGCGCCGCCGGTCGATGACCGCCCCCGAACTGCCGAACGGTATGTCCAGCGTCTCGCCGCGCGGATTCTCGAAGACGGCGCGGCGGATGTTCTGGTTGGTGAACGATTCCTCTTTGAGGCGGTCGAGGTCGATAACGTCCGGAAAGGTGCTCTTCCCCTTGATGGCGTCGCCACAGGCGATGTGGCCGGCCTCCTCCTCGGGCTTTCGTTCGAGGAGAACGACGTCGAGGCCCTCCGCCGCCCCGGTCGCCGCCGCGAAGGCTCCCGCCGTTCCTCCCCCGACGACGACCATGTCGTAAACTTCCGCGGGCATACGCTACTGATTTCGGCGCCCGTCATAAAAATAAACCGTATCTGCACCCGAACTTTGCGTACCGGTGGCAAATCGAACCGGCCGTCCCGGTCACCATCCGCCGTCAGTTTTACCGTGATAGACGTTGCCGTAGTAGTGGTGGCAATATATGCCTGAACTCTCCACGGAGAACACGAACGCGTTCGCCCACCGAATCGCCGGGGACACGTTAGTGTACGACTGTCCGGACTGCGAGTACGGCGAAGTCGTCATCACCGAACTCATCGAGTCCGACACGTCTCGGTGTCTCGACTGCGGCACGCCGTTCCGCCTGTACGTCGAACGGGCCGACGAGGGCGGCGACGCCTGACCGCGGACCGACGCCGCCCGTCCGCGGTTCGCCGACGCGGGGATGCCGCCGGACGGAACAGTACCGACGGTAGCGAGGCGTAAAAAAACGGGGACGAGCGGTCGTCGTCCGGAGTTAGTAGAACTCGCGGACGAGGTCCATCGCGCCCTCCGGCGCGCCGTCGTCGATTTCGGACATGTTGGAGTCGAGGTCGTGTTTCTGGTCGTACGGCACGGACTCGTCGTCCTGCCAGATGACGCCCTGGTACTCCTTGTCCGCGTCGAGAATCTTGTTCTTCGCGGCGTCGTAATCGGAGGGGTCGTGGTCCTCGTCGGCGACGTCCACGAGGTTGTCGCGGAAGTAGTCGTACGTGTCCACGTCGTTGAACGTGACGCACGGACTGAACACGTTGACGAAGCCGAAGCCGTCGTGTTCGATGGCTTGCTGGACGATCTCGGCGTGACGCTGCGCGTCCGTCGAGAACGACTGCGCGATGAACGTCCCGCCCGCCGCGAGTGCGAGTGCGAGGGGGTTCACCGGCGGTTGCTGCGGGCCCTCGGGCGTCGTGGACGTCTCGAAGTCCTCGCGCGAGGTGGGCGAGGCCTGCCCCTTCGTGAGGCCGTAGATGCGGTTGTCCATGACGACGTACGTCATATCGACGTTCCGCCGAACGGCGTGGACGAAGTGACCCGCGCCGATGGAGTAGCCGTCGCCGTCGCCGCCCGCGACCATCACTTCGAGGTCG
Source organism: Halopelagius longus (assembly GCF_900100875.1). Classification (NCBI taxonomy): domain Archaea; kingdom Methanobacteriati; phylum Methanobacteriota; class Halobacteria; order Halobacteriales; family Haloferacaceae; genus Halopelagius; species Halopelagius longus. The sequence continues at coordinate 910,189 of NZ_FNKQ01000002.1, read as the reverse complement.
GGGTTGGCGAGTTTGACGCCCGTGCCGACGGGGAGTGCGCGCCCGTGGACGCCGTGGAGGGCGTACGAGTGCATGTACGTCCCGATTTTCCCGGAACAGCCGATACCGGCGACGACGAAGGTGTTGTCGGGGTCGTTCCCCGTGTTCGCGAGTGCCTTCATCATGCCGTTCATCGTCCCGAAGTCCCCGCAACCGGGGCACCACGTGGGCTGCTTGTCGGATTTGAAGTCGGTGAATCGAATGTCGGAGCTCATTGGTTATGCGGTAGCCTCCTCTGCGAGGAGTTCTTTGATGTCGTCTGCGAGTTCGTCCGCCTTGAACCGGACACCGTTGTACTTGTTGAGGCGCTTGACCCGTGTAAGTGTGTCGTGCTCGACGACGTCGGCGAACTGACCGGTCGCGTTACACTCGACGACGATGACGTCGTCCGCCGCCTCGACGTCCTCGGTGAGGTCCGGGCGCGGGAAGATGTAGGGGACCGAGAGGAACCGCACGTCGATGCCCTCGTCTTCGAGGAACTCCATGGCTTCCTGCATCGCGCCCTCGTTCGAGCCCCACGAGATGACGAGCGTATCCGCGTCCTCGTCGCCGAACTCGCGCGGACTCCAGTCTTCTTCGGTGCGGGCCGTCTCGACCTTCTGTTCGCGCTTGTCCACCTGATCGACGCGCATCTCCGTGTCCTCGGTCCGGCGACCGAGTTCGTCGTGTTCGAGACCGGTGGACATGTGCGCGCCGCCCTCCGTGCCGGGGAAGGCGCGCGGCGAGACGCCGTCGTCGGTGAGCGCGTGGGGTTGGAACTGCCCCTTCTCGTTTTGCCACTCGTCGATGGTGTCGTCGTCGACGACCTTCCCGCGTTCGATTTCGACCTCGTCCATGTCGAACGTCTCCGGCGAGAACGTCTGTTCGGTGACGGCCAGAGAGAGGTCCGCGGTGAGGTACACCGGCGTCTGGTACTTCTCGGCCATGTTGAACGCCTCGACGGTCTTCCAGAAGCACTCCGAAATCGTCGTCGGCGCGAAGACGAAGCGCGGAATCTCGCCGTGGCCGCCGTACAGCAGCATGTTCAGGTCGCCCTGTTCCTGCTTCGTCGGCATCCCCGTCGAGGGACCGGAGCGCATCACGTCGACGATGACGAGGGGCGTCTCCGAGGTGGCGACGAGGCCGAACGTCTCGGTCATCAGGTCGATACCCGGACCGGACGTCGCCGTCATCGAACGCGCGCCGGCGCGCGCCGCGCCGAGTGCCACGTTGATGGCGGAGAGTTCGTCCTCCGCCTGGAGGACGTGGCCGCCGAACTGCTCGATGCGACCCTTGAGGTACTCCATCACGTCCGTCGCGGGCGTGATGGGGTAGCCGGCGTAGAACTTACAGCCGGCGGCGATTGCGCCCATCCCGATGGCTTCGTCGCCGTTCAGGAGGACGTAGTCTTCGTCCGTGGTGTCGAGGTCGTAGTCGAACTCGTGGTCGTAGTTGTCCTCGACGTAGTCCTGACCGCTACGGGCGGCCTCCTTGTTGTTGTCGACGAGCGACTGTCCCTTCGAACCGAAGCGCTTCTCTAAGGCGCTGTCGAGGTTCTCGATAGGGAAATTCGTTACTTCGCAGGCGGCGCCGAGTGCGACGACGTTTCGCATGATGGCACCGCCGGCCTCCTCCGCGAGGCGTTTGAGGGGAACGTCCAGCCCAATCATCCCCTCGGGTATCTCGATGTTCTCCATCGTGGTTCGCTCGCCATCGTAGATGATGACGGAACCCTCGTGGAGTTCTTCGAGGTTCTCCTCGATGGTACGAGGCGTCAGCGCGATGAGCACGTCGAGTCTATCGACGACGCTCTGCACCGGGTCGACCGACGTGCGGACCTTGTACGCCGTGTATCCGCCGCGGATACGAGACGCGAAGTCCTTGGAGGTGAACACGTGCCGTCCAGCCCGAGAGAGTGCCTGAGCGAATATCTTCCCCGTCGAATCGATACCATCGCCGGCTTCACCGCCGATGGCCCAGTTGAAGTCCGCAGGCATGTGGGTAAAGAGTTGCCATGGACCCATGAAAAGCCTTCTGAAAGCCATTGAAAACGATTACGAATTCGTTGACCGGAAATCCGCCTCGAACCGACGTATCCGGGCAGTTCTGCGCCGCCGTCCGGCCCCGTCTCTCGCACAAATCTTCGAGGAACTCCGTATTCGTCAACTTCGTTTCGCGGCTCGCGGTGCGCAGATATTACGGCAACAGAAAAGTGAAGGAACTTCCCGAACGGAGCCGTAATTTCGGGCGTCGACCACCGGCCGGTCGGACCGGAGAGCAAGGTCATTTATCCGGGGCCGTCGAACCCTCGTCCATGGACGCAACCGTCGCCGTCACCGCCGTTCGAGACGTGGGACCGAACACGGTGGCCATCGAGTTCGAGTCGCCCGAGGGGTTCGAGGCCGAACCCGGCCAGTTCGTGAAACTCTCCGGTACCGTCGAGGGCGAGGAGTACTCCCGGTTCTACACGCTCTCCTCCCCCGGCGTGGCCGAGACGTTCGAGGTGACCGTCGGCGTCGACCCCGAGGAAGTGGGGCCGTTCAGCCAACACCTCGTGGACCTCTCGGCGGGCGACGAACTCGATATGACCGGCCCGTTCGGTGACAACCACTACGAGGGCGAGTCGCGCGTCGTCGTCCTCGCGGGCGGACCGGGCGTCGGCCCCGCCGTCGCCATCGGCGAGTTAGCGGCCGAGGACGGCAACGAGGTTGCTATCGTCTACCGGACGGACGCGCCCGCCCACGAGGAGAGACTCGACGCCCTCCGCGACGCGGGTGCCTCCGTCGTCGTCACCGGCGGCGACGTCGAAGACGCCGTGGCGGACGCGGTGACCGCCGAGGAGGGCGAACAGGTGTTCGTCTACGGCTTCGCCGACTTCGTGGCGGAGGCGACGGACGCGGTGGAGGCCGCGGGCGGCGACCCCGACGCCGCGAAGGTCGAGAACTTCGGCTGAGTCGGTCGTTCGCCCGCGGACGCTCGTTTATTTGGACTCGCCTCGAACGGTCGGCGGACTCACCCGAATCCTTAATCATTAGCCCGGCAAAATTTGCGGCATGTACGACGAGGACGACCTCGCGGCGATACGCGAGGCCCGCGAGGAGTGGGAAGCGGAGACGCGCGACCCGGTTCGCGAACGGCACGGCGAACGGAAAGACCGGTTCGCGACCGTCTCGAACCTCGAAGTCGACGACCTGTACACGCCCGCGGACGTGGCCGACATCGACTACGAGGAGGACCTCGGGTTCCCCGGCGAGTACCCCTACACCCGCGGCGTCTACCCGACGATGTACCGCGGTCGGACGTGGACGATGCGGCAGTTCGCCGGGTTCGGCACCGCAGAAGAGACGAACGAACGGTTCCACTACCTCATCGAACACGGCCAGACGGGCCTCTCGACGGCGTTCGACATGCCCTCCCTGATGGGGAAGGATTCGGACGACCCCCTCTCGGACGGCGAAGTCGGCAAGGAGGGCGTCGCCGTCGACACCCTGCGCGACATGGAGATTCTGTTCGACGGCATCGACGTGGACGAGGTGTCCACCTCCTTCACCATCAACCCCTCCGCGCCCGTCATCTACGCGATGTACGTCGCCATCGCGGACCAACAGGGCGTCCCCCGCGAGGAACTCAGGGGAACCCTCCAGAACGACATGCTCAAGGAGTTCATCGCGCAGAAGGAGTGGGTCGTCCCGCCGGCACCCTCGCTGAAACTCGTCACCGACACGGTGGAGTTCTGCGCCGCGGAGACGCCGAAGTTCCACCCGATCTCGGTGTCGGGCTACCACATCCGCGAGGCGGGGTCGACGGCGGTGCAGGAACTCGCCTTCACCCTCGCGGACGGGTTCGCGTACGTCGAGGACGCCCTCGAACGCGGGATGGACGTCGACACCGTCGCGCCCCTCCTCTCTTTCTTCTTCAACTCGCACAACTCCATCTTCGAGGAGGTGGCGAAGTTCCGCGCCGCCCGGCGCATCTACGCGCGCGTGATGACGGAGTGGTACGACGCCGAAGCGGAGGCGTCCACGCGACTGAAGTTCCACACCCAGACCGCCGGGCAGTCGCTCACCGCCCAGCAACCCCTGAACAACGTCGTCCGCGTGACGATTCAGGCGCTGGCGGGCGTCCTCGGCGGCACGCAGAGTCTCCACACGAACAGTTACGACGAGGCGTTCGCGCTTCCCGGCGAGGAGGCCGTCCGCGTCGCCCTCCGCACCCAGCAGATAATCGCCGAGGAGTCCGGCGCGGCGGACGTCATCGACCCCCTCGGCGGGAGTTTCTTCGTCGAAGCCCTCACCGACGAGGTGGAGGCCGAAGCGATGGCGTACATCGAGGAACTGCGGGAGATGGGCGAGGGGTCGGTTCGGGACGGCATCCTCGCGGGCATCGAGGAGGGGTACTTCCACCGCGAGATACAGGGCGCGTCCTACGAGTACCAAGAACGCGTCGAGGAGGGCGAGGAAGTCGTCGTCGGCGTCAACAAGTACGTGATGGACGAGGACACCACGCCGGACCTCCTGCACGTCTCCGAGGAGACGCAGGACCGGCAACTCGCCCGACTGGAGTCGGTGAAGGAGGAACGCGACGACGAGGCGGTGGCGCGGTCGCTCGAACGCGTCCGCGAGGCCGTCGAGAGCGACGAGAACGTCATGCCCGCCCTCGTGGAGGCGGTGAAGGCGTACGCCACCATGGGCGAGATAATGGACGTGTTCGAAGAGGAGTGGGGGACGTACCGCGAGGAGATAGGCGTTATGTGAGCGGACTCGACGCGCGGTGAAACGTTTTGCCGACCCCCTGTGTGGCGCATGGATTTCGAACTGACGGCGGCGCTGACGTCCGTCGCCAGCGCACTCGGCCTCCATTTCGGCGTACGACGCCGTCGGCGCGTTGGGCCTCAGCGAGGCGGACGCGTCAGTCCTCGTTCGACGCCGGATTGGAGACGACGGTGGCCGCCGGTTCTCGTTCGCTCGCCCCCGACTGCGCGAGTGCGTCGTCGACGGCGTCGCGGAACGCCCGCTTGAACCGCCGCCGTCCGAAGCGACGCTCTATCTCGCGGGTGCTCATCCGCAGTTCTCGCTGGCGCGACTCGTCTTCGAGGACGTGCGCTATCTTCTCGACGGCGTCCTCGGGCGAGTCGTACATCAGCAGTTCCTCGTCGCGGACGATGGCGTGTTGCCCGCCGTTCGAGGGGATGAAGGGGACGGTGCCGCCCGCGGCGAGTTCCGCGACGGCCATGCCGAAGTGCTCGTACTCCTTCCCGTGGATGCCGTACTTGTGGGTGCAGATTCGCTCGACGAGTTCGCTCCGCGGGACTTCGCCCTCCAGTTCCACGTACTCCCGTTCTGCGGCCATCGCGGCCACCTCCTCGCGGTACTCCTCGTCCACCGTCGGCCCGATGACGTGGAAGTGCACGTCGTGGCCGCGTTCGCGCACGCCGTCTACGACGCGTATCATCTCCGCGATGCGCTTGCTCCGTTCGATGCGGCCGACGGTGACGAACCCGTCTTCGCGTTCCTCCCACGGCAGGTTGACGAACTCGCTGGTGTCGATGGGCGGGTGGAGGATTTCGGGCTTCGTTCCGTAGGCGTCCTCGACCACCTCGGCGGTCCACTCCGAGTTCGCAAAGAGGGTGTTCGCCTGGATGTCGCGGCGACTGACGCCCGCCACCCGCGTACAGAGGCGTTCGTACCACGAGTCGTCCTCGACGGTCGGGTGGAAGATGTGGTCCCTGTCGGCGCAACTCACCGTCCAGTCGAACGGGAAGTGGACGTACTGCACGGAGTCCGTCTCCAAGCCGAGTTCGTTTATCGTGCTCACGAGGAGGTCGAACTCGTCGGCGTGGCGGCGGGCGTACCGTCCCAACAAGGCGTTCTGGAGGACGTAGTACTTCAGTCCGAACGTCTCGTGTATCGTCGGCGCGAGGACGCCCGCCCGCCGCACCGTCAACGCCTCGGCGTCCACGCTCGTGTTGAAGAAGTCGTTGAGCGCCGGGATGTCGGGGTCGGTCAGCGTGATGAGCGTCACGTCGTACGCTGCTTGCAACGCCTCTAAGGCGTTCATCGCCACGGCCTCTCCGCCGCCCTTCGACATCAGATCCATGTGCACCACCGCGACGGAGGGAGAACTCGAATCGCCCGGTTCCGACGCCGTCTCGTCGCATCTCGCTACTTCCGTATTCGTCTCTCCGGGACTCATACAGTCCCCGTTCGAACGGTGACGGTCTAACCGAACAGGCTACTTTCGCAGGCAGGTTAAGTTCGTGTGAGGAAAATCGTCACACATCTCCGACCGGCGCGAACGTCGGCGTTCCGGGATCCCCGGTGTCGGCGTATCCGAGCGAACGGAGGGCGTAGCGCACGTCCGTCCGGGCGACGTCGGGGTTCGCGGTCACCGGTCTGCCGTCGTCCGTGAACGCCACGGTGCGTTCGACGAGGGCGTCGAGGGAGACGGGTTCCTCCGCCTCGTCTAGTGCGGCGGCCACCGCCTCCCGTTCGGGGCCGGCGTCCGACTCGTAGGCGTCGCGCTTCGATTCGACGCGGCGGCGCAGGTCGGCGTACGTCCGGCCGCCGACGGCGTCGGGACTCCGCGTCTCCCGGACGTGGTCGACGAGTCTCCGGTTCGCCGCGACGGCCGCCGCCCAGTTCTCGACGGCCCACGCCGCCCGGTCGGCGAGGCCGTCCAAATCCGCGAGGAGGCGGTAGCCGTCCGGAACGCACTCTCGAACCCACGGTTCGTCGCGCGCGACGAGGACCTGTCCGCTGGCGGCCTGTTCGAACCACGTCCGCGCCATCGTCTCGTACTCGCTCGCGCACACCGTCAGGTCGCCCTCGCGGAGGATTCGCTCGTACGTCCCCCGGTCGGCGTTCGGGAACGCCCGCACCCACTCGGGGCCGCGGTAGCAGTCGGGAATCGATTCCATGCTCGTCAGCGCCGTCTCGATTCCGAACTCCTCGTGCAACCGCTCTCCGATCGCGAGCAACCTGTCGGCGTTCTTCTTGTCCCAGAGCGACCCAGCGAGGTGGATCGTCCGCGGTTCCGCGGCGTAGGACTCCTCGAACCGCCCGACGCGAATCGGGCTCCCCGTCGTCACGGCGTCTTCGAGGGCGTCCTCGACGGCGCCGGAGTCGAGGAACTCCGTCGCCCGTTCGCGGAACTGGCGGCGGTCCACGCCCGCGGTGAACCACCGGCCGTCGGCGAACGCCGCCGCGCACATCTCGTGGACCATCTGGAAGTCGTTGCGGTGCGAGCAGTAGCGGTACTTGAACGGCACCTGCAGGTCGTGGACGTTCGCGATGACGTCGAACGGGCGGACGGACGCCGCCCACTGCTCGACGTGGTCGAGCAACCACTCGTAGAGCGCGAACCGACCGCCGCGGAGTTGGTCCACGACGGCGTCGAGGTACGCGCCCTCGGCGAATATCTCGTCGCGCAGGACCGCCAGTTGCGCCGTCGAGTACCCGCAGTCCGTCAGCACCTCGCGGTCCTCGACTCCCCCGAGCGTCCGCGCTTCGAGGAGGGTGACGCGCCGCCGGTCGGCGAGAACGTCCTCGGGGTCGTACCCGGCCTCCCCGCGCGGCGGGAGCAACCAGTAGACGTGCAGAGTCGGGTCGCGGTCCAACCACGCCCGGACCCACGTCGCCGCGTCGCGGAGCGTTCCGCACGCCCCGGCGTCCGCGCGGTACACCTCGGGGACGACCAGTACGCGCACGAAGTCCGGTACACGCGTTCCGCCACTAACGGGCCTGCTTGCACGGGACTGCAGTTTATCACCGTCGGGCCGTCGGGAGCGTCCCGCGCCGACTTACTCCTCGTTTCTCTCCCGATACGAGCGTATCCGCCGCATCGACTCCTCGGTGAAGTTCCGCTCCATCAGGGGGATGTCGCCCTCGGAGAGCCAGTACGACACCAACGACGGGTGGACCCCGCACAGGACGCCTATCCACCAGAGGGTCCGCTCTCGCTCCCAGAACAGTTCCGCGAGGCGTTCGTCGGTCGGACGGCAGTCCACAAGCGAACGGTACTCGCGTTCGGCGTCCCCGGGCGCGACGACGCCCCGTCTCTCCAGCAAGTACGCGGTGACGAACACTTCCCCGAGACCCGAGACGGTCCGACCCTCCTCTCCGAGGGTCGAACTCAACGCGTCGTGGACGGCTTTCACCGCCTCGTACGGGTCCTCTCCGCGCACCCGCGGAGCTATCTCTTCGACGTACTCCTCGATTTCCGCGCCGAAACGACCGAACACCGCGTCTCTCGTCTCCCACGAGACCGGATCGAACTCTCCCATGGGGGCGCAATCGCCGGGCGCGTGCAAAAATCGATAGTCGAACGCGGGCGGCACCGCCCGCGTTCGCGTCGGACGCTTCAGGCCACTCGCTCCGCGTACCGTCGCTCTCGCGCCTCCACCGTCCGGCCCCACGTGTACTGCTCGCGGACGTACCGGCGGCACGCCTCGCCGGCGCGTTCGCGTTCCGTCGCAGAGAGCGCGGACCACCGACCGAGGGCCGCGGCGAGTTCGTCCTCGTCCACGCCCGCCAGAAGCATCCGTTCGGGAATCTCCGGCGCGCGTTCGCACTCCGAGAGTATCTCGACGGTTCCGCCGACGGGCGTCCCGACGACGGGCGTTCCCGACGAAAGCGCCTCCAACGTGGCGAGTCCGAACCCCTCCAGTCGCGTCGTCGGGAGGACGAACGCGTCCGCACTCGCGTACGCCGACGGCAGGTCGGCGTCGGGGACGTACCCGAGGAAGGTCACCCGGTCGTCCACGCCGAGTCGGTCCGCCCGCGCCTCCAACTCCTCGCGGAGAGGGCCGTCGCCCGCGACGTACAGGCGGTCGTCGGGGTAGTCCGAGGCGTGGTCGGCGAAGGCGTCCAAGAGGAGTTCGTGGCCCATCCGCGGGGAGAGTCGCCGCACCGTGAGGAAGGCAGTGCCGTCTGCGTCGGCGTCGTCTCCCTCCATCCGGTCGTACGGCCCCGCGTCCGGGCGGTACGTCTCGGTGTCCACCCCGCCGGGGACGACGGCGGCGTCGTGGACCGGGCCGTAGACGCCGCACAGTTGGTCGTCCATGAACCGACTGAGGGTGACCACGTCGTCGGCGCGTTCGAGGAGGCGGCGTTCGAGTTGCCGGCGCAGACTCGCGTTCAGTTCCCGCCGCCACCGGGGGAGGCCGCCGTCGCGCGTCCGGAGGAGGTACTCCGTCGGCCACGGACTGTGGAAGGTACAGGACCGGGGCACGTCGTCGGGTACGGCGCGGTCGGCGAGTGCGCCCGTGACGGGGCCTTGGAGGCTCAGCACGTCCGGGTCGGTGTCCTCGCAGGCGGCCTCGACCGCGCGGGCGGCGTCCGGTAACTGCGGGAGGATGTCGGGGGCCGTTCGGTCGGCGATAGCGAGGTCGTAGCGGCGGACCTCCACCCCGTCCACCGTCTCGCGGGCGGGGACGCCCCCGCGCCGTCGGGTGACGACGGACACCTCGTGGCCACGGTCTGTGAGTCGCCGCGTCGTCTCGTAGACGTAGCGACCGCTTCCGCCGGACCCGGGGTCGGGATAGAAGTCGTGGGCGGCGACGAGAAGTCGCATTGTCGTACCGTCCTCCGCCGACGGAGAAAAGGGCTGTTGCCGTTCTCGGCGACCGTCGCCGCGTCTGAGCGCTCGACGCCGAAGGTGCAGGCAGAGGGGTGATAACGTAGCCGTCGGTGGTCGGCGGTATGGCCTCCTACGACTTCGACGGGAAAGTGGCGTTCGTCACCGGCGCGGCCCGCGGGCAGGGTCGGTCGCACGCGCTTCACTACGCCGAGAACGGCGCGGATGTCGTCGTGACGGACATCTGCGAGACAAAAGAGGAGTCGAAGTACGAACTCTCCGGCCGAGAGCAGATGGAGAAGACGGTCGAACTCGTCGAGGAACGGGGACGGGACGCCCTCGGCATCGAGGTGGACGTCTCCGACGAGGGCGACGTGGAGAACGCCGTCGGGGAGGCGGTCGAGGAGTTCGGCCGCATCGACATCTTGGCGAACAACGCGGGCGTCGCGCCCGTCTCGGGGCTGATGGAACTGGACGAACGGACGTGGGACCTCGCGCTCGACGTGAACCTCAAGGGGATGTGGCTCTGCGCGAAGCACGTCGGCGGTCACATGATCGAACGCGGCGAGGGCGGGCGTATCGTCAACACCTCCTCGAC
>NZ_FNKQ01000001.1:900000-1130475 GCF_900100875.1 Halopelagius longus | reverse complement strand
ATTAAAGGAGGTCGTGAGCTGGGTTTAGACCGTCGTGAGACAGGTCGGCTGCTATCTATTGGGGGTGTCAAGGTACCTGACGTGAACGATCGTATAGTACGAGAGGAACTACGATTGGTCGCCGCTGGTGTACCGGTTGTCCGAGAGGGCAGTTGCCGGGCAGCTACGCGACACGGGGTAAGAGCTGAACGCATCTAAGCTCGAAACCCACATGAAAAAGAGGTACCACCGAGGTCACTCGTAGAAGACGAGTTCGATAGACTCGGGGTGTACGCGCCGAGGCAACGAGGCGTTCAGCCCGCGAGCACTAACAGACCGAGCCATACTCATACTGCATCGGACCCACCACAGTCCCGATGAAGCGGGTTCAGGCGTTAACTGGATTGCACGTACACACGGTCGAACACGAGCCACCGATACTGGTGTTTACGACGGTTCGATTCCGTCGATCGGCGTTAAGGCGGCCACAGCAGTGGGGTTACACCCGTACCCATCCCGAACACGGAAGTTAAGCCCACTCGCGTTTCGGTCAGTACTGGAGTGCGCGAGCCTCTGGGAAATCCGATTCGCCGCCTCTACTCATACTCCACAGCCCACTCTCCACGTGGAGAGTGGGCTTTTCTCATTTCGAAAGGGACGCGACGAGGAGCCACGAGCATCGCAGGTGCTCACTCCGCTCCCGTTTCCCTCCTATTCTCTCCTCGACGAGGAGTCACAACACCGGAAACCGCCGCAGTCTGCCGATTAAATCGGCGTTAATCCGGCCAAATCGTCGGTAAGCCGGGGTCAGCGAATACCTGCTTTATCCCCCACCAGTTAGAAAGGGAGAATGTGATGCGAAAGACAAAACCGCTCGTGACGCTGTTGGCAGTCGCGTTGCTCGCCGCTGCAGTCGTGCCGGCGGCGGTCAGCGCAGCGCCGACCGTAGAGACTGACGTCGAACAGGACCCCGAGACGGGAACGGCAGTCGTGACCGTGACGCAGAACGACACCGTTGTCGAGAACGCCACCGTCGAGGTGACGACGGACGGTAACTACTCCGGGACCGGCAACTACACCACCGACGCGAACGGGACGGTGGAGCTTCCCGAACCCAACGAAACGGTCGCCGTGAACCTGACCGCGACGGTGGACGGGGAGTCCGCGACGAGTAGCGAGACCCTCTACCCGCGCGAGGAGTCCCTCGACACCTACGTCGAACAGGCCGAGGACGGAAGCGCGACGGTCACCGTGACGCAGTACGGTGACGTCGTCGAGAACGCGTCCGTCGAAGTCAGCGCCGACGGTAACTACTCCGAGACGGGCAACTACACCACCGACGCGAACGGGACCGTCTCGCTTTCGCAACCCGCGGAGACGCAGAACGTCACCGTGACCGCGACGTACGACGGCCTCGGCGCCGAGTTCACCGCCGAACTCGCCGGTGCGGAGTCCGAGTTCGCGGTCAGCGTCGAACAGGAGTCGGACGGCGCGACGGTCGAAGTGACGCGTAACGACACCGCAGTCGAGAACGCGTCCGTCGAAGTCAGCGCCGACGGCAACTACTCCGGGACGGGCACGTACGAGACGGACGCCGACGGGGAAGTCGCCCTGCCGGCACCCACCGAGAACGTGACGGTCACCGTCACCGCGAGCAGTGAGGGTGACGAGGCGACGGCCACCGCGACGCTGACCACCGACTACGCCGGCGAACAGAAGAACTTCGGGCAGTCCGTCTCGCGCTTCATCGAGGCGCTCCGCGCGGCGGGGTTCAACGGACCGCCGGGTCAGATAATCTCCGACTTCGTTACGTCGAACAACCCCGGTAACGCCGACGACGCGCCGGGCCACGAGAAGAAGAACGACGCGGCGGCTAACGAGTCGAAAGACGACAAGCGCGGACCGCCCGAGAAGGCCCAGAAGAAGGGCAAAGAGAAGGGCGACGACGAGAAGGGCAACGATAAGAAAGGCAACGGCAAGAAGGGCAACGCGAAGGACGACGGAGACGACGATGAAGGCAACTCCGGCGGCGACTCCGACGACGGCAACCGAGGCCCGCCGGACCACGCGAAGGGCGGCAAGTAAACGCGACGTGCGGTAGCGGTCTCTTTCTCTTCGGAGTTCGGTACGACGCCTACGAGTCCCGTTCGAGCCTCGCTTCCAAGTCGGCGCGGGGAAGTTCGGCGCGCGCGGCGACCGTCTCCGTGTCCGCGTCGAACCGTCGAACCGCGACGACGGCGCCGTCGGCGACGAGCTCCTGCGTCGCGGCGGCGGACGACCACGGCGAGGCGGGAACTGCGGGCCCCGGACTCGCCGGCGACGGGGGCGACGCGTCAGCATCGGTCGTCACCGTCTCGGTGGCGTCGAACTCCGTCCGGCGGGTGGCAGTCGATTCGTCGCCGGCCCCGAACGTCGAACTCGGGAGGTCCGAGAGGCGAGTGACGGCGAGCGTACACGCTAGCGCGGCGGCCAGCGTTCCGCCGGGGGACGACTGCTCCTCGCGGACGCGTTCGACCGTTCCGGCGAGTGCGAGGTACCGTCGTGCGTCGTCGGCGTCGAGGAGTGCGCGTTCGGCGGCCGCGTCCCGGACCGCCGCAAGCGCGTCCTCCGCGTCGTCAGTCGTCACGAGTCGGTCAGAGCGTCGTTCTCGGCGGCGTCGGTCGGCGCGTTCAGCGTCGTCGAAACGACGGTTCCGTCCGGGCGGAGGGTGACGCGCCCCAACGTCACCGTATCGCCGGTGTCGGCGGTGCGGGCGATACCGCGCAGGGTGGACTCCCGGTCGAGTCGGTCCCAGACGATGCGTTCGACGAGTCGTTGGAACTCGTCGGGGTCGGTCCACCCGGAGTCGATGTCGGAGGGGACGTGGACGACGAACTGCAGGTCCGCCTCCGTGACGTGGATGCCGACGCCGAAGGTGTCTCCCGTCGGCGCGTCCGTCGCGTCGGCGTCGTCGGACTCGGTCATCGTCGGGTGTCGGAACTCCGGAGGCAAATAGTCGCTGGTGGCGGGCCGTGGTACGGCGTGGCGCGGGCGAGTCCGGATAGAGTCCCTTTTGCCGCCTGAGGATTCATCCGCACCTAATGAGTCACAAGATCGGACTGGTCGGCAAACCGTCCGTCGGCAAGTCCTCCTTTTTCAACGCGGCGACGATGAACGACGTTCCGGAGGGGGCGTACCCCTTCACCACCATCGATCCTTCTGTCGGCGAGGCGTACGTCCGCGTCGAGTGTGCGGCCCCCGAGTTCGACGAGTCGTGTACGCCCTCGGTGGGCTTCTGCGACGACGGCGTGCGGTTCGTGCCGGTCAAGTTGGTGGACGTGGCGGGTCTCATCCCCGGCGCACACGAGGGGAAGGGCCTCGGCAACCAGTTCCTGACGGACCTCAACGAGGCGGACGTCCTCGTCCACGTCGTCGACTTCTCCGGCGAGACGGACATCGAGGGCGAACCCACGGAGGGTCACGACCCCCGCGAGGACATCGACTTCCTCGAAGACGAACTCGACATGTGGTATCTCGACATCTTGGAGAAGGGACTCGACCGCTACCGGTCGGGCTACAACGGCGAGGAGAAGAACGTCGAGGAGGACCTCGCCGAACAGATGTCGGCGTTCAAGACGAACAAAGACGAGATAAAGCAGGTGATACTCGGTCTGGGCCTCGGGTTGGACCCCGAGGAGTGGGACGACGACGACAAGGAGGCCGTCGCCCGCGAGATTCGCAAGCGCACCAAGCCGATGGTCATCGCGGCGAACAAGATGGACAAGCCCGTAGCGCAGGAGAACTACGAGGAGATAACGTCGGACCCCGACTACGACCACCTCTCGTTCGTCCCCGCGAGTGCGCACGCGGAGAAGGCGTTGAAGAAGGCCGCCGAAAGCGGCGTCGTCGACTACCGCGCCGGCGACGGCGACTTCGAGATCGTCGGCGATATCTCCGAGGAACAGGAGGCGGGCTTAGAGCAGATACGCGAGTTCGTCGCCGAGTTCGACGGGACGGGCGTGCAGGCGGCCTTGGAGACGGCCCTGTTCGACGAGATGGGCGCTATCGCCATCTTCCCCGGAAGCGCGAACGGCAGAGGCGACACGCAGGGCGTCTTCCGGGACTGCTTCATCCTCCCGGAGGATTCGACGACGGAGGACTTCGCGTACCACCTCCACTCCGACATCGGCGACGGCTTGCTCCACGGCATCGACTGTCACACGAAACGGCAGGTCGGCGCGGACCACGTCCTCTCGCACCGCGACGTGGTCGAGATAGTCACGACGAACTGAACGAATCCCATGAAATACGTAGGTTCGGACGATACGAACGAACCGATGCAGGAGGAACGACGTGCCGTCGAGGCCGCCGTCTCCGGGGAGATCGGCGGTCTGGGTGGTGATGTGACCTTGGAAGACCTCTTCGCGGAGGAGTGGATGAGAGAGCACACCGACGCGGCGTCCATCGGCGCGTTCGTCGCCGAGAGCGACTTCGACGTCACGGATCAGGAGTCGTTCGAGGAGATACCGGACGAGGAGTGGGACGACCACGTCGCCGGGAACTCCCAGTTCGGAAGTTGGCGTGAGATGCTGAACGCGGCCATCGAGACGTACGTCCGGACGAGAATCCTCGATACGGGGACCCGCGCGGGGTCGTTCGACCCCGACGGGAGACGCCTCGACGCCGAACGCTGACGCGCGCGGACCTGAACTCGCCGACGCCCTGATTTACCGCTTTCTGACGGATCTCCGCTCGAACGGTTCTCACCGGCGACGTTCGCGGCCTCGCCGAGTTCGTCGATCGGCCCGACTCGTCACCGCGGGACGCCCTCTCCGTCGGTCGCGAGGGGTCGTCGCGTCTGAGTCAGTTGCCCCTCGAAGGAGGCCGTCGGCGCGGAGTCCGCGCGAGAGAGCGCGCGCTGTTTCTCGACTTCGGCGTGAACGGCGTCCGTAATCCGCGCGTGCTCGCCGTAGGGGTCGGCGTACTCGATGCCGCCGCGGACGAGTTCGAGTTCGTCGGGAATTCGGCTCTCGGTCGCCTCGCTTCGCGCGAGAAAGAGCGGAACCGCCACGGACCGCGTCTTCGTCGTGTTGTACCGGACGCACTCCACCGTGGGGTTCTGGAGGAGATAGCAGGTCAGAACCTCCCCGTAGGCCGACTGTTCGCGGAGTCGGGCGGCGTGATAGTCGACGGTCTGTCGGTGATAGGGCTTCGAACTGCTCCCGAACCCCACGAGGATGAGAGACACCTCCTCCGACGGCGGAATCAGGTCCGCCCCTCGCTCCTCGATTACCTCGGTGACGGCGGGGCTCTGTCCGAGCGGTTCGCAGTAGCGAACGTCCCCCGGGACGTACGAGAGCGCGGACGGGATGTCGTTGATCGTCTCGTGGGTGTGTGCGGTGCACATCGGAACCGCGTACACCTCGTCGGCGGAGAGTCGCTCGAACCGTCCGCGGAGTTCGCGAACCGGTTCGCTCTCGTACGTCGCCACCTCCACGGCGTCGGCGATAGCACGCCCGCGCAGTCGCTCGGCGTGGGCTTCGAGTACTTCGTGGGCGTTTCGCGTATCGCGGCCGATGAGGAGGATTGTGTCGGATGTCATGGGGCGTTGTCGGACAATTATACTTTAGTTAGCCCAAATTGGGTTGCTTAATGCGTTGCAACCGATTCTCAAATAAGTTTTGGTGACGCCCGTGACGTTCGCTCAGGGTGAGGAGTTCCGACGGCCGACCGACGCCTATCGGCCGGGAGAGCGCCTGCGTGCGGCAAAAACGCGCGGAACCGCCGACCTCGCTCACCCGGAGCGAACGGCGAGCACGGAGAGGTCGGAGAACGGCGACGAGTCGGCGTCGGACTCCGCCGAGAGCGCTCGGAGTTCGCCCAGCGTCGTCTTGGTCACCGCCTCGTCGTCGTGCGTCAACCGTTCCAACACGAGGGCTTCGAGCGACGCCGACGCGCCGCAGTCGAGTAACTCGGCGGCGACGTCCTCGGGCATCCAGTCGTAGGGACGCGGAAGGACGAGCAGGTGCCGTTCGCCGACGCTCTCGCGGAGTCGCTGAAGGTCGGGGGCGATGTCACCGCTCTTGTGGAGGGTGACGAACGCCGTCTCCTCCATCGGCGTCCGCGCCCTGCTCGCGGCGACCTGAAGCGACGATATCCCCGGAATCACCCGGACCGGCGCTTCGACGGCGGCCTGCACCTTCCCGACGAACTGGTAGCCCGAGTGGTTCGGGTCGCCCATCAGGACTGCCGTCCCGGACGCCCCGTCTTCGATTCGGTCGGCGAACGCCGCCAGCGTCTCCGCCTCGTCGCGGTACCCGCAGGTGAGCAGTTCGGCGTCCGTCCGCCCGCGGACGAACTCGACCACCGTCTCGAAGCCCACCACCACGTCGGCGTCGCGAATCGCACGCTCGCCGCGGGGGGTCAGATACTCCGGGTTTCCGGGACCGATGCCGACGGCGTACACCGGGCCCTCCGCGTCCGAGGGTTCGGGTTCCGACGCCGCGAGTGCCGCCGGGTCCGGGCCGGCGTCTAAGTCGTACGCGTCGCTCACGGGAGGTCTACCTCTCCGCTCCGGGCGTCGCTCGCCACGTGGACGAGTTCGTTCGTCAGGCCGGCCGCGAGTCCGCTTCCGCCGCGGCGACCGACGTTCGTAATCGCCGGGACGCCGTGTTCGCCCGCGACGTCGCGGAGGCGCTTCCGGCTCTCGGCCGCCTTGACGAACCCCACGGGGGTGGCGACGACGACGGCGGGTCGCGTCCCGTCTTCGATGCAGTCAGCGAGGGCCAGCGCCGCGGTCGGCGCGTTTCCGACGACGGCGATAGCGCCGTCGTAGACGCCCCGGCGGTCGAGTTCGAGCACCGAGGCGGCCGTCCGCGTCATCCCCGTCCGCGCCGCGAGTTCCGCTCCGTTGCCGATGGCTTTCTCGACGGGACAGTCGTGGCCGCGGCCGGTGATACCGGCCTTCACCATGGTGATGTCGGTGACGATGGGGCGCTCTTCGAGGACGGCCCGCGCGCCGGCGACGACCGGTTCCTCCGCCGTCTCGCCGGTGAACCGGACGAGGTGTTGGAACTCGGGGTCGCCCGTCGCGTGGACGCTCTTCTGTCTGATGCGGTCGGCCAGCGTCTCGTCGGGGACGAGTTTTCGCACGCGGTCCATGCTCGTCTCGGCGATGTCCATCGCGTTCTCGGTGGTCGCCCCGAGGTCGGCGTACTCCTCGAAGTCGCCGTCCTCTCGGTCGGTGCCGCGGTCCTGTCGGCCCTCCTCAGTCGTCATCGCCGGGCACCTCCGAGGCGTTCGCGCGTCCGGCGCGCGCTTCGATGTCGCCGTCAACCCGGAGGTTGATATCCCGAAGCCGGTCGGCCGTCTCGTCGTCGGCGTCCCACAGTCCGCGCTCGATGGCTTCCAAGAGCGTGTCGCTGATGCTCTCTAAGGCCCACGGGTTCACCTCGCGCATCCACTCCTGCCGTTCCTCGTCGAAGGCGTACTTCTCGGCCACGTCGCTCCAGAGTGCGTCGCTGACGACGCCGGTGGTCGCGTCCCACCCGAGGACCACGTCCACGGTGGTCGAGAGGTCGCCCGCACCCTTGTAGTCGTGTTCCGCCATGCTGTCGAGCCAATCGGGGTTGAGCACGCGGGCGCGCATCGCCTTGCGGACCTTCTCCTCGTTCGTGTACACGGAGACGTTGTCGGGGTCGCTGGAGTCGCCGACGTAGGAGGCGGGCTCCTCGCCCGCGATTTCGGAGACGGCGGTGATGAAGCCGCCGTGGAACGCGTACCAGTCCGAACTGTCGAACTCGTCCTGTTCTGCGGTGTCCTCTATCTTGACCGTCGCCTCGACGCTGCCGAGGCGGCGCTCGAAGGCGTCGTGCGCCTCGGAGACGCGCCCGCGACTTCCGAGGGCGTACCCGCCCCACTGGACGTACACGTCCGCGAGGTCCGAACGGTCCGCCCAGTTGCCCTCGTCTACGGCCTTGTTCGTCCCGGCTCCGTACCCGCCGGGGCGAGTCGTGAACACGCGGTGTTTGGCGGCTTTCTCGGGGTTCTCGACGCCCTCGTCTTCGAGTCGCTCCGTCTCCTCTTCGACGTGCTTCTTCACGTAGTTCATCTCGTGCGGTTCGTCGAGTTCGACCACCGCGTCCACGGCGTCGTGGACGACGCCCGCAGCCTGCGGGAAGGCGTCCCGGAACAGTCCCGAGACGCGCGTGGTCACGTCGATTCGGGGCCGTCCGAGTTCGTCTAAGGGTATCGGCTCCACGTCGTCGACGCGCCCGGCGTCGGTCCACACCGGTTCGACGCCCATCAGCGCCAACACCTGTGCGATGGTCTCCCCGCGGGTGCGGACGGTCGGCGTCCCCCACGCGACGACGCCTATCTCCTCTGGGTACTCGCCCCGTTCCCTACGGTGACGCTCCGCGATACCCTCTGCGACCTCTCGCCCGACCCGCCACGCGCTCTTTGCGGGCACCTTCCGCGGGTCCAACGTGTAGAAGTTCCGCGCCGTCGGGAGCAGGTCGACGCCGCCACGAGTGGGCGCGCCGCTTCCGCCGGGGGGGACGTACTCGCCGGCGAGGGCGTCCGCCGTCCGCGGAATCTCGTCTTCGGCACCCCGCACGCGCGGGGCCGCCTCCTCGCAGATGAACGCGAGTGCCTCGCGGAGACGGTCGTGCGCGCCCGACTTCGCGCGCGCGTCCCCGAGGGGGTCGATGTCCACCACGAGCAGATTCATGTTCACTTCGTCGTCGGGTTCCGCTTCCGTCTCCGACGTCGGAACGTCGAAGTCGTGCTCGGCAAGCGTCCGAACGAGGTCGAGGCTCGTCTCGTACACCTCGTCTGCGGCCTCCGAGAGCGTCATCCCGAGTTCCTCGTCGTACGCCCCCGGTTCGTCGAGCATCCGCTGGTAATCGATTCCGAGGACGCCCGCCACGCTCTCTCGGAGACTCGGCCCGCCGGGGTTCTCCAGTCGGGTGAGCGCCACGAGGTACTCGACGAGGCGTTCGTCGGCGGGCGGTTCGCTCATCGTGTGGAGCCCCATCCGAATCTGCGTCGTCTTCACGTCCGTGAGGTACGCGTGGACGCGTTCGACGAGTTCCTCGACGTCCACGTCGTCACCCTCGACGGCACCCTCCGCGAGGGTCGAACCGGCCTCCTCGGGGCCGCGAACGTCCGCTCGCTCGGATATCTCGCCGTCGATACCGAGTTCGACGGCGAGGTCCAGTTCCTCGACTTTCTCGCGGAGGAGCGCTTCGAGGTGGTCGCCGTCGTCGGTGCGGGCGTCCTCCATGCCGGCTTCGCGGTACTGGTCCGCGAGTTCTTCGAGTTCGGCGAGTTCGTCGTACGTGCCGGCGTTGCGCATCACCGGCGTCAGGTAATCGACGATGGCGGCGTAGGAACGCCGCTTCGCTTGGGTCCCCTCGCCGGGGTTGTTGACGATGTACGGGTAGACGTTCGGCAGGTCGTCGATCAACTGGTCGGGGGCGCTCTCGCCGTCCAGTCCGACCGTCTTGCCGGGGAGCCACTCTAAACTCCCGTGCGTGCCGAGGTGGACGACGGCGTCGGCGTCGAAGGAGTTGCGGAGCCACCCGTAGAACGCCACGTAGTCGTGGGGCGGTTGGAGGTCGGAGTCGTGGTACACCTTCGAGGGGTCCATCCCGAACCCGCGCGGCGGTTGGACGGTGACGAGGACGTTCCCGAACTCCACGCCGGGGATGGCGAACGGCCGGTCGGGGGCTTCGCCCCACTCCTCGACGACGTTCGCCCGGAATCGCTCGTCGGCGGCCTCGAACCACTCGCGGTACTGCTCGGGGGAGACGACGTCGACGCTCAGGTCGCGGACGTCCTCGGGGGCGACCCAGCGGTCGTCGAGGGTCAGTTGCGACGTGAGCCGTTCGACTAAGGACTGACCGCTCTCGGGGAGTCGTCCGCCGATATTGTAGTTACGGGCGTCCAGTTCTTCGAGGAGATTGACCGTGCTCTCAGGGCTGTCGAGTCCGAAGGCGGTGCCGATGCCGTCGTCGCTCGGCGGGTAGTTGTGCAGGACGACCGCGACGTTCTTCTCCTCGTTGGGGGTGTGCCGCAGGCTCGCCCAGTTGACCGCGAGTCGCGCGGCGTGGTCCACCCGGTCGTCGATAGGGAAGTGCTGCTTCGGCGCGCTTCCGATACCTGCCTCGTCGTCGGTTCGCTCCTTGCCGCTTATGGGGTGGGTGACGACGTTGCCGTCGAACTCCGGAAGCGCGACCGAGAGGGCGAGTTCGAAGCCCATCACGCCGGTGTCGCTCTTCTCGTACCGGGAGCGAGAGCGCATCGTCGTCACGGTCTGAATGACGGGCACGCCGAGTCGGTCGAGGAACACGTCCTCGGCGCCGTCGCCCTCGTCGTCGGCCGACCGGCCGCGTTCGTCCATCGACAGCGAGAACATGAACGACGAGAGCACGGCGTCGACGACGGGGTCGCCGTCCGCGTCGAGCAACCACTCCTCGGTCACTCGCTCGGCGTCCCACTGCTCGTCGCTATCCGTCGCGGGGTTGCAGAATATCGGGAGCGCGTTCGCGCCCTGCGCCTCGATGGCGCGCACCTGCGCGTCGACGTAGCGGGTGTTCTCGTGGGTCCAGTGGGACTCGTAGAACCAGACGCCGACCGTCGGCGCTGCCGGGTCGAACGTGCCGAGGAGTTCGTCGTACGACGCGCCGGGGTGGTCCGGGTGGTAGACGCCCTCCGTCGGGAGCGTCACGGGGTCGTCGTACTCGTAGTCGCCGTCCCCGTACTCGTCGGCGAGGAACCGAACGCAGTTCGCGACGTTGCTGGTTCCGCCCTTCTCCAAGTACTCGTACACCCGGTCGCGGTCCGCCGCGGCGACGGACGTGTCCTCCAGCGCGTAGGCGTCGCCGGTCGATTTGACGACCAGCGGAACGCCGGCGTCTTCGAGGCGGCCGACGGCGTGGTCGTACCCCGGCATGCTCTCCTCCGCGCCGTGGAGCCAGAAGATTGCCGCCGTCGCGTCTTCTATCTCGTCGAGGAACGCGTCGACGTCCGCCTGCCCGTCGAAGTCGCTCTCCGAGCGAACGACCAGGTTCGCGTCCGTCCGCTCGGCGGCCCGCTGGACGGCCCCGAGTTCGTTTTCGGTCGCGGTGTATAGGCCGATTGTTGACATAACGTTGTTAAACCTCCATTGCGCTAATACAAGTATGGTTGACTTCGGCAGAGCCAAAAAAGCTTCGTACGCCGGGGGTACGTCGCTCTCTTTCTCGGAAATCGTCGGTCAGGAGGAACTCAAGAGCGCTTTACTAACCGTCGGGGCGAACGCGGCGTTGGACGGACTGCTGATACGGGGCGAGAAGGGGACGGCGAAGTCCACGGCGGTTCGGGCGCTCGCCGACCTCCTTCCGACGCAGGAAGCCGTCGAGGACTGTCCTTACGGGTGTCCGCCGAACGCCCCGGAGAAGCAGTGTGCGGACTGCCGCGACCGGACGGACCCGCCGACGACCGAGCGTTCGGTACCGCTCGTGACCCTGCCGTTGGGGGCGACGCGCGAACGGGTGGTCGGGACGCTCTCCGTCGCGGACGCCTTAGACGGCCAGCACGAGTTCGACCCCGGACTGCTCGCCCGCGCCAACCGCGGCATCCTCTACGTGGACGAGGTGAACCTCCTCGACGACCACCTCGTGGACGTGCTTCTCGACGCGGCGGCCAGCGGCGTCAACACGGTCGAACGCGACGGCGTGAGCGTCTCCCACCCGGCCGATTTCACGCTCGTCGGGACGATGAACCCGGAGGAGGGAGAGCTCAGACCGCAGTTGCGCGACCGCTTCGCGCTCCAAGCGACGGTGACGGCCTGCGAGGACATCGACCGCCGGGTCGAAATCATCGACCGGGCGACGGGACGGACGGACGTTACCCCCGCCAATGCGACCGACGCGCCGGACGACGGACGCGGTATCGACGACCCCCGAGGCCGCCTGCGACGGGCCCGGAAACGGCTCCCCGAGGTCGAACTGCCGACGCAGTTCGCCAGAGACATCGCGGAACTCTGCCGCGACTCGGGCATCGAGGGGCACCGCGGGGACATCGCCGCGGCGCGGGCCGCCGCGACGTTCGCCGCCCTCGAGGGGCGTTCGAAGGTCGTCGAGTCCGACGTTCGGCGGGCGGCGGAACTCGCACTCCCCCACCGGCTCCGGTCGCGCCCGTTCGAGGACGCCCCCGACCCCGAGGAACTCCTCGACGACCACTTCGACGAGGGGAGTGACGACGGCCGGGAGAATGGAGAAGACGGGCAGGACGAAGCCGAGGGAGAGGGCGAAGCCGACGGGGAGGACCGAGCGGAACGCGACGGGCAGTCCGACTCCGACGAGGAGTCCGCCGACGAGACGGGCGACGCCGACGACGCCTCCGACTCGACACCCGATTCGACCGGACCGGACGACGAGAGCGACGAGACCGACGACGGAAACGACGGATCAGACGGCGCTGTAGCGCCGTCACCCCGGAACGGCGGGGGAGCGGACGACGAAGCCGAAGCGAACACCGACGGGAGCGACGGGGAGACGGACGAAAGCGACGGAGAATCGGGCGAGAGCGACGAGCAAACGGAGGGTACCCCGATAGTGCCGGGGCAGTCCCGCGCCGGCGTGGGGGAGGCGGCCGCCCCCGACCTGTCCGCGCCGGAGGCCGTCGAACGGGGGAAAGCGGGGGGCGGGTCTCGGTCGCGAACGCGGCCGAGCGTGGACGACGAGGGGGCCCGCGTACGAAGTCAGCGCGCGGATTCGAACCGGGGCATCGACGCCGCGGCGTCGGTTCGCGCGGCGACCGCCCGCGGGGCGCCGTCCGTCGAGTCGCGCGACCTGCGTCAGTCCGTCCGTCGGAGCGACGCCTCGGCGCTCGTGCTGTTCGCCGTCGACGCCAGCGCGTCGATGCTGCCCGCGATGCGCGCGGCGAAGGGAACCGTGCTCGAACTCCTGAAAGACGCGTACCAAAAGCGCGACGAAGTCGCGTTCGTCGCCTTCGCCGGCGACGAGGCGGACGTCCTCCTCCCGCCGACGAACAGCGTCACCCTCGCCGCCCGGCACCTGAAGGACCTGCCGACGGGCGACCGGACGCCCCTCCCCGCCGGACTCCGGACCGCCGGCGACGTGCTCGAACGCGCCGACCCGGCCGCAGGCGTCGTCGTCCTGGTCACCGACGGGCGGGCGAACGTCGCGGAGGGGAGTCCGGTCCGCGAGACGCGCGCGGCCGCGCGGCGGTTGACCGAACTCGGCGCGCACGTCGTCGTCGTGGACGCCGGCGACGACGACAGAGCCGGACTGACGGGCACGATCGCCGACGAGACGGGCGGCGAACGCGTTCCGCTCTCGGCGCTCTCGGCCGAACGGATAGACGCCGCCGTCGGCGCCGCTCGCGAAACCTAGGTTTCGCACACTCGGAAGATTTACAAATCTACTTGTTGTTGTGCAAGTGTGGTTTAGAATGGCGACTGCCAACAACACCGTTCACGGTCGTATCGAACAGGCTCGCGCGGAACTGACCCCGGCGCAGATGGCTACCGGACTCGCTCTCGTCGTCGCGCTCGGGTTCGCACTGCTGTTCGTGCAGGAGCCGATGGTGCACGATTCGATGCACAACTTCCGGCACGCGGCGGGCGTCACCTGTCACTGATCATGTTCTTTACGTACGTGAAGCGAGGCGTGAAGGCGGGCGTCGTCGCCGGACTCGTGTTCGGCCTGCTCGTGGCCCTCGTCGGAAACCCGTTCATCGCGTTCGCCGACGAGTTCGGCG
Source organism: Halopelagius longus (assembly GCF_900100875.1). NCBI lineage: Archaea > Methanobacteriati > Methanobacteriota > Halobacteria > Halobacteriales > Haloferacaceae > Halopelagius > Halopelagius longus. The sequence continues at coordinate 1,116,747 of NZ_FNKQ01000001.1, read as the reverse complement.
GAGCGGGCCACCACGCGGACGGCCACACCCACGAGACGGGCGAATCCCACCACGACAGCGCCGTTTCCGCGGCGGTCACGAACGCCGTGAGCGTCGTCTCCGGCGTCCTCTGGGGCGTCCTCCTCGGCGGGGTGGTCTTCGGCGTCGCCTACTACTTCCTCGAACCCGCGATACCGGGGACCGGCGGCACGAAGAGCTATCTGTTGGCCGTCGCCGGCTTCGTCACCGCATCGGGCGCGCCGTGGCTCGCTTTACCGCCCCAGATAGGCGCCGAGCAGTCGCTCCCCACCGACACCCGCCTCCTCGTCTACGGGGGGATGATGGTCGCCGGCGCGTTCGTCTGCCTGCTCTCGGGGTTCGCGTACGACCGCCTCCGTGGCGAGTACGGGCGGGCCACCGCCGCAGTCGTCGCGGTGTTCCCCTTCGGTCTGCTCGCGATTCCGGTCGCGCTCGCGCCGTCGAACTCGGTCGAGAGCGCGCTTCCGTCGGAGTTCGCGGTGGGGCTGACCGGGATGGTCGTGTTCGGGCAGGCGTTGCTCTGGCTGGTCCTCGCGGGCACGCACGCCTTACTCGGTCGCCGCGCGACGGACGGTCGGGCGTCCGAGCCTTCGACGCCGAACGCGGAGACGACGCTCGGAGCGGACTGATGCGACCGCGAACCGAAGAGGTCGCAGAAAAGGGGTTCTCCGACCACGTGCTCGTCTGTACGAACGCGCGGGACTCGGAGTACGCCTGCTGTGCGGAGGCGCACGGCGCGGACGTGTACGACGCGGTGAAATCGTGGTTGCGGGAGCGAGACGTCTTCTGGTCGCGCGTCCACGTCGCCGAGACGAGTTGCCTCGGACTGTGCAGCGCGGAGGGCACCGCGGTGGCTATCCACCCCCGCAGTCGGTGGTACTCGGACGTGCGCCCGGAGGACGTTCCGGACCTGCTCGAAGGCGAGTTCGGTCCGGACGCGACGGAGTTAGGAGTCCGCCGAGGAGACGACGCTCGGCCGGACGAGTAGTTCTGCGGACCGTTCGACAGTCGTCCGAGGAAGTCGAGTTTTCCGAGAAGAACCGGACGCTACGTCTCCGACGAGCGACGCGGCCGAGTGTGTTACGCTCGCTCTTCGGTTCCGAGGAGCACCCGGTAGGTGCCTCGTTCCGCGCCGTCGTCGTGGTAGACGACGGGCTCTTCGACGGCGGCGAACGCCTCGCCGTCGAGTGCGACGGCCGTGACGACGCCGTCGGTTTCGAGGCTCGTCTCGGGGCCGGCGTCCGTACCGAACAGTCGCAGGCCGTGCACGTCGGCGTCGCGCGTCCGGAAGTGCTGCGCTCCGGGGACGGCGACGCGTCCGCCTGCCGTCCCGAGTTCGCTCGCGAACCCGCCGACGGAGGCCGTCCACGCGCGTTCGCCGTCGGGGGTGTAGCCGACGGCGGTGTGTTCCCGCGGGTGTAACGACTCCGTCTCGCGGCCCTCCGTCGAGTACGTGTTCCCCGTGACGAAGACTACGCCCTCGCTCGTCGCGTGCGCGTGATTCGGATACGCGTACAGCGTCTCGTCGCCGACGGTCGTCGGCGTCGCTACGTCGACGCGCCACTCCTCGGCACCGCCTCGGCCGAGGCGGTAGCCGCGGTAGTCGCCGTGACTGGCGACCACGGCTCCGTCGTCCACGAGGGAGACGTCGCCGACGCGTCGCTGACCGTCGGTTCCGGGGTCCCACTCCCACCGAACCTCGCCCGTCTCCGCGTCGAGGACGACGAGGCCGTGCTGGTGAGCGCCCGGACAGCGGTTGTAGGCGATCCCGAGGCGTCGCCCGTCGGCGTCGATGCTGATCGGGGAGGCGTCGGTCTCGTACGTCCAGACCGCCTCTCCCTCCACGTCGAAGGCGTACACCGCGCTGGAAAACGAGCGGCGGTCGCCGTCGCGTTCGTAGCGCCGAGCGGCGACGTACAGTCGGTCGCCGCCGGACGCGACGTCGGCGACGAACGGGAGGAAGAAGCGCGACTCCTTCTGGGGCGTCCCCACGTCGGCCGCCGTGTCGTACGTCCAGCGACGTTCGCCGGTCGCGGCGTCGTAGACCCGGATGCGTCCCTCGGGGCCGCGTTCGCCGACCGCGACGCCGTCGCCGAACGACGCCGCCGAGACGACGGACGCGCTCTCGCTCCGCGTTTCGGCGCTCCAACGCTCGTCGAGCGTGGACCGGTCGTACGCGAGTACGTCGCCGGCGGCCGTCCCGACGACCAGGAGTTCGTCGCGCAGTTCGACCGCCGACCGTCTGCCGGCGTGGCGGGACCGGGCCGGCGTCACCTCGCCGAGTTCGACCGCGCACGGTTCTCCCGCGTCACTCATCGACGGGGAACGTCTCGTGGAGTACGTCGTGGGCCTCGCCCAGTCCGCCGAGGACGCTCTCCCCCTGGTCGGTTAGCCTGCGGACGGCGCGCTCGGCGTCCCGAACGGCTACCAACCGTCCGCGGAGGTAGTCGTACTCCGGATCGTCGGCGTCCGTCGCGGCTATCTCCTCTTCGAGGTCCACCAGCGCCGCGTCGAGGTGTCGCTGAATCTCCGAGAGCGTCGCGGCGTTCGCCAAAGCCTCGACGGGTCCGTCGAGGTGCCCGTCGAGCTCTTTCTCGGCGTGTTCGCGCGCGCTCCGGTCTTCGGTTCCGAGGACGTTCATCAGTCCGAGTCGTAGTGCTTCGATTTCGTAGCAGCTCATTGTATTATAGCGTCTGATCGACGATATCCGAGACGATGCGATCCCTGTCGAGGTGGGACGAGACGATTCGCTCCGCGTCGCTTCGGTCGACGCCGCCGTACCAGACGCCGTCGGGGTAGACGGCGACCATCGGGCCGTCGCCGCACCGACCGAGGCAGGACGAGCGCGTGATCCGGGCGTCGCAGGCGTCGGAGTCGCGTGCCTCCTGCCGCAACCGTTCGAGCACGGCCGGCGACCCGTCGGCGGCGCAGGTCTGGTTCGTACACACCGCGACGTGTTTCTCCGGGGCGTCGTGGGCGTGCGGATCCTCGTCCACGTCGTCGCGGTCGGCGTGCGATTCGAGGTGCGTCATCGCCCGCAGCATCGCACGCGCGCCGCCGACGTCCTCCTCGTAGCCGTCGAGTTCGACCTTGTACTTGCAGGTGTCGCAGGACATGTCCACGCTGTCGGTGCGCGCTTCCTGCCAGCGGTCGCCGAGAACGTCCAACAGACGCGTGTCGGTTCCCAGCGGGTCGCCGGCGGCGGCGGCGACGTACGGGTACTCGTCGTCGAATTCGTCCGCGCCGTCGCGGATGCGCCCCGTGAGAACGCCGTCGCCCAGCATGTACGGGAGCACGACGACGGCGTCCGGACGGTGCTTGGCCACCGCGTGCAGCGTCTCGTCGAGGCGTGGTTCGGTGACGCCGACGAACGACGTTTCGACGCGGTCGAACGACCGCCCCTCGTACAGTAACCGGGCGAGTTTGTGCGCGTCGGCGTTCGCGTCCGGATCGCTGGACCCGCGGGCGCAGAGCACCACCGCCACGTCGTCCTCCTCGCGGTCCACGCCCAACTCCGCCTCTACCGCCGCGGCCCGGTCGTCGAGGATATCGACGAGTGCGGGGTGGACGCCGAGGTGCGCCCCGGTGTGTACCGTGAGTTCGGGGTGGTCCGTGCGGGCCTCCTGTACCGCCAGCGGAACGTCGTTCTTGACGTGACTCGCCGCGAACAGCGAGAGTTGGACGACGGTGACTCGCGAGACGCTCGCCGCCAGTCCCGCGATGGCGTCCGGTATCGAGGGCTTCGCCAGTTCGAGAAAGCCCGCGTCCACCGGGACGCCCAGTCGGCCCTCCAACTCGGCGGCGAGCGTGCGAACCTGCTCGTTGGACTTCTCGCGGCGGGAGCCGTGGCCGACGAGCAGTACGGCCTCGTCGTCCAGTCCGACCGGGGCCGCTTTCGCGTTCGCGGTCATCGGGAGAGTTCTCCCACCTCGCTTCCGGTCGCGCGCTCGACGCTCCGGCGGAGTTTCCGGCGTCGCTCCGCCGAGTACAGTCCCGTCTCGTCGCTGCCGTCGTACACCCACTCCGCGAACGCCGCAGTGTCGGCGTCGTCGGCCAGCCCGAACCAGTAGCCCCCAGAGGACGTCTCCGAGAGGTCGTCGGTCGGGACGTGCGGTTCGGCGGCGTCGAGAAGCGACCGGACCGTCCGAAGCAGCGTCTCGTCGTCGTGGACGAACGACACGCCGACCGACGCCGAGGACTCGCGGAAACAGACGGTGCCGCAGGCTTCGAGGAGTCCCCGGACGAGTTGCGCGCGGTGGTCGGAGAACGTGTCGAACCGGTACCCGCCGGGCTGTCCGTCGATTGGCAGGCCGAGGGCGGCACCGGCGCGGCCGGCCGGCGCGCCGAACACTTGCAGTTCGTACTCGTCCTCGAAGCGGACGATGGAGGCGTCGTGCGCCGACTCGCGGGCGGCCACGCGGTGCTCGTTTTCGGTCCGGCCCGCGCCGGCGACGGCCGCCAACGCGTCGGCGGACGTGCCGTCTTCCGTCCGGACGGTCACGCAGTCCCGCGTCAGTTCGCCGTCGCCCGCCACGCGACCCCAGAAGTACGCCGTCGCCGCCGTCGCCGAGAGCAGGTCCTCGACGGGATCGGGCGTCGGCGCTTCGGCGGCCGAGTCACTCATCGTCCACCTCGGTCACGTCGATAGCGCCGACGGGACAGGCGCGGGCGGCCTGTTCTGCGTCCGCCAGTCGGTCGTCCGCGAACGCCACGACCATCTCGTCGGCGTCGTCGCCGTCGGCGTCTCCGTCGTCGCCGCCTCGGTCGCCGCCGTCTATCGTCGCCAGACCGTCCGTCGCCTCGGCGAACCGGTCGTCGCGCACGAGGCAGGCGAAGACGCCGTCGCAGGCGCGTCGGTCGAGGCGGACCCGGTACTCAGTAGTCATACTTGGACTCGTACCCCCGCGGCGTCACCATCCGGTCGTCCCAGACGTACGTCTCCTCGTTGCCGACCAAGAGGGTCGTGGTCATGTCGATGAGGTCCGTCTCGCCGAGTTCCTCTAACTCCCGCAGTTCGACGATTTCGACCCGTTCGTCGTCGCGTCCCGCGCCGTGGACGATGCCCACCGGGGTGTCCGGCGCGCGGTGTTCCAGCAGAATCTCGCAGCACTTCTCGAAGTTCTCCCGGCGCTTTCGGCTCCACGGGTTGTAGATGGCGATGGTGAAGCCCTCGCCCGCGACGGCGTGGAGGCGGGACTCGATGGTCGGCATCGGCGTCAGGTGGTCCGAAAGCGAGATGCTGACGGTGTCGTTGACGAGGGGCGCGCCCAACCGCGCGCCGCAGGACTGGGCGGCCGGCACGCCCGGGACCACCTCGAAATCGACCATGCTCGCGGTCGCTCCCTTCGATTCGAGGATTTCGAGCGCGAGTCCGGCCAGCGCGTAGACGTTCGGGTCGCCGCTCCCGATGATGGCGACGTCGTTCCCGGCGAGGGCGCGGTCTATCGCCTCCTCCGTGCGGGAGACTTCGCCGCACATCGGCGTGTCGTACAGTTCCTCGGCCGACTCCGTGACCTCCTCCGGCAGGAGTTCGACGTACGTGGTGTAGCCGACGATGTGGTCCGCCTCCAAGAGCGACGCGCGGGCGCGTTGGGTCATCCCCTCCGGTTGGCCGGGGCCTAACCCGACGGCGACGAGTCGGCCGGGGTCGGCCTCGAAGTCGTCGACGGTCGACCCGACCTTCTCGTCGGTCGCGGACGTCTTCGAGGCGCCGCACCCGGACGAAGACGAGGACCCGGAGGCTCCGCACTTCGACGCCGTCTCGTCGGTGCTCGCCTCCGTTTCGGCGCTACTCGCGACGCCGCCGTCCGCCTTCGATTTCGAGGCTCCGCACTTCGAACTCGACGCCGCGTCGGTCGCGCCGTCGGCCGCGTTGGCGGCGTCGCTCGCTCCGCATTCGCTCTCTGCGTCTGTGCTCCGTTCGGTGGTGTCGTCAGTGCTCATTGTCAGAAGTCGTCGACGTCACGCCCGCCGCGCGGGGTGACGAGGTGTTTGCCGTGGTCGTTCTCCCAGACCGCCGTCTCGTGGTTGCCGACGAGGATGGAGGTGCCCATCCCGCCGACTTCGTCCTCGTGGTCGTTCGCCTCGCCGAGGGTGGTGATGGTGTGCGTCTCGTCGTCGAGGTTCCGGCCCGCGTCGCTCCGCCCGGCGTCGTTGAAGATGCCGACCGGCGCGTCGTCGGCCCGTTCCTCGCGAATCACGTCGATGGCGCGCTGGTAGTCCCGCCAGCAGTTGTAGAGGACGATGACGAACCCGCTGATGGCGGCCGCGCGCAGTTTCTCCTCGATTTCGTCCCAGCCTCGCCACTTGTCGGACAGAGAGACGGTGCAGAAGTCGTTCGAGAGCGGTGCGCCGAGGTTCGCCGCCCCGCCGAGGGCCGCGGTGACGCCGGGGACGACTTCGATGGGAACGTCGTACGCCTCCTCCTCCTCGGCCATCGTGAACAGCAGGTCGCTCTTGCCGTAGACGTTCGGGTCGCCGCCCGAGACGTGGGCGACATCCTCGCCCGCGCGGACGCGTTCGAACGCCTCGCGGGCCAGTTCTATCTGTCGCCCCATCGTCGAGCGAACGACCGTCTGCCGGGTCCCCCCGCGCCGTTCGAAGACGGTTCCGGGGTCGCCGCTGGCCGTCGTCCCGCCGTCGGGTGCCGCCTCCACTTCGGCGCTCTCGGGCGGGAGCGTCCCGTCGCGCCGGAGGAACTCCTGATAGAGGTTCGACGCGACGACGCAGTCTGCGGTGGCGATGACGTCTTTGGCTCGCTGGGTCATCGCGTGCGGCAGACCGGGGCCGATACCGACGACGTAGAGCGTCCCCATCGAATCGCCCGCGGCGTCGGCGGCGTCCTCCGCGGCGGCGTCGTTCGGGGCGTCCGTCCCGCTCATCTTACCGCCCCACCGCGACCGTCACGGCGTCGTCGAACCGCTCTTTCTCGCGGGCGAGTTCGTGCTCGCGGCCGCCGGCGATGGCCGACGCCTCGGCGATGCCCGGCCAGCCGATGAGTTCCTTCGACCGAGAGGGCGAGGGCCCCTCGAACTCCGCTAACGTCTCCTTCTCGAAGAGGACGACGCCCGCGCCGATCTCCTGTGCGGCGTCGTACAGCCCCTCTTCGCCCTCCTTTCGGGTGCCCGTGGCGACGAAGTCCACGTCCGAGAACTCCAACCCGAGGTCCGAGAGGGCGGCCTCCCACGCGTCGAGCACCTGCGACTTCTTCACCCCCGAGACGGTTCCGGTCCCGAGGACGACGCCGTCGTCGGCGTTGCGCTTGAGGACGGTCACGTCGTCGCCGACGAGGACCGCTTTCGGTCCGTCGAGGCGGGCGACCGGCCCGAGTTCGTCGTTCAGGACGGCGAGGTTCGTCGCGACCGTCGAATCGCCGTTGACGACGTGGGTGTCGAGCGCTTTCGCCTTGCTCTCGACGCCCTGCTTGCCCGCGGCTTCGCTCGCGGTGGTCATCGCGGGCACCGCGCCTAACTGCGAGAGGTCGTGGGCGACTTGGTTCGCGCCGTGGTGGCCGCCGGTGATGGGGATGGCCCACGTGAGTTCCTCGTCTACGACTACTATCGCGGGGTCGTCCCACTTGTCGTCGAGGAGGGGCGCGGTCTTCCGCATCGCGATGCCCGAGGCCATCAGTCCGACGAAGCAGTCGTACTCGCCCCAGTGCTCTTCGAACACGTCGCCGTGGTACTCGACGATGTCCACCCGCTCGTAGCCGTCGCCGATCCCCTCCTTTATCTCGCGTGCGGTGTCGAGTTTCCGCTCGAAGCTGATTATCGCTATCTCTTCGGCCACTTCGCCGTCCGAGTCCGGCGTCGAACAGTGGCCGCCCGATTCGCCCGATTCCGTGTCGTTCGTGTCTGTACTCATGAGTGAAAATCAGTCGTCCGCTTCCGTCTCCGCGGAACCGCGGTTCGCCCAGTCTCCGTACAGGTAGGAGCGTTCGTACCCCGCCTTCCGCGCCGCGTCGCCGATGATGACGAGCGCGGAGGCGCGGTAGCCCGCCTCCGCCAGTCGGTCGCCGATGGTACCGATGGTCCCCTCGATGACCTCCTCGTCCGGCCACGACGCGTGGTAGACGACGGTGACCGGCGTCTCGGGGTCGTGGCCGTCTTCGAGGAGTCGGTCCATCGTCTCGCCGACGGCGTGGGTTCCGAGGTAGATGCAGGTCGTCACGTCGCCCATCTCGACGAACTCGCCGATGTGGTCGTCCTCGGGGTCGAGCGTCTTCCCCTGCGGACGGGTGAACGCGACGTGGTTGGCCACGCCGTTCAGCGTGAGTTGGGTTCGGAGCGTCGCGCTGGCGGCGAACGCGGAGGTGACGCCCGGCACGACGTACGTCGGGACGCCCTCGTGTTCCAGCGCGTCCATCTGTTCGAGGGCCGCCCCGTAGATGGCCGGGTCGCCGCTGTGGAGGCGGACGACGTTCCGTCCGTCCTCGTAGGCGTCCCGCATCAGCGGCACCAACTCCTCTAAGTCCTTGCCGATGCTCGACACCTGCTCCGCGTCCGCGCAGTACGCTTCGAGCAGTTCGCTGTTGACCAAGGATCCGGCGTGGACGACGAGGTCTGCCGACTCGACGAGTTCCTTCCCGGTGACGGTGAGGAGTCCGGGGTCGCCCGGACCGGCGCCGATGAACGGCACGCCCTCCTGCACCTCGCCGGCGGTTCGCTCGTCGATTCGGGGGTCTCGCTCCGTCGCTCGGGCGTCCGCCGCCGCGTCGATGGCGTCTTGGGGGTCGGTCACCGCGACTGCACCTCCGCAGGTTCGTCGCCGCAGGCTTCGCCCTCGGCGAGTTCTTCCCGTTCGACGCGGGTCGGCGTCCGTCCGCTTGCGGTTCGGCCGCGCTCCGATTCGGCACCGCCTCGCGGCCCGCCGTCCGTCGTCGCCGGTTCCCCGTCTGACCGACGCTCCCGCGTTCGCTCCTCGAACGTCGCCGTCGCGGGCTCTGAGTCGACGTCGCGCTTCTCCGCGTAGGCCAGCGTGTAGTAGTCGCGTTCGCTCAGGGCCTCTGGGTCGTCCGTCACGACCGTCTCGCCCTGCTCCATGTACAGTCGCCGGCCGTACACCACGTCGTACCCGGCGTCGGTGAGTCGTTCGTGCGTCGCCGGAACGTCGGTCACCTTGAACAGGACCATCCGGTCCGGGCCGGTCGGGGCGGCGCCGCGCGCCGCTTCGTGAAGCGCGACGCTCGATCCGGACGAGATCTCGACGCCGAGGGCGGTCGTGAAGGCGGTCACGGCGCTCACTCCGGGGACGACGTCGAGTTCGACCTCCGGGTGGAACGCCGAGAGCGTCCGCCGGAGGTGACCGAACGTCGAGTAGACGTTCGGGTCGCCGAGCGTGACGAACGCGGCGGTCCCCTCGCGCGCACGCGGTGCGATTTCCGCGGCGGCCTCCTTCCACGCCCGCCGGAGTTCGTCCTCGTCGCGGGTCATCGGGAAGTCGACGTCCCCGATTCGGTCCTCGGGGACGTGTTCGGTCGCCACCGACCGCGAGAGGCGTCCGGGCGAGTACACCACGTCCGCTTCTTCGAGTACGCGACGCCCGCGAACCGTCACGAGGTCGGCGTCGCCGGGGCCGAGTCCGACGCCGTAGAGCGTCATCGCCGTCTCCCGTCGGGGCGTCGCGCCGATTGCGGTCCGGAGCGTCGCCGTCCGCCGTCGGTCGCGACTTCGGCGGTTCCCCCGACAAGCATGTACACCGGGTTCTCCGAGTCGAAACTCGTCGCGCCGGCGAGTTCGTAGCCGTGACTCACCTGAAACTGGATCACCTCGTCGAGGAGGCCCCGTTCGCGGAACGCTTCGGTGGCGGCCCCGGCGACTTCGAGGCGCGAGACGTTCATCACGACGCGGTCGACGCCCGCTTCGACCGCGCGGTCGAGGACCGCCTCATAGTTCCGACTCCCGCCGAGGAACAGGACGTTCGCGTCCTCCGGGAGGCCCTCCGGCGCCTCGGCCTCTCGGAGGTCTACCTCGGCGGTCACATCGTTGGCGGCGAGGTTCTTTCGGGTGGTTTCGAGCCGATTCGGCTTTCGTTCGAGCGCGGTGACCCGGCCGGCGCGCCGCGCCGCCTCGATGGTGACGGCACCGGTACAGGAGCCGACTTCCGCGAAGTGGTCGGCCGGACCGAGGTCGAGTTTGTCGAGAAGGACGGCCCTGACCTCCGGTTTCGTCGGGCCGGCCTTCGCGTCGTGGGGGAGCGATACGTGCGCCATCGACGGAAACAACTATCGTGGAGCGTAAAACAATTTTGGTTGTTTTAGAGAAAACTGACTTGCTTAACCGGCCGCTGCGAGCTTCTCTCCTCAATCTAACGCGAACTAAGGCAAAATTACTTTAGTTTTCGACTCGAAGAAAGCGCAATGGCGAAGAATGGAGACGACGCCGAGGAGTTCGGCGTTCTCCGGAGCAAGCGGAACGCGACCAGATATCAGATTCTGGTACAGATCGCGAAGCGGCAGCCCGCGGTGAACCAAAAGGAGATCGCCGACGCGATCGGCATCACCGCCCAAGCCGTAAGCGACTACCTACAGGACCTGATCGAACACGAGTACGTCAACAAGCACGGTCGCGGTCGGTACGAGGTGACCAAAGAGGGCGTCGACTGGCTGATATCGCAGACGGACGAACTGCGCCACTTCGTCCAGCACGTCTCCGAGGACGTCATCGGACAGGTCGAAATCGAGACTGCCCTCGCCACGACGGACATCGAGGAGGGACAGACCGTCTCGCTGACGATGCGGGACGGCGTTCTGCGCGCCATGTCCGGGAGTACGGGGAGCGCAACCGCGGTTGCGGTGACCGACGCCGACCCGGGTCGGGACGTGGGGATTACGAACTTCGACGGCGTCGTCGACTACGACCTCGGGACCGTGACGGTGGTCGCGATTCCGAACGTCCGGGACGGAGGCAGTTCGGCGGTGTCGACCGAGCGAATCGTGGAGATGGCCGACGACCACGATATGGTCGCCGTCGCCGGCGTCGAAGCGATCGCCGCGGCCGATACCGCGAATCTCGACCCCGACATCCGATTCGGGAGCGCCGCCGCCGTTCAGGAGGCGGCCGCGAAGGGACTCAGCGTCCTGTTGCTGGCCGCGACGGACGTGCTCTCGTCGCACACGGACAAACTCCGCGAACAGAACGTCAGCTACGAGGTCGTAGACGTCGCCGAAGAGTAGCGTTTCGAAGGATACGGAGGACCGTCTCGCGTCTTCGTTACGTCGTTCGGAAAATGCTCTGTCGAGGATGGGTGTATTTATAGTCGTTCGTCGTGATTTGTGGTCGCTCCCGACGACACTACTGGTAGCGAGGTGAGCGAACAGCCGATTGAGAAGGAGGGCTACAACCGATACGTAGCGAAGTCTTCCCCGAGTTCACCGTCCACGTCCATCTCGCCTAGCGCGTCACGTAGTTCGTCGGTCGTCATCCGCTGGAGGTGTTCGTTGAGATTGAGAAGCACGGTCTGATCCGCGTCAGCGCTCCGGAGCGCCGACCGGAGATCGGACTCCGCTCCGTGGCCGAACGTCCGGAAGAGTGCCGCACCTTCGGCGAAAAGAACATCTGCACCTTCGTGTTCCTTGTCGTCCGCGAACTCCCACATATCCGGCGCGTAGACGACCTTTGCGCCCTCGTGGTAGACGGCGAACCCGAGGGTGTCGAACGCCGGGCGTGCGTGCCGCACGGGGAACGGGACGACTCGGATATCCCCTACTTCGACTGACTCTCCGTGTTCCATCGTCCGTAGTTCGAGCGAATCCACGAGATGAGCGGACGAGCTCTCGAAGATATCGAGTCCGCGCTCGGAGAAGTAGACCGCGAATGTAGGGTCGTCCGGCTTTTCCGAGTCGGTGAACGTCTCCGAGTCGAGGTATCCGCCTTCGATACCGACGTGTTCGTCGAACGTCATCGCGGCGTGGTGGAGTTCGTTCATCCCGCCCACGTGGTCGAAGTGATTGTGGGTGACGAAGAAGGCGTCTACGTTTGTCGTATTCGTGGCATGGAGTTGGTCTTTGATGTCCGGAGAAACATCGAGGACGACGGTTGCCTGTTCGCTTTCCACTAACAGTCCGGGGCGTCGCCGCGTGGGACTCTCATCGCAGTATCGGCACTCGCAGAGCGGAGCAGGAACACCGACAGCCTCTCCCGAGCCGAGGAGTGTGACTTTCACAGTGTCATTACGGAAACAAATGGGATAAAAGAGTATTCTCACCCGAAGAGGAGAGCGGCAAAGCCCCGTCTACGACACTCTCCTCAGAAGCAGTATAGCGATATTTTGGCGGTGAACTACAATATAGACGAACTAGTAGAGCACGAAGCCAGAAAATGCTCCGTCAGGGATTCGAACCCTGGTCCTTGCCGTGAGAGGGCAAGATGATTGGCCGGACTACACCAACGGAGCGTCTTGCAATTCTGGATATTGGTGGGACGTGTAAAACGGTTCCGTTTCGAGACGACCGTGCCGTTCCGTGACGAGCGACGAACCGGCATTCGACGGGCAGAGACGGAGGCGCTTACGAGGAGAGTTCCGCTCGGTCCAGCGGAGACGCCGACTTCCAGTACTCGTCGAAGGCGTCCTGCGCCCACGACCGAACCGTCTCGTCGTCGGTGTCCACCGACGCGCGCAGGACGCCGTTCTCGTCGCGCACCAACAGGTGTACCACGTCGTCGACGATAGTCACGGCGAGCGGGATGTCCTCGCTCCGGGTGCGAATCTCCGCGGCGTCGGCGTCGAGGAGGGATTCGAGCCGTCGCCGGAGCGTCGAGTCCTCCGCGAGGGCCGAAACGGCGTGTTTCGAGAGGACTGCCTCGAACGTCTGCTCGCCCGCTGTGGTCCGCTCTTGGACGACGGTGAGGCTCTGTTCGTTGAACGCGTGGGAGAACGCCCGCACCTCGTCGGCGTCGTCCAACAGGTCGAGGACGCGTTGGACCGGCGCGTTCGGCCGCGTCTCGCTGGGGACGGTGATGGTGGCGTCCGCGAGGTGTCTGAGGTCGAAGTCCATCGCCTGCGTCGGCAGGTAGCGGACGATACCGCGCAGTTCCCCCTCCGTCTCTAAAATCTCCAAGAGGTCGGTGAACCCCCGCGAGACGAGTCGTCCCGTCGCCGTCGCCTCGTACTCGCCCCCGTCGCGTCGCACCCACGACCGCTCCTCGAAGTCGCCGAGAATCCGGCCGAGCGTCGCCTGCGACGCGCCGGTCTCCGACGCGAGTTCGTTCCGCGTCCGCGGCCCCTCGGAGAGCAGACGAAGCACCTCGACCCGGTTCGACGAGAGCGCGAGAAACTCTATCTCCTCCAGCGCGGATTCCATACCGCCTCTGGTGGCCGTCGCGGTAAACCACTTTCGCACCGTGAAAACGTTTCACCCCCCGAAGCGCTGTCGCGCGTCCGCGATATTTCTTGCCGTGAAAGGATTTCTGAATTAAACTATAAGCGTGAGGCCCCTATCGAAGAGTAAGATGATTCTTCCCTCTCACGAGCCGTTCTCTGCGGACACGGCGCACGCGTTCGGAATCGACGGGGGGTGGGCGTAAGTGGTCGAACGCCGCACGCTCGCCTTCTTCGCCCTGACGAGCGTCTTCTTCGGCGGGACGTTCGTCGCGGCGAAGGCCGGACTCGGCTACTTCCCGCCGCTTCTGTTCGTCGCGCTCCGGTTCGACGTGGCGGCCGTCGTACTCGCGAGTTACGCGATTCTCACGACGTCGCGAGACGGACTGCTCCCCCGGACGCGCGGCGACGTGGTGGGCATCCTCTCGACGGGCATCCTCGCCATCGGCCTGACGAACGCGCTCCTGTTCGTCGGCCAGCAGTACGCCACGAGCGCCGTCGCCTCCATCGTCTTCAGCCTCAACCCGGTCCTGACGCCGGTGTTCGCGGCGGCTCTCCTCTCGGACGAACGCCTCTCGGCCCGCGGCGTCGCCGGGATGATTCTCGCGCTCGTCGGCGTCGGACTCGTCGTCAACCCCGACCCGGCGAACCTCCTCGCCGGCGGGTTCGGCAAGGTGATTCTGCTCACCGGCGCCGTCGCCGGCGCACTCGGGAGCGTCCTCATCCGCTGGGCCGACGGCGGCCTGTCGAGTACGGTCCGCACCGCGTGGGGCCTCCCGTTCGCCGCGGCGCTCTGTCACCTCCTCAGTTGGTCGGCGGGCGAGTCGGCGGCGGCCATCGCGTGGACGCCGACGGCGGTGCTCGCGCTCGCGTACGTCGGCATCTTCGCTGGCGCGGTGGCGTACATCACCTACTTCGGACTCATCGACGACACCGGGGCCATCCGGGCGAACTTGGTGTTCTACGTCGTGCCCGTCGTGGCGACGCTCGGCGGGGCGGCGTTCCTCGGCGAGACCATCCCGCTCTCGGCGCTGGTCGGGTTCGGCGTCATCTTCGCCGGGTTCGCGGTGCTCGGAAGCGAGTCCGTGGACGTGGACGGCCTCCGCGCGAAGGCGCGCCGGACCGTCTCCGTCTCCTCGCGGCGGCACCTCCCCGCGACGTTCGTCAACCGCGCCCCGTCGGACGACTCGCGGGACGTGACCGAAGAACGCCGGGGCAGAGTGTTCGACTCCGACTGAACGCGTTCGGTTCTCTTCTCACCGCCGCCGACACCGGCGGAGCACGTCCGCGACCTCCTTCGCGTCGTCGGCCACCGACCGGTCGAACCGGTAGGTGACGAATCGCGGGAACGCCCGACGGACGAGGACGGTGTCGCCGTCCACGTCGACGGCGCGGACGCGATGCCACGGAACGAGGGAGTTGCCCTTCGAACCGCGCCGACTGACGACGAGTCCCGAGTCGATGACCGTCGCCTCGAACGACTGGTCGCCGCTGGCGAAGGCGAAGGCGACGAGGGAACCGAGAACGGTCCCGGCGGTGACCGTGTCGTCGAAGGCCAAGTGAACGAGGACGCCGAGGGCGACGCTGAAAACCATCTCCGCGAGGTGGTACCGGCGAGAAATCGTCCCCCTGAGAGCGAGGTGTTCCGTCTCCGCCGAGAGGAACTGCTCCGCCCGCCGGGACGACCCGGTTCCGACGACGAGCAACCCGACGAGGGCCAGCCCGAGGGTCGGCAGGACGAACGGTTCGACTCGCTCCGGCCGCCCGGCGAGACGGGCGGCGACGACGCCGAGGACGGGGAGAACCGCGAGGGCACCGACGGCGAGATACCCCCGCGCGAGGACGAACTCGTCCACGAGATTCGGAATCTGTTCGACCGCTCCCCACGCGAGGAGTCCGAGGAGAACCGCCGCGGGGAGTTCGTCTGCGGGAGCGACGGCGAAATCGAACGTGGAGAGCCCGAAGTACGTCGTGGCGACGGTGAAGACGCCGACGGAGATGGCGAACCCGTCGCCGGAGGGGAAGCGGGGACGCATCGCCCCTAACTTTCGCTCAGTTGATACAAAAACGTACGCATCCGGCCGAACTGTCGCTCCGACACACAGTCACTTCGGCGGCCACTATCCATTTTACCGTCTGCTCGGACTGTTGTAATATGGTTGATTGGAAGAAATACTGGGCCGCGATAGGTGTCGGCGAACTGATTGTCATCGGCGCGTTGCTGTTCTTCTTCCCGGAACCGACCACGTCGGTCATCGGAATCGCCCTCATAGCGACGGCCGTCGTCGTGTGGCTGGCGGGATGGCTCAGGGGCGGCGACGACAACGACGGCGACGAATACGACGACGAGTACGCGGAGACGGAAACGACGTACTGAGCGTCGCGCGTCTGCATCGCCGACGCCGAGCGATGCCCACCGGCGACGCTCGGCGAACCGATTCGAACTCGTTCTCGCCGCACGTGTAGTCTCCACCGATAGTCTCTCCGGCGGCCACTATCCATTTCACCGTCTGCCGGATTAGTTGTAATATGGTTGACTGGACAAAGTACTGGGGTGCGGTAGGCGTCGCGGAACTGCTAGTCATCGGCGCGTTGTTGTTCTTCTTCCCGGAACCGACCACGTCGTTCATCGGGATGGTGCTGATTCTGGTCGCCGCAGTCACGTGGTTGGCGGGTTGGTACGGCACCCGCGAGAAGGAGACGGGACGCGAGGAGACGGACAGAGAGACGACGTACTGACCGCCTCGGAACCGTCGCTTTTTTAGACGATTCGTTCGCCCGCGGCGAAGACGGCCTCCGACTCGCGCCACGCGGAGGCGTCTTCGGTCGGGTCGGCGTCGAGGACGACCACGTCGGCGCGGTAGCCCGGTTCGACGAGGCCGGCATCGTCGAGTCCGAGCAACTCCGCGCCGGTCACCGTCGCCGCCTCCAACGCCGCCTCCGGCGACATGCCGTACTCGCACATCAGTTCCATCTCCCGGAGGGCGTTCTCGCCGTGGAAGTTGAACGGCGTCCCCGCGTCGGTTCCCATCGCCACGGTGACGCCCGCATCGAGGGCGTGTTCCCACGCGCGTTCGAACCTGTCTCGGGCGTCTTCGGCCTTCTCGACGGCCTCCTCGGGGATTCCCCCCTCGACGCCGTTCTCGACGATACCTTCCAGAGCGCTCGCGGTCGGCACCCAGTAGGTCCCCTCCTCGGCCAGCAACTCGGCCGTCTCGCGGTCCATGAACGTCGCGTGTTCGACGCTCGATATGCCCGCGCGGACGGCGTTCTGAATCCCTCGCTGGCCGTGGGCGTGCGCCGCCGTCGGGACGTTCTTCGCCGCCGCCGTCTCGACGACCGTTTCGAGTTCCTCGGGCGTGAGTTCCGGCGCGCCGGTCTGTGCGCCCTCGGTGAGGACGCCGCCGGTCGCCATGCACTTCACCACGTCCGCGCCGCGTTTCAGTTGCTCTCGGACCGCCTTCCGAACCTCGGCTCTGCCGTCGGCCTCCCGGCCGAACCAGTGTCCGTGCCCGCCGGTCATCACCACGTTCTCGCCGCAGGCGACGACCCGCGGACCGTCCAACACGCCCGTCTCGACGGCGGTTCCGGCGTCGAGTGCGAGCGTTCCCGGCGCGCCCAAGTCGCGGACGGCGGTGACGCCCGCCTCGACGTTCGCGCGGAGGTTCGCGGCGGCGCGGTAACTCAGAAGCTCTCGGCTCTCGGCGTTCGCCGTCGTCACGTCCGGGCGGCCGTCCATCATCAGGTGGACGTGCGCGTCCACCAGACCGGGCGCGACTACCTTCCCCGAGACGTCGACGGTCTCCGCGTCGTCGGCGTCGGCGGCCGCGTCCTCCGCGTCGTCGCCGACGGCGACGATTCGACCCTCCGCCGGCGAGAGAGCGACGTCGGCGTCGCGCGTTCCGTTCGCGTCTGCGACGCGGCCTCCGGCCAGTACGTACAGGCTACTCATACTGCCGGCGGTTCGCCACCGGCCGGCCTAAACCTCCGGGTAGCGGTAGCGCGGGTCGCAGAAGAGAGTCGTCGTCGGACTCTGTCCGACCGACCGAAACCTCCGTCGCCGTCGGCGGAGTCCCGCCGTCGGTCGCGGTTACTCCTCTTCGTCGTCGTCGGAACCGCCGAACTCCTCGACGATGGCCGCCACGTCGTCCTCTTCGACTTCGTGGTAGCCTTCGCCGGAGATGGTGGCGATGGCGATTTCGCCGGCCGCCAGTTCCTCCTCGCCGACGAGGAGGGCGCGGATGGCCAGCGTGACGCCGTCGTCGACGGAGAGGTTGTCGTCCCACTCCTCTTCGAGGAACTCTTGGATGTCTCCGCGGTTCGCGCCGATGGCGACGGCCTTCCACTCTTGGGGCGCGCCGGAGGGGTCCGTCTGGAACAGTCGGGCCCGGACCTCTCCTCGGTCGGTGTCCGCCTCGCGGCCCGGCGGACTCGGCTGGCCGAGGTCGCCCTCGACGCCGCCGATGAGAAGCGACGCGCCGAACGGGCGCGTCCCGCCGATCTGCGTGCTCTCTTGAATCTGGTCGGAGAGCGACTTCGTCAGCGTCTCGACGCCGAGCGGTTCGCCGTAGCGGAGTCGGTTCCGCTGGGCCTCCGTCCGGGCGTCGTCGACGAGTTGCCGGGCGTCGGCGACGTGACCCGCGCTCGCCGCGCCGAGGTAGTCGTCGAGTTTGTGTAACTTCTCGATGCTCTCGGTCTCCATGAGGCTCGAACTCGTCCGTCGCTGTGCGGCGAGGACCACGCCGTCCGTCGTCCGCACGCCGACGCTCGATGCGCCACGCTTGACCGCCTCGCGGGCGTACTCGACCTGATAGATACGTCCGTCGGGGGAGAACAGAGACGTCCCTCGGTCGTACGCCTGCTGGTCGTTACGGTTCATCGCTTACCCATCCGGCCCGAGTACTGATAAAGCCACCACCGGAGCACGATATTACCGCATCTCGCCGAAAACCGCCGCTTCAGATATCACCGCGACGACTCACCCCGCTACGCGACCGTCACAGCTCTTCGATGGTCGCCTCCGGCGCGTTCGACTTCACGCTCCGGATGCCCTGTTTCGCCTTCTGCTTCGAGGCGTACCCCTCTCCGCTGTCGGCGATGACGTTTCCGTTGTCGTGGACGAGCCGCCATCGGTACTGTCCGACCGTGTCCTCGTAGAGCTCGAACGTCGCTGACACGCCTCGCTGTTGGGCGCGGGCGAACTAAAACGTCGGCGGCGGTGACGACGCGAGGCGACTCCGGACGGCACCGCCACCTTAGATGCGAGGGCGACGGCTTTTACCCGTCCGTCGCCGGACTCCTCAGAGAAATTATGGCAGCGTACGAAATCGGTCTCCTGTTCGTCGGCATCGCACTGTTAGGGACCGCCGTCCTGCCGCGACTGCTCGAACACCAACCCCTGTCGTTTCCCCTCGTGTACGTCGCCGTCGGAACGCTCCTCTTCGCAGTCGTCCCCGGCGCACCAGCCCTCGACCCGGTCGCGAACTCCTATCTGACCGAACGGCTCACCGAACTCGTCGTCCTGATATCGCTCATGGGCGCGGGGTTGAAGATAGACCGCCCCTTCTCCCTGTGGTCGTGGTCCGCGACGTGGCGGCTACTCGGCGTCGCACTGCCGCTTACGGCCGCGGCGGTGGCGGTTCTCGCGTGGGGACTCCTCGGCCTCCTGCCGGCCACGGCCATCCTACTGGGGGCCGTCCTCGCGCCGACGGACCCGGTGCTCGCGTCCGGAATCGAGGCCGGCGCACCGCTGACGGAGTTAGAGGAGGAGGCCGACCCGCGCTACAGGTGGGGGTCGGTTCGGTTCGCGCTCACCTCGGAAGCCGGCCTCAACGACGGGCTGGCGTTCCCGCTGACGAACTTGGCCATCGTCGTCGCCGGGGCTACTGTCGCCGGGGGGTCGCCGGCCGACGGGCAGTCGTGGCTGTTGGAGTGGTTCCTCGTCGACGTCCTCTACAAAATCGGCGCGGGACTCGTCCTCGGGTACGTGATCGGACAGGTCATGGCCCGGTTCCTGTTTCGCCTGCCGATTCCGGAGAGCGTCGCCGAGATGATGCACGGACAGGACGTGATGGCGGGCGTCGAGGCGTTGGCGACGACGCTCATCGCGTACGGCGTGACCGAACTGCTCGGCGGGTACGGCTTCATCGCCGTCTTCGTGGCCGCACTGGCGCTTCGACGCTTCGAGTGGGAGCACGACTACTACGTGGAGCTTCACGACTTCGCCGTGCTCACGGAGCGAGTGTTGATGGCGACGGTGCTCCTCCTGTTCGGGGGTGCCATCGCCGGCGGACTGCTCTGGCCGCTGACCGTCCCGCAGGCGGTCGTGGGTCTGGCTCTCCTGTTTCTCGTCCGACCGCTCGCCGGCGCTCTCAGCTTCGTAGGAACTCCCGCCTCGTGGCCGGAACGGGCCATCATCTCCTTTTTCGGCATCCGGGGCATCGGGTCGTTCTACTACCTCTCGCACGCGTTGGCGGAAGCGTCGTTTCGGGAACGGGAACTCGCCGTCGCGGCCGAGGAACTGTGGGCGTTGGTCGGGTTCGTCGTCCTGCTGTCGATAATCCTGCACGGCGTGAGTTCGAGCCCGGTGATGGACGCGTTCGACCGGTGGGCACAACGGGGCGAAAACGCCGTCGTCGAGGGCGACCCTCGACCGTAACGGCCTCGAAACGTCGGTATCCGGTCGGACGCGTCGGCAGAAGCGCGCGACCGAGTCGGCCCCTTACTGCCGTCGGAACGCCCGGAACGTGTCTCTCTCCAGCGAGACGGTTTCGACCTCCGCGAGGCCGAGGTCGGTGAATATCTTCCGCCAGTTCCGGTAGTACAGCGGCATCTGCTCGTCGACGTAGTTCACCGCCGGGCCGTCACCGTCGCCGGATGTGGACGCGCCGTCGCGTTCGCTTCCGCCGCCCTCGTTCTCCACGGTGACGACGAGTTCGTCCGCGATTCGGGCTATCTCCTCGAACACCCACTCCTCGTCGGGGTGGACGTGTTGGAGCGTCTCCACCGAGTAGACGACGTCGAACTCCCCGTCTTCGAACTCGCCGACGCGTCCGGCTATCGAGTCGGCGTAGAACGTCCCCTCCGCTTCGAGTTCGGGGTACTCCTCGGCCATCACGTCGAAGGAGTCCTCGTTCAGGTCGATGCCCGAGAGGTTCCGGTAGCCGCCCTCGCGGAGGTGCGCGAGGTGCCGCCCCGCGCTACAGCCGAGTTCCAAGACGGACCCGTCGGGACCGACGACCGAATCGATAACCTCGCGGAGGCGTTCGCTCGTCTCGTTCGGGCCGTAGTACGCGTAGTAGTCCGGAGAGTACTCCCCGGAGAGCGTTTCCCACCGCCGCCGAACGTCGTCGGCATCCATTCGTACCCGGTTGGACCCCAGACGTAAAGAATCGTCGCCGGTCGGCGGGGGAACGCGAACCGCGGAGACGCGAGGCGGTTCGGAGCGCCGGGGACCGCGAACGCTACTCCGGCGTCGCCCACCCGCCGACGGGCATCGCCCGCCGCCGGGCGGTGACGACGCGGTTCTTCGCGTCGTACGCGACGATTCCCGCGCGGTCCAGTCGGGGGAGGTGGTCGTGGTGGAGCGACAGTTCCAGCGCCGTCCTGTCCGCCTCGCTCAACGGTCCGTCGGCCGTCGCGCCTTCGAGGGCGGCGACGCCGAACGCGAGTTCGGTAAGCGAGAGGGGCGGCGTCGCCCGACGCAGGACGGCGAGCGCGTTCCGTTGCCGCGACTCGGCGGGACGATACCGCGGTGTACCGGCGTCTCGGGCGGACGACGAGTTGGACATACCGCCCGACACGTCGCTCTCGGACCTGAACGTAGCGCCTCCATAGTTTGGTCGCGCGGCGGCGTCGCCCCGCGGCGAACGCCCGAAGAGAATCCCGTTCTCGCTCCATTCGGCTCCGAATCGGCGTCAGCCGTCCGGTTTCGGGCGCTTGAACACGAGCGCCGTCGCGCCGTTCGCTCCCGCCGACGGGCGGCCGTCCGAGAGGGTGGCGACGAGTTCCCACTCGGCGTCGCCCAGTTCGTTGAGTGCGTGCTCCATCGGCCCGGTGTCGCCGCTGAACAGGCCGCCGTCGGAGGTTCGGATTATCTTGTACTCCCACTTCATCGATTCTCACCCCCCGAAGCGTCGGAGTCGGCGTCGGCGTCCGCCGCCCGTTCGTAGGTGACGAAGTCGAACGCCTCGCGTCCGTCGCGTTCGACTTCCTCCCACGCGCTCTCGTCGAACTCGGGGAACGTCGTCTCGCCCTCGTAGTCGTCGTGCAGTTCCGTGAGCACCATGCGGTCGGCGCGCGGGAGGAACGCCTCGTAGACGGTCGCGCCGCCGACGACGTACGCCGTCTCGACGCCCATCTCCGCGGCGGCCGCCTCCGCGCGCGCAGTCGCCTCCGCGACGGAGTTCGCCAGCACCGCGCCCTCCGGCAAGTCGAGGTCCCGCGTCGAGAGGACGACGCTCGTCCGCCCGGGGAACGGTTCGCCGAGGGCCTCGACGACGTTCTCGTACGTCTTCCGCCCGAGGACGACCGGATGGCCCGTCGTCGTCCGCTTGAACTGCTTCATGTCCTCGGGGAGGTACCACGGCATCTCGCCGTCGCGCCCGATGACGCCGTTTCTCGCCACCGCGGCGACGAGGACGTACTCGATTTCGCCGGCGTCGGACCCCTCGGCGTCCGTCCCGGCGGAGTCGTCGGCCATCACTCCGCCACCGCGAATCGGATACCCTCCGCGGGGTCGTAGTCGCGGAGTTCGATGTCGTCGTACGTCAGTTCGTCGAGGGGCTTGTCCGCCACCTCGATGGTGGGACGTTCGCGGGGCGTCCGCGAGCACTGTTCGAGGAGGCCGGGGACGTGGTCGTAGTCCTGCGCGTCCTCGGATTCGGCGGGCGCGGACTCGACCAACCACTCGCGAACGTCGAGGTACTCCGAACGCTCTTCGACGTCGGCCAGACGCGACTGGAGTTCGGAGAGGTTCTCGGCGTACCACGCGCCGCGTTCGCCCTCGCCGCAGTAGATGTGGGCGTCCACGACGGTGTGGGCGAACGTCCCGGGTTCGAAGCCGGTTCGCTGGGCGACGGCGGTGAGCAGAAGCGAGTAGGCGGCGATGTTGAACGGGATTCCCAGCGCGGTGTCGCCCGAACGCTGGGTGAGGTGGAGGTTCAACCGGTCGCCCTGCACGTTGAACACGAACGAGTAGTGACAGGGAGGCAGGGTAGAGACGGCGGCGTTGGCGGGGTGCCACGCGTTGACGACGAGGCGGCGCGAGGAGGGGTTCTCGCGCAGTTGGTCGATAATATACTGAATCTGGTCGAACGTGCGTTCGTCGTCGTTCATCCAGCGGTGGTCGTCCTCGGGCCACGCCTCGCCGGGCAGGCCCTCCTCGGGGACGGGGAAGCGCCGCCAGAACCGCCCGTAGGCGGTGTCGAGGCGACCCTCCTCGTCGGCCCACGCGTCCCAGATGCCCGTCTCCTCGCGGAGCGTCCGGATGTGCTCCTCTCCGGAGAGGTACCAGACGAACTCGTGGATGAGCGAGTTCCAGCGGAACCCCGAGAGGTCCTTCGTCGTCAGGAGCGGAAAGCCCTCCGCGAGGTCGATTTCGTAGTGCTGGCTGAACGCCGAGATGGTGTCCACGCCCGTTCGGTTCGGTTTGTGCTGCCCCTCCGCGAGGATGTCCGTCACTAAGTCGAGATACTGGCGCATGGTGGACTCGGGTTACGGTGTTCTCCAGCGTACTGGTCTAAGAGGATGACGTTTCTGCCCCTCCCTTACCGGTGTCCCCGTCCGTAGGTTTATGTTCCTCTCTAGGAATATCTCGCCGATGCCTTCCCGCCGCCACGTACTCGCCCTTCTCGCGGCCGCGCCGTTCGCCGGATGCGGTGCAGAATCGGACGAGTCCGAGCGAACGACCGACGCTCCGCTCTCCGGCCGAACCGTCGGCGTCGCCGGAGACGTGTCGTTCCCGCCGGTGTCCGGCGTCTCGGTGACCTCCCGTCCCGCGGACGCCGACGCGTTCGTCCTCCCGGCGTCGGACGCCCACTACGAGTCCGCGCTCGACGCCCTCGAACGGGGGACGCCCGCAATCGTCGCCGGAGACGACGCCCCTCTGTACGCCCGACGCGTCTGCGAACGGAGTGGGCGTCGGTACGGTCTCCCGAGCGACAGTTGGTCGCCGATAGACCGAATCGCCGCCGTCGTCCCGGTCGAGGACCGACTCGACGTGCAGTATCTGCGACCGCGCCGCGACGCCGCCCTCGAAGCGCGACTGCCGTGGGCCGTCGGCGAGATTCTCGACGGTCGACCGCCCGAGTTCTCGATTTCCGACCCGCCGCGCCCGGACGGGGGCGTCGAACTCGGCGAGGTGCGGACGCGCGGCCGCGTGAAGGCGGGCGACTACGACCGGTGGGACCGCGTGACGCTCCTGCCGGACCGGTCGCAGGCCGTCGTGGAGACGACGGCGACGGTGACCACCGTTGACGCGTCGTTCCCCGACGGGTATCTCGTCGACGACGTGTCGATTCAGACCGCGTTCGAGGGGGTGCCCGTCGACGCGACCGGTCCCGCGGGGAAGACCACGGACGCGTACGCGGTCACCGAAGAGACGAACGAGGAGGAGAACAGGGTGACGCACACGTTCTCCGCCGAGAACGCGGACGCGCGCCGGTCCCTGACGGTCGGCGCGCGAACCGTCGTCTCCCTCGAAGACCGCCCGTCGTCGTTCGGGTACGTCGGTAACGCCCGCTTTCGGTGGCGACGGCGGACGCTACTCGGCGACGACCCGTGGGTCGCTCACACGCCGGGACGGTCCGTCTGGCGAACTCTCCCTTCGTCGTAGCGACTCCCGTCCCGTCCGGCATGGAAAGAGGAAAGGCCCGTTCCCGCCTACCTCCGCCCGTGATAACCAACCTCGCCCGCGGCGTCGACGCCTTCACCAGCAACGCCTTCCTCGTCACCGGCGAGACGACCGCTCTCGTCGATACCGGCGCGAACTTCGACGTCGTCGCCGCGATTCGAGAGCACGCGGACGAACTCGACCGAATCTACCTCACCCACACGCACGACGACCACGTCGGCAACGTCGATGCCGTCCGCGACGCGTTCGGCGTCGAGACGTGGGGGTTCGACGCGGACAACCCCCTCGTCGATAACGAAATCGAGGACGGCGAGACGGTCGAAATCGGCGACGACGACTACCTCGCGATGCACACGCCGGGTCACAAGGACGACCACCTCTGCTTTTACTCCCGCGAGGCGGGGACGCTGTTCGCGGGCGACCTGATATTCGCGAACGGAAGCTTCGGCCGGACCGATTTAGCGGAGGGACACCGCCCGACGCTGATAGAGAGCATCGACCGCGTCCGCGAGACGGTCGGGTCCGACCTCGGGGCGATGCACACCGGCCACGGCCCGAGCGTCGAGGACCGCCCCGCCGAGGACATCGAGTTCGCCGGCCGCGCGGCGCGGATGGGGTGACTACTCGTCTGCGCCCTCGGGAATCTCGTCGGGTTCGCGGTCCTCGGAGACGACGCCGAAGTAACCGGGTTCGTCGCCGACGGGGTCGTTGATGACGAGTTCGTCCGCGTGCTTCATCAGCCACGGAATCGTCCACGCGACGACCCGTTCCTCCGTGTCGGCGTCTAACTCCGCGTCCGCGGGAAGGCCCTGAAGCAGGCGCGCAATCTCGGACACCGTGTACATCATCTCCTCTTCGAGGATTTCGCGGGGTTCGTAGAGGCGGTACGGGTAGAGCGTCTCGAAGTCGTCTTTCGGTCTGGGCATGACCGCTCTTTCTCCGCCCGCGCGGAAAATCCCGCCGCTCCACCCCGGAGAATCACAACCGTTAACAGGAGTCGATAGAGTCCTGTTGCCATGACCCGTCCGAAAGAGCGCCTCGTCTCGGTGTTCGAGCAGTTCGCCGGTGACGCCCTCAGGGACGTGTGGGCGTTCGACGAACGCGACTTCGACGAACTGTACGTCCGCCCGGACGTGGCCGAACGGCTCGAATCGGACGGCCTCGACGTCGCCCGCTTCGTGGACAACGAACGCTACGGGTTCGTCACCCGCCAGACGTACGAGTCCCTCTACTACGCCGACTACGGCTACACGGTCCGCGGCCTCTCGGCGTTCGAGCAGTTCCGGACGTTCCTCGGCGACGAACCCGTGGGCGTGTTCGCCAGTTTCGACCCGGCCGACGACTGTTACGACTACGCCGCCCTGCACGAGTCGATACAGTCGGTCGCCCGGGAGTTCGACGCCGGCGCGTTCGCGCCCTCGGAGGACTGACGCTCCCGTCCTCGCGCTTCCGCCTCCGCCTTCGTCTTCTCGAACCGCTCTCGGACGACGGAGCCGACGCTTCCGGGCGAGTCGCGAAGAAAAAATCGGGGTGTACGAAGTCGTCTACTCGAAGAGTTCGACGGCCTGCTCGTAGCGCGCGGACGGCTCCTCCCAGTCGACGACCTCGAAGAAGTTCGAGACGAAGTCGCCGCGGGCCGGGCCGTAGTCGTGGTAGTAGGAGTGTTCCCACACGTCGAGCGCGAGGATGGGGTGGGTGCCCCAGAGCGCGCCCTGGTCGTGCTTGTCGACGACGACGTTGCGCAGTTGGTTCGAGAACGAGTCGTAGACTAAGAGCGCCCAGCCGCCGGCGTTGCCCGCGGCGGCCTCGAACTCACCCTTCCAGGCGTCGTAGGAGCCGAAGTCCTCCTCGATTCGGTCGCGGAGTTCGCCCGAGGGTTCGTCGCCGCCCTCCGGCGACATCGAGTTCCAGAACAGGTCGTGGAGGATGTGCCCCGACCCGTTGTGGGTGACGTTCCGAATCGCGCCGGGCGAGGAGGAGAAATCGCCGTCCTCGCGGTTGGCTTCGAGCGTCTCCTCGGCGGAGTTCCAGCCGTTGACGTAGCCCTGGTGGTGGGTGTCGTGGTGCCACGTCAGCACCTGCTCGGAGATGTGCGGTTCCAGCGCGTCGTAATCGTACGGAAGGGGGTCGAGTTCGTAGCTCATAGTAATACCTCGCCCTATTGTACGTTGACAATTCTGATAAAGTTTGAGAAGTCGTATGGTAACGTATGGCGTAATATGGTCCGAACCGCCGGTGATCGCCGCGCCACGGTACAGGCTGGAAGGCGGTTCGGGAATCCGTCCGTCGGGCTACACTTAGCGGTCGCGGTGTAATGTCACAAACGCCACACTTCGGGGTGACCCATTCAGCCGCAACCGGTCGCAAAAAAGCGGAGCGCGGAGGTGTTAGTGGGTGTGCTGGCCGACGACGTCGGCGTTCTGGGCTTGTTCGTACCGCTGAGCTACGTCGTCCCAGTTGACGACGTCCCAGAAGCTATCGACGTACTCGCCGCGGTTGTTCTCGTACTGGAGGTAGTACGCGTGCTCCCAGACGTCGAGGACGAGAATCGGCGTCGAACCGGACGCCTGCTGGTTCTGGTGGTTCTCGACGGCGGTGACGATGAGTCTGTCGGCGGCGTGGTCGTAGACGAGCTGTCCCCATCCGGACCCTTCGACGCCCTTCGAGGCGGCCGCGAAGTCGGATTTGAACTGCTCGAACCCGCCGAACTGCTCGTCGAACGCGTCGGCGAGTTCGCCGCCGGGTTCGCCGCCGCCGTCGGGACTCATGTTCTCCCAGAAGACGGTGTGGTTCACGTGCCCCGAGAGGTTGAACGCGAGATTCCGCTTTACCGCCTTGATGTTGCCCATGTCGCCGCTTTCGCGCATCTGTTCGAGCTGCTCCAGCGCCGAGTTCGCACCGTCCACGTATCCTTGGTGGTGCTTGTCGTGGTGCAGCTCCATGATTCGCTCGTCGATGACCGGTTCGAGCGCGTCGTAGTCGTACGGAAGCTCCGGAAGTTCGTAGGTGGCCATGGGTACTTCGAACGAACCCACGACGGACACCCGGTTAAATGTTAACCAAATTATACTTTCGGGCCACTTTCACCGTCGGGGAACAGTCGTCTCAGTCGTCGCTTCGATCGACTTCGACCGCGTCCGACGACGACTTGCGGCGGTCGTACTCTATCTCCCGGGCCACCTCGGCGGCGATGTCGCTTCCGAACTCCCGTTCGACGACGTGAAGCGCCAAGTCGATGCCCGAGGTGACGCCCCCGGCGGTGAGAACGTCGCCGTCGTCGACGAACCGGGCGTCGCGCACCTTCGCCCCGGCGTCTTCGAGGTCAGAGAGCGCGGAGTGGTGCGTCACCGCCGGCCGGTCCTCGAGGAGGCCCGCGCGGGCCAGAAGCATCCCGCCGGTGCAGACGCCCGCGACGGTCATCCCGAACTCCGAGAACGCCGCGAGTGCGCCGGGGATATCGCCCTTCTTCGCCTCCATCCCCGCGCCGGGTTTCGTGGCGTCGCTCCACCCGCCCCCGGGGACGAGGATGAGGTCGGTCGACACCGAGGATTCGGGGTCCAGTTGGCCGCCGACGACCACCTCCATCCCGTGATTCGCGGTGACCGTCTCCCGTTCGTCGAGGGTGACGAGTCGTACGTCGCAGTCCGCGCCGAACCCGGCTGCCGTCCGAAACACCTCGTACGGCCCTATGGCGTCCAGTTCGTCGAACCCGTCGTAGAGCAGGATGCTAACGTTGTACACGATAGGTAGTGGCCGCGCAGCGGTAAATTCGTTCGCCTACCCGTCGCCGCGGGCCGCCTCGAACGTCGCAATTCCCTCCTCGCGGCTTCCGCGTGGTCCGCGGTGGGCCGGGGTACGACTCGGCTAACTCCTCGCGCCGCGTCTGCGACAGTCCGGGTCACCGGTGAATCTCCTCGGCGTGACGCCGCGCAGTTCCGGCACGTACTCGTTGATGTACTCCGCGTTCGGGTCGTACCGCTCCCCCCGCGTTCGTCGTTATCGAACCCTGTTCGTGGACGACGGCGTCGCGGAACGACCGCCCGCAGGTCGCGGCGGCGCCGGTGAACCTGCCTCGTCGCCTGAAACAGTTCGGATATCCTTACCGTCCGGCGGCCGTCTCCGCGACGCCGTCGTTCGTATCGCGGGCCTGTCAAGTTTCGTGAGCTTTACGGCCCCGCTAGCGAGAGATTAGCGGCCGGTCTCTCGGTTCGGTCGCCGTTAAGAACCGATAGGGGCGGACAAAAATCCGACGACATGTCGGGAATCGTGGGTATGCGGTCCATACCTATCGGCGGGAAACGCTTCTGGGGGAGACGTAGTGGACAGAACTATCGACGACGTGGCGCGGCGCATCGCGTCTCTGTTCGGGTCGATTCGGTCGACAGCGACGGCGATGAGGCGTCGCAAAGATCCGCGCGTCATCGTACTCGCGACGGCGACGCTCGCCGTCGTCGCGGGCGTCACCGTGGGACTCGTCGCGCGGTGGCCTCTCGCGGGCGTCGTCCTCGCGTTCGTCATCGCGGCGACGCTCGCGGCGGTGTACGCGGCCCCCGGCGCATCGGAGTTCCGGAACGGGACGCTCCGGGCGTTCTCGGCGACGTTCCGGCGACGGGTCGGCGGCCGGACGGCAGGCGAGCCGACCTCCCCTTCCGAGTCGGAGGGGAGCGACACCTCGGCCGAACGACTCCTACACGAGGCGGGACTGCTCGCGGACGACGCGAGCGAACGAGGCTCGTCGGCCCCCCTGTCGGCGGCGGGCGACATCGCGGAGCGACTCTCTTCGGACCGCGGGGTGCAGTCTCGCGACACAGCCGAGGCCGCCGCGGCCGACCGAACGTCGTCGGAGGACACCGACTCCCTGCCCCGTCTCGCGCGGGACTTCGAGTCGGCGTGGCGGCGTCGAATCGTCGAGATGGACGGGCGGGAAGGCGACACCGCGGCGCTGGCGTCCCTGCTTCAAGTCCCCGAGGAGGACGTGGAACTTGAGTGGGACCCCGCCGAATCGGCGCTCGTCGCCTTCGTCCGCGGCGAACGCGCCGGAAACTGGCCCTCGCGGGCGGCGTTCGTCGCAGACGTGACCGCCGTCGCGGAGTTCCGGTCCGCGTTTCCGAAGTGGTGGTCGCTCTCTCCGTCGATGCGGACGCGCGTCCTCGCGGCGCTCAGACTCTGTCTCGACTGGTGTCCCGTCTGCGACGGGTCGCTCAGAATCGACCGCCGACCCGCGCGAACCGGCGACGTGGACGAGACGCGACGCATCTCGTCTGCCAACCGGAACGCTTCGCGTTCCGGCGACGCCGACGGGCGTCGTCCGTCGGGCCGCCGAGGTTCCCTCGGCGACGCCATCGTCCTCGCCTCGACGTGTCAGGCCTGCGGCGCGGACGTGTTCGCGGCAGAGATAGCCGACGGACGCGTCGACCCGCAGAGCCGACACGCCGACGCGGATATCGAACTGTAGGTTACGGTCGCGGGAGGGGGTCGATGGCGTCGCGCCGTCCGTCGAGAACCCCGAACCGTTCTCCCCGGAGACGCTCCAACAGGTGGAGCAGACGCTCCGCCCACCGCAACTTCTGCGCCTTCGACTCCGAGACGGCGGCGTCGTCGAACTCCCACCCGACGAACCGGAGTTCGTCCGCGCCGAAGGCGTCGGCGGCGAACGCCGCGCGGTCGCCGTCGGTGAATCCGCCGAAGTTGTAGACCGCATCGACGGGTGCCGCCTGCGTCGTCGCGAGGACGTGTTCGGACTCGAACCGCGGGACCCACTCGCGCACCGCGGGCACGTTGTCGCCGTGGGCGTGGGCCGCGACGGGCGTCCCCTCGCGCGTCAGTTCACGCGCCGTCTCGGGATTTTTGTCCAAGTCCGTCACCATCAGGTCCACGTCGAACCCGGCGTCTCGAACCGCGTCCGCGGCGGTGGAGGCGGCGAACACCCGGTCGGCGTCGCCGACGCGTTCGACTTCCTCGGAGAGGGACGGGGCCGCGCCGACGACGGCGACGGTCCGGCCGGTACAGTCGAGTCGCTCGACGTCGAACGGCGTCGCGTACTCCGCGAGGACGTCTCTGGCGCGTTCGTCGCCGCTCCGGGGGTAGCCGAACGCCGCGAGGATCGACTCGTACACCGGTTCCCAGTCTTCGAACCGCACGGCTACTGCTCTCCCAAGATAATACGGTGTGGGCCGGAATGGCACCAAGTACCCCTACCCGTATGCCCTTCCGGCGTCCAGTGGTGCGTTTTAGGTCCGTCCGACATAAGTTTTCTCTTAACTGAGTCCTCGTATCCGGGACGAACGCCCGTTTGGCGGGGGTTATCCGCGGTAACCCCTGACACGCGTCTGACACGCCCCGGCGGCCCCCGGCCGGTGTCGTTCGCGCCCCGGCGTCGTCCGCATCGTTCGGTCACCTCGTCTCCGAGACGACGGCGTCGAGTGCGGCCGCCGCCGCGTCCGAGGGCGAGTCCGCCGCCGCGCGCGTCGCCCGCAGGGCGTCCGGCGTCCCGAACAGGAGTGCGCCGCCGTCGCTCCCGCGAACGAACGTCGCGCCGCCGTCCGACGCCGCCGCGGCCACGGTCCGTTCGTCGGCGGCGGAGAGGCCGTCGAGTTCGAAGACCCTGACGACGGCGTCGCCCGTCACGTCGTCCTCGACGCCGAGGCGTTCGAGGTGGCGTTCGACCTCTCGGGGCGTCGTCGCGTCGAGTTCCTCCACGGAGACGCCGCCGCCGGTGCGCACCCTGTCGCGGGCGAACGCCTCGCCGATGAGGGCGGCGTCGCGCGTCTCCCGAACGTCGTGGGTCCGAATCACGTGCGCGCCGCGTTCGACGGCCATCGACGTGGCCGCGAGCGACACCGGCAACGCCTCCTCGGTCGAACGCCCGGCGAACTCCCGGAGGAAGTTCTTCCGGTTGATGGAGACGAGAATCGGCCGGTCGAGGCCGCGGAACTCCCGGAGGCGGCGGAACGTCTCCCGGTCGTCTTCGAGCGTCTTCGCCTCGGACCACCCGCCGAAGGCGGGGTCGACGATGGTCTTGTCCGTGAGGCCGTTCATCTGCAACGCCTCGTAGATGTCGTCTACGTCCTCGACGGCCCCCGGTCGCTCTAAGTCCGGCGGACTCGCCATCTTCGCCACCGCGGCGTCGAACTCCTCGCAGACGCGCGGCATCTCCGGGTCGGCGAACCCGCAGATGTCGTTCACCATGTCGAACCCACGCGAGAGGGCCTCCTCGGCGACTTCGTGGTAGCGCGTCTCGATGGAGAAGACGGCGTCGCCGGAGACGCTCTCTACGACGTCGAGGGCCGTGTCGAGTCGGTCGAGTTCCTCCTCGGCCGACAGCACCTCGAACCGCTTGTTCGCCGACTCCAAGCCCACGTCGACGATGTCTGCGCCCTCGTCGATGAGTTCGGCGTCGACGTACTCGGCGGCGTCGCCGGCGTCGTTGAACACGCTCGGGTCGTACGGCGACTCCTCGGAGACGTTCAGGACGCCCATGATTCGGGGCGGGTAGTCGTCGCCGATGCCGAGTCCGGCCGCGTCGACGTTCTGCATATCGGGGCGGAAGGACGGCGGTTACATAGTCCGCACGGTCCCGGTCGCTCCGCGAGGCCGCCGAGTCGCGGACCCGCGAACGCCCCGCGGAAGCGGTCTCTGATGCGGCCCGAGGCGGGGAAGTCACGCTCTTTTTATCCGTCCGTCGGTTACGGTCGGCCAATGGCGAAGGTCAGTATCGGACTCCGCGGGTGGCGCTTCGAGGAGTCCGAGGTGTTCACCGAGAGCGAGGAGTTCAAACCGCTCGACGAGGTGCCGGAGGACGCGCGGCGGCGACTCATCCGCCTCAGCTATCTCGTGGGGAAACCGTGCGACGCCTGCTATCTCGTCCACGGCGAGGCGGAGAAACGCCGGTGTAATCAGGCGGCTATCGTCTACGGCGAACCGATGGAGGAAGTGCTCCTCTGTGCGGACCACGAGGCGGACTTCCTCTACTGGTACCGCGAGGCGGGGGGCCGCGAGTTTCGCGGAGAAGAGGAGTTCCGCGACGAGTTCCACGAGTGGTTCGCCGACGGCGGCCGCGCCCCGGAGGGGTACGGCGGACTCGAACACGTCGAGACGGACCCGAGCGAACTCCCGTCGCCGCCGGACCCCGACGAGTTGAACCGCCGACTCAACGAGAACTACGGCGGGAAGCGAAAGCGCATCGACTTCGAGTCGGGAACCGTCACCTACGACGAACCCGGCGCGGAGGCCGACGACGAAGACGACTCCGCCGAGGCGATGGACGACGTGGACATCGACTTCGACCGAGAGTACCCCACGAAGTAGATGCCGCCGAGACAACGGAAACCCGTCGTCGTCGTCGTCGAACCGAAGACGCCCGGCAACATCGGGACCATCGCCCGCGCGATGAAGAACTTCGGGCTCACGGACCTGAAACTCGTGGACCCGCCGGAGATGGACCGCGACAGCGAGGCGTACGGCTTCGCCGGCCACGCCCGCGAGGACGTCCTCCCGAACGCAGAAGAGGTCACCTTCGAGGAAGTCGTCGAGAACTACCACACCGTCGGGACGACGGCGATAACGAACGAGGACAGTCGCCGGCACGTCCGCTTCCCGTACAAGACGCCCGTCGAGGTGCGCGAGAGCCTCGAAACCGTCGAGACGAAGACCGCGCTCGTCTTCGGACGCGAGGGGAAGGGCCTCAACAACGAGGAACTGGCGCAACTGGACGAGGTGTGTTCCATCCCCGCGAGTTCGGAGTACCCCGTCCTGAACCTCGGGCAGGCCGCGACCGTACTCATGTACGAACTGCGGAGCCTCACCGTCGAGGAGACGCAACTGCCCGACGTGGAACGCGAACGCGCCGACGAGGCGGACATCGACCGCTTCTACGACTTCTTCTCGGAGTTCCTCGACTCCGTGGAACACCGCGACCACAAGCGCCCGAAGACGATGCGGATGATGCGCCGACTGCTCGGCCGCGCCCACCCGACCGAACGGGAGGTACACACCCTCATCGGCATCTTCCGCCGGGCGAACCGATACCTCGGCGAACGCGCCTACCCGGACGACTCGGACGCCGCCGATTCGGACGCCGCCGACGCGACGCCGGACGCCGGGACGAACGCCGAACCGCGACCGGACGACGACTGACCGCGGCGTCCTCGATTCGCCGCACCGTCGCCGACTCAGTTCTCGCCGTCGCTCCGGTCGCCGTTCCCGCCGTCGCGCCGGGCGAACATCGTCAGCGCCACCATCGAGCACGCCTCCTCGCCGTCCCCGTTCAGGGTCGTGATCCGCACGCGAACGAGTCCGCGACTCGGCGTCTCCTCGACTTTTTCGAGCACCTCCGTCCGGACCGAGAGCGTGTCGCCCGGTTCGACGGGTCGCCGCCAGCGGAGTTCGTCGACGCCCTTCGCGCCGAGCGACGCCGACTCCGAGAGGAACTCCTCGACGAGCATCCGCATCGTCATCGCGGCGGTGTGCCACCCGCTGGCGATGAGGCCGCCGTACATCGACTCCGCTTCGGCCCGTTCGGGGTCGGTGTGGAACCACTGCGGGTCGTACTTCTCCGCGAACTCCAGAATCTCCTCCTCCGTCGCCTCGTACTCGCCGAACTCCTCTTCGTCGCCGACGGAGAGGTCCTCGAAGAACGTCGTCATGCGAGACGCGTCGTCCGCCGCCGGCAAGTACGTGCGGGTGACGAACGGCGACGCCGGATGTCCGCCCCACCGAGGGCAGAAGTCCGCACCGCCGACGGTGCGACGGACGGAATCCCCGCCAGAAGCGCCTCTCGGTAACCGTTTTGCACGTCCCGACCCTACCGAGCGAGTATGAGCAGGCGTCCGCCCCGGCGACTCCGCCCCTTGATGCTGTTGGTGGGCGTGTCGATTCTGGCGTTCTACTCGCTCCTCTCGTACGGGAGTTACGTCCTCATCGTCACCGTCTGGCGGTTGCGCCCCGACCCGGTGACGACCGGACTCGTCGTCGGCGCGACGGCCGTCCTCTTCGGGTACGCGAGTCTCCGGTTCGGAACGCGCCGCCTCCTCTCGCGCCTCGACGCGCGCGAACTCCCGAGGGTGCGGTATCCGGGCGTCTACGGCATCTTGGACCGCTTGACGGCGGAGATGTCCGTCGATACGCCCCGGCTTCTGGTGACGCGGCTCTCCGTCCCCAACGCGTTCGCACTCGACACCGCGGGGCGCGACACCGTCGTCCTCGACGCCGCCCTGTTCCGACTGTTGGACCGCGAGGAGTTCGAGGGACTGTTGGCGCACGAACTCGCACACTTAGAGAGCAGAGACAGTCTCGTGCAGACGCTCGCGTTCACGACGCTCCAGACGGCCGTTGGAATCCTCTCGCTCCTCGTCGCCCCGCCCGTCTTCCTCGTGACGGGACTCGCCCTCGCGGCGGCGTGGGTTCGCGGCGACCCCTCGTCGTGGCCGCGGACGCTTCCGGGTCGCCTCAGGAGGCGAATCGAGGAGGCCGTCTCCGTCCTCATGCTCGGTATCACGCTTTTCACGCGTGCGCACTCGCGTCGCCGCGAGTTCGCCGCCGACGACAGGGCTGCCGAGGTGACGGGGCGACCGTTGGCGTTGGCCCGCGCCCTCCGGAAGATAGAGCACACCGCCGAACCGCAGTTCGGCCTCCTCTCTCCCCTGTGGGTGTACGGCGACGTCGAGTCCGAGGAGGAACACAGATTGCGCGACCTGTTCTCGACGCACCCCCGGACCGAGGAACGCGTCGAACGGTTGCGCTCGCGCGCCGACTCCGGCCGCGTCGGGGTGGATGTGCGGTAGCGAACACTATCGGGAGAACACCCAATACCGTCCTCGTCCGACGTTCGGCCATGTCCGACGCAACCGACGCCACCGCTCGAACCCTCGACGTCAGAGAGATAGACGGCGAACCGTTCTCTCACGTCACCGACGCCCTCGACGAACTCGGCGAACGGGAGACGCTCCTGTTGGTGAACAGTTTCGAGCCGGAACCGCTGTACGCCGTCCTCGAACGCCGCGGCTTCCACTACGAGACGACCGAAGTCGCACCCGACGAGTGGCACGTGGAAATCACGCCCGCCTGAACATATTCGGGGTAATCGACTCCCCGCCCGGCGCGGAATCTCCGACCGCATGTCGGACCGAAAACTCGACTTACGCGACGTTCCCCCGCCGGAGCGGCACCCGAAAATCTTCGAGGCGTTCGAGGGCCTCGACAGCGGCGAGCGTCTCACCATCGTCAACGACCACGACCCGAAACCGCTGTACTACCAGATGGACGCCGAGGTGGAGGCGTTCGACGCCGAGGCGTACGAGGTGGACCGAGTCGGCCCCGACGAGTTCGTGGCGACGATTCCGAAGAAGTAGCGCGGGTCAGGCGCGCTTTTGAATCTCCTCGCGGAGCACGTCGCTGACGATTTCGCCGTCCGCGCGCCCGCGAAGCGCGCCCATCGCTTCGCCCATGAGGGCGGAGAACGCGCCCATCCCCTCTTCTTTCACCTGCCCCTCGTTCCGTTCGACGACGCCGGAGACGGCCTCGCGGACCTCCTCCTCGGAGACGCCAGAGAGTCCGGCCTCCTCGATTGCCTCCTCGGCGGTGAGCGTCGGGTCCTCGGCGACCGTTTCGAGGACGTCGTTGACGCCCTCCTTGGCGAGTTCGTCGTCCTCTACGAGGCGCATCACGTCGAGCAGGTGGTCCTCGGTGACGTTTTCGACGGGCACGTCGTCGCGCCGCAACTCCGTCATCGTGGACTCCAACAACCCGGCCGCGAACGTGGCGTCGATGCCCTCCGAAACCGCCTGCTCGAACAGCGGCATCCGCCGGCCGTAGGCGACCTGTTCGGCCAGTCCCGGGCCGAGGCCGAACTCGGATTGGTAGCGTTCGACCTTCTCGGTGAGCAGTTCGGGCGTCTCCACCTCGCTCTCGTCGAGTTCGACCGGCGGCACGTCCGTCTCGGGGTACATCCGCGCCGCGCCCGGCAGGGGACGGAGGTAGCGCGTCGTGCCGTCCTCGTTCGCGCCGCGCGTCTCCTCGGGGACGCCGTCGAGGGCCGTCTCCGCGCGTTCGGCGACGGCCTCGATGGCGAGTTCGGCCGTCTCGGCGTCGGCGGCGACGATGGCGACGGCGTCGTCGTCGCCCGCGCCGACGGCCTCTTTCAGGTCCGCGACTTCCGCCTCGGTGACGCCGTAGGCGGGGAGTTCGTCCGTGTGGAAGATGCCGCCCGCGCCGTGACGCTTCGCGTGGTCGGAAAACTCCGTGCCGAGGCGACGGTCGGGCTGAATCTCCCGGCCGACGAGTCCGTCGAAGCCGTAGAGGGGGACGGCCGTCACCTTCCCGCCGGAGTTCACCGCGCCGCCGACGACGCCGCTTTCGGTGTCCTCGAACACGTCGGTCACGTCCGTCGTCTCGCCGACCGAGGCGTCACGCGAGTCGAGTTCGTCGCGGATGTCGAGCAGTTCGACCTGCCGGCCGACTTCGAGGCGGACGATTTCGTCTATCTGATCCAGCGCCTGCACGCCCTTGATTTCGACGCGTGCGCCGTCTTCGATGGAGACGTTCACGTCCTGCCGGATGGTGCCGAGTCCGCGCTTGACCGTCCCGGTCGAACGGAGGAGCATGCCGATGGTTTCTGCGGCCTCGCGGGCCTGTTCTGGCGAGGAGATGTCGGGTCGGGTGCCGATTTCGACGAGGGGGATGCCGAGGCGGTCGAGCGAGTAGACGACGCCCTCCTCGGTCTCCTCGACGCGTTGGGCCGACTCCTCTTCGAGCATCAGGTCCTCGACGCCGACGGGACCGTCGCTCGTGGAGATTTCGCCGTCCTGCGCGACGAGCGACGTGCGCTGGAAGCCCGAGGTGTTCGACCCGTCGATGACGAGTTTCCGCATGACGTGGGCTTGGTCTACGGTCTCCATGTCCAGAAGCGAAGCAATCTGGAGGACCACCTCGCGCGCCTCCTCGTCGAGGCGGTGCGGCGGTTCCTCGTCCTCCTCGACCAGACAGGTCGTGTCGTACGCGAGGTACTCGAACTCGCGTTCGACGCGGCTCTCTTCGAGGGCGGCCTCGTCGAGTTCGCCCAGTTCGCTCTTCGTCGGGTGCAGAAAGCGGGTGAACCGATGCTCGGACTCCGAGGGCTCTCGAATCTCCGTCGGGCACTCACAGAACAGCTTCGTCTCGGTGTCGAGTTGCTGGTGTATCTCCAACCCCGCGACGAGCCCCAAACTCTCGTAGTCGTACTCGCTCATTGGTGCCAACTGCGAGTGCGGGGAGTAAAAAAGGATTCAGTCCGCGACGCGGGCCGCGCGGGAGGGCCGGCGGGAAGGACCCGACGGGAGTTCCGTCGGACCGTCGCACCGTGGGGGGCGAACTCGTGCGAGCCGTGTCGTTCGATTCCGGGTCGTCGGCCGACGATTCAGACGCGACGCAGCCCTTGACCGATTCCTCGGCCTTCGTCGCACTCGGGACACTCGAAGTGCCATCCGTCGTTCGTCGCTCGCCCCTCCGGGAACGTGGCTCCGCAGCTTCGACATTCGAGCATGTCTCGGCCGCTTTCCCGCCGGTACTGAAGGCTCGGCATGATTCCAATTTTGAGTGATTGTATCTTGAAAATATCGGTTCTTCGCCGGATGTGTGACTGATTCTCTCTCCCGGACATTCGCTCGCCGACGAACTCTCAGGCCGGTTCGAAAAACGGGGGTCGTCGTCCCCCCGGCGGGCGATTCTCCGACGGCAGACGGACGACAACCGGCGGACGCGAGGGGTCGGCGAGGTTCGGATCGTCGTTCAGTCGTCGCCGAGGATGCCGCGGTGGGTCATCTTCTCGGGGTCGAGCACCTCGTCGGCCTCCGCCTCGGTGAGGTAGCCCTCGTCCACGGCGACTTCCTTGACCGTCTTGTCCTCCGCGAGCGCCTTCTTCGCGACTTTCGACGCCTTGTCGTAGCCGATGGCGGGGTTGAGCGCCGTCGCCAGCGCCATGCTCTGTTCGACCTGCGTCTCGCAGTGCTCCTCGTTGGCCTCTAACTTCGCGACGAACCGCTCTGCGAACACCTCCGCGGAGTTCGAGAGCAGTTCCGCCGACTGCAGGAAGTTGTGCGCGAGGACGGGCTTGTAGAGGTTGAGGTCTATCTGCCCCTCGGCGGCCCCGGCGGAGACGGCGGCGTCGTTACCGACGACCTGCTTGTGGACCTGATTGACCGCCTCGGCGACGACGGGGTTTATCTTGCCGGGCATGATGGACGACCCGGGCTGGTTCTCGGGCTGTTCTATCTCGCCGAGGCCGTTACGGGGGCCCGAAGCGAGGAGTCGCAGGTCGTTCGCGATCTTGTTCAGCGAACCCGCGACGGTCCGAAGCGCGCCGTGGGCCTCGCTCATCGCGTCGTGGGCCGCCTGCGCCTCGAAGTGGTCGTCGGCTTCGCAGAACTCCACGCCCGTCTCCTCGGACATGTACTCGGCGGCCTTCGCGGGGAACTCGGGGTGGGTGTTGAGGCCCGTCCCGACGGCGGTGCCGCCGAGTGCGAGTTCCGAGAGGTGCGGTTGGACGTTCTCGGCGCGTTCGATACCCTTCTCGACCTGCGTGCGGTAGCCGCCGAACTCCTGCCCGAGGCGGACTGGCGTGGCGTCCTGCAGGTGGGTCCGACCCGTCTTGACGACGCCGTCGAACTCGTCTTCCTTCTCTTCTAACGCGTTCCGAAGCGTCTCCAAGGCGGGCACGAGGTCCTTTTCGACCGCTTCGAGGGCGGCGACGTGCATCGCCGTCGGAATCACGTCGTTGGAGGACTGCCCGTAGTTGACGTGGTCGTTCGGGTGGACCACCCGGTCGCCGATGCCCTCGCCCATGAGTTCGGCGGCGCGGTTGGCGATGACCTCGTTCGCGTTCATGTTCGAGGAGGTGCCGGACCCCGTCTGGAACACGTCCACCGGGAACTCCTCGTCGTGTTCCCCGGCGATGACCTCGTCGGCCGCCTCCACGATGGCGTCGGCCACGTCGTCCTCGACGAGGCCCAAGTCGCGGTTCGCCTGCGCGGCGGCCTTCTTCACCACGCCGAGTGCGCGGACGAACCGCCGCCCGAACGTGATTCCGGAGATGGGGAAGTTCTCCACCGCACGCTGGGTCTGTGCGCCCCAGTACGCGTCCGCCGGCACTTCCATCTCGCCGAGACTGTCCCGTTCGATGCGATAGTCGTCGTCGCTCATGTCCGGGGGCACGACGGGCGGGCGCGTAAAACCCATTGATACGAATCTATCGTCAGGGTACGACCCCCGCCCGAGTCGGCCCGGCGACGAAGGCACAGAGAGGCGGTGAACGGTCCCCTCACGGATTCGACGCGCGGGTGCAAAAACTGTACGAGGATTTATAATGGGACGAATCGTTACTCGGCCGTGCGCTCGCTGGGCGGACGACCCTAAATACGCCGTAAAACCGTCTCTATACCCACAATATTCCCTTCTCGGAGCCGGAACTAAAAACTGACTCACAAATAAGTAAACTAGTAGAAATCTTTAAGTTAATCGTGTGGAATGGTAGAGTGAAACTCCTACAGAGGAACGATTATGAAGGACAATCACGATGCGGACGACGGCGTCTCCCGTCGGACGTACATCAAGCTGAGCGGTATCGCGGGTGCCACAGGAATCGTCGCAGGCTGTGCGGGCGGCGGTAACGAAGGCTCCAGCCCGACCGAGGGCGAGAACACGCAGGGCGGCGGCGAACAGACGACCGAAGGCGAGAACACGCAGGGCGGCAGCGGCAACGCCCTCGAAATCGTCCACTGGTGGACGGCGGGCGGCGAGCAGGACGCTCTCAACGCCCTCCTCGAAGGATTCAAAGAGAAGCACCCCGACGCGCAGGTCAACAACAACCCCGCGCCCGGCGGTGCGGGCTCCGCGCTGGACACGGTCATCAAGAACCGCGTCCTCAACCAGAACCCTCCGAGCACCTTCCAGATTTGGCCCGGCAAGGCGCTGACCGAGTACGTCGACGGCGACGTGCTCCGCGACATCAGCGATTCGGTGTGGAACGACGACATGCGCAACGCCTACCGGCAGGGCGTACAGGACCTCTCGAAGCCCGGCGGTAACTTCGTCGCGGTTCCCATCAACATCCACCGGCTCAACAACCTGTTCTACAACGTCTCCGTCCTCGAAGAGGCGGGCGTGGACCCCTCGAGCATCTCCGACCCCGGAGCGTTCACGGACGCCCTCAAGAAGGTCTCCGAGAACACGGACGCCGTGCCTCTGGCCCACCAGACGCAGTCCCCGTGGTCGTCGGTCCAGCTGTGGGAGAACATCTTCCTCGGCTACAACGGACTCGACGCCTACACGTCGTTCACCGAGGGGAACGTCTCCAAACAGGAGGACGCCGTCAGGGAGTCCCTGCAGACGCTGAAGGACTACAGCCAGTACTTCAACGAGGACGCCGGGTCCATCGCGTGGGACCAGGCGAACGGCAAGGTCGTCAACGGCAACGCCGCGTTCATCCACCAGGGCGACTGGGCCGCGGGACAGTACCAGTCCGCCGACGGCTTCGAGTACGACTCCGACTGGAGCATGGTGCCGTTCCCCGGAACCGAGGGGATGTACTCCGTCGTCACGGACTCGTTCGTCTTCCCGAAGAACAACCCGTCGCCGGAGACGACGAAGAAGTTCCTCCAGTACTGCGGCACCGTGGACGCCCAGAAGCGCTTCAACCCCATCAAGGGGTCCATCCCGCCGCG
Source organism: Halopelagius longus (assembly GCF_900100875.1). NCBI lineage: Archaea > Methanobacteriati > Methanobacteriota > Halobacteria > Halobacteriales > Haloferacaceae > Halopelagius > Halopelagius longus. Next base: position 1,075,869 of record NZ_FNKQ01000001.1, on the reverse strand, counting down.
AACCGACGTGCCGACGGACCCGTTCGGTCCGTTCCTGCAGTCGCAGATTGAAGCGTTCAAGAACTCCGAATCGCAACCGCCGACCATCGCTCACGGGACGGCCGTCACGCCCGAAGTCCACGGCAACATCGACGAGGTGTTCGCCAGCTTCAACGGGCAGTGGAACGTCGACTCCGCGTACAACGGCCTCGTGAACGCGTTCTCCGAATAGAGGACGGGTCACGCAATGTCCAACTCACTATTTAAAAGGCTCGTGAGCGACCGGTGGGGGGACGACAGTGACGAGAACGGCGTGCGAACCGACGGCGGAACCGTGACCGAATCACCCGCGACGGGCGCGACTACCACACAGTCCGACCGGTCGTGGCGCGACAGCGAGTTCGTCCGGTCGCTTCCGTTTTGGCTACCGCCCGCGCTTCTGATGGGACTGTTCGTCTACGGAGCCATCGGCTGGAACGCCATCATCTCCCTCACGGAGTGGGAGGGCTTCGGGACGCCCGACTACGGTTCCCTCGACTTTTCGATGTACACGCGGATGCTCGCGGACCCGTCGTTCATGGCGGCCGCGCGCAACACCGTCGTGTTGCTCGTGGTGTTTACGGTCGTCTCACTCGTCGCCGGCCTCCTCATCGCCATCCTCATCGACCGGGGGATACGGTTCGAGAACACGCTCCGGACCATCTATCTCCTGCCGATGAGCCTCTCGTTCGTCGTGACGGCCATCTTCTGGGCGTGGATGTACAACCCGGAGATAGGCCTCGTCAACGTCGTCCTCCGAGGAATCGGACTCGACTTCGTCACGACGGCGTGGATAAGCAACCCGCAGACCAAACTGGCGGCGGTCATCTTCGCGCTGATGTGGCAGTTCAGTGGCTACTGCATGGTCGTCTACCTCGCCGGTCTGCGCGCCATCCCGAACGACCAGTTCGAGGCGGCCCGCATCGACGGCGCCTCGACCGTGCGGATGTACTGGCGCGTCATCATCCCGCAACTGCGGGCCTCGACGATGAGCGCCGCCGTCGTGCTGATGGTGTTCGCGCTCAAGGCGTTCGACTTCCTGTACGTCATGTTCGGCGACACGCCCGGCCCGGCGGCCGACATTCTCGCGACGATGATGTTCAGACAAGCATTCAGCAACTCAAACTGGGCGTACGGTGCGGCGATAGCCACGGTCCTGTTCGGATTGGCGCTGGTCGTCATCGGACCGTACCTGTACGTGCAGTACAAGCGGGGTGACCTATGAGCGTCCGCGACAGCGTTCGGTCCGTCGCCGCGTCGAGGGCGGCGCTGTACACCGTCCTCCTCGCGATGGCGGCGTTCTACCTCGCGCCCTTGGAGAGCGGTCTCATGACCGCCATCAAGACGCAGGACGCGTTCTTCTCGACGACGCCGTTCGTCCCGCCCCTCGGGGAGGGCTTCACCCTCGACCCGTGGTTCGAGGCGTGGGCGCGCATGCAGGGACCGCTGACGAACTTCTCCGGCGCGATGTACAACAGCATGTTCGTCGCCGTTCCGGCGACGGTGCTTTCGGGGTTCATCGGGTCCGTCGCGGCGTACGGCCTCACGAACCTCAACTGGCGCGGACAGGCCGGCGTGCTGATGCTGTTCGTCGCGGGGATGTTCGTCCCCTACCAGTCCGTGCTCGTTCCGCTGACCCGGTTCTGGAGCATCGTCGGTCTCAGGGACATCCTCGCCGGCGTCCCGTTCCTCAGCACGCGCGTCGGACTCATCCAACTCGTCGTCACTCACACCGCCTACGGGATTCCCATCTGTACCATCCTGTTCCGGTCGTACTACTCCGGCTTCGACAACTCGATGCTGGAGGCGGCCCGGATAGACGGCGCGACGTTCACGAGCATCTACCGTCGCATCATCTTCCCGCTGTCGAAGCCGATGTTCGCGGTGGTGCTCATCTACCAGTTCACGCAGGTGTGGAACGACTTCCTGTTCGCACTCGTCCTCGTATCGTCGCCGAGCAACGAAGTCGCGACCATCGCCCTGAACAAACTGCAGGGGTCGATGGTCCAGCAGTACAACATCCAGATGGCCGCCGCGTTCGTCGCGGCGCTTCCGACGCTTCTGGTGTACGTCCTGTTCGGTGAACAGTTCGCAGAAGGAGTCGCAGGTAACACATAATGTCAGAACTCGTACTAGACAACGTAACGAAGGTGTTCGACGACGGCGGGGAGGACATCGTCGCGGTCGACGAAGTCTCCGTCGACATCGCGGACGGTGAGTTCCTCGTCCTCGTCGGCCCCTCGGGGTGTGGTAAGTCGACTACCCTCCGCATGATTGCGGGGTTGGAAACGGTGTCGCGCGGCGAGATTCGTCTCGACGGCCAAGTCATCAACGGACGGCCGCCGCGGGAACGGGACATCGCGATGGTGTTCCAGTCGTACGCGCTGTACCCGCACATGACCGTCCGGCAGAACATGTCCTTCGGGCTCGAAGAGTCCACGGAGAAGTCGGACGACGAAATCGAGTCGCTCGTCACGGAGACGGGCGAGATGCTCGGTATCTCGCCGCTCTTGGACCGGAAGCCCGGCGAACTCTCCGGCGGGCAACAGCAGCGTGTCGCCCTCGGGCGCGCCATCGTCCGCGACCCGAAGGTGTTCCTGATGGACGAACCGCTCTCGAACTTAGACGCGAAGCTCCGCTCGCAGATGCGGACGGAACTGCAGCGTCTGCAGGAGGATTTGGACGTCACCACCGTCTACGTCACGCACGACCAGACGGAGGCGATGACGATGGGCGACCGCATCGCCATCCTCAACGACGGCGTCCTCCAGCAGGTGGCGACGCCGTTGGAGGCGTACCACCAACCCGCGAACCTGTTCGTCGCGGGCTTCATCGGCGAACCGTCGATGAACTTCTTCGAGACGGAACTGCAGGGCGACAGACTCGTCGCGGAGAACTTCGACTACCCGCTCTCGCAGGAGACGCGGGAGGCCGTCGGCGACTCGACGCACGTCACCCTCGGCGTCCGACCCGAGGACATCGAACTCCTCGATTCGGGGTCGGCTTCGGGCGACCACGACTTCGAGACGGTCGTCGACGTGGTCGAACCGATGGGCAACGAGAACAACGTCTACCTCTCGTTCGAGTCCGGCGGCGACGCCGACTTCGTCGCGACGATAACCGGGATGCGTTCGATGGAGGGCGGCCAGCCCGCCGTCGCGCGTTTCCCCGAGTCGGCGATTCACCTCTTCGATACGGACAGCGGCCACGCGCTGAAGAACCGGTCGCTCGACGAACTCGAAGAGACCGAACCGCGACTCTGAACTAGCGTTTACGCCCCCTCGTACTCTTCGGGCGTGAACGTCTTCATCTCTAAGGCGTGGATGTCCGTCGTCATCGCGTCGCCGACGGCGTCGTACACCATCTGGTGCTGTTGCACGAGGCTCTTACCCTCGAACGCCGGCGAGACGACGACGGCGGCGAAGTGAGCGTCCTCGTGTTCCTCGTCGGGCGCGCGGGGCAACGTCACCGTCGCCTCCGCGTCCTCGATACCTTCCTCGATGAGACGTTCGACGTCCGCGGTGTCCATGTCCGTACCGTACGTCGCTCTCGGATAAAACCCTCCGGAGTCGACGACGACGGCGGCGACGGAACGCCCGCCCGTCTACATCTGGTAGCGGCGTTCGTCGTCGCGTTGCGGGTACTGGTTCTGGCCGGTCATCTCGTCGTACGTCATCCCCGAGAGGTACTCGTCGTACGTCACGTCGTACCCCTGTCGGAGGTGGAAATCTAGGTTTCCGCGGTCCACGGTGGTCTGAAACAGCAGGTGGACCGCCCGGCGGACGAGTTCGTCGGTGCCGTCGGTGTCGAAGACGGCCGCGAGCATCGCCAACTCGTGTCGCGTCTCCCGGTCGAGTCCGACGGCTTCCTCGTCGTCTATCTCCTTGAACGCGGTTTCCACGTCGGCGGTGAGTTCGTCGAGTCCCATGTCGCGGCCCGAGGGCCGGTCGGCGGATACCGTTTTCGCCTCGCGCCCGGCCTCGGCGGTTCGCGCGCCGCGCGTCCGGTCGAACCGAGGGGGATAAACCGCCTCGCGCCCACGAACCGACGATGACCGACGACGACGAACGCCGTTCGTCGGGCCGCCGGACTACGTCCGGCGACGCCTCCGACGCTCTCGAAGACGGCGACGCCCCCGCCCTCCCCGAAGACGTGGATGCCGTCCGCGAGGCACTCGTCGAGTGGTACGAGGCGGACCACCGCAAGTTCCCGTGGCGGCGGACCGAGGACCCCTACGAGATTCTCGTCTCCGAGGTGATGAGCCAACAGACGCAACTAGGCCGCGTCGTCTCCGCGTGGGAGGACTTCCTCGATCGGTGGCCGACCGTCTCGGAGTTGGCGGCCGCCGACAGAAGCGAGGTGGTCTCCTTCTGGACGGACCACTCGCTCGGATACAACAACCGCGCGAAGTACCTCCACGAGGCGGCCCGACAGGTCCGCGACGATTACGGCGGCGAGTTCCCCGAGACGCCCGAGGAACTGTCGGAACTGATGGGCGTCGGCCCATACACCGCAAACGCCGTCGCCTCGTTCGCGTTCAACAACGGCGACGCGGTGGTGGACACGAACGTAAAGCGCGTCCTCCACCGCGCCTTCGACGCCCCCGATGACGACGCCGCCTTCGAACGAGTCGCGTCGTTCCTCATGCCCGAGGGCGAGTCCCGCGTGTGGAACAACGCCGTCATGGAACTCGGCGGCGTCGCCTGCGGGAAGACGCCGACGTGCGACGAGTCGGGGTGTCCGTGGCGTCGGTGGTGTCACGCCTACGAGACGGGCGACTTCACCGCGCCGGACGTGCCCGAACAGCCGAGTTTCGAGGGGAGCCGGCGGCAGTTCCGGGGGCGCGTCGTCCGAACCCTCGGCGAGTACGACGAACTGCCGTTGGACGAACTGGGGCCGCGGATTCGGGTCGATTACGGCGGGGAGTACGGCCGAGAGTGGCTTCGCGAACTGGTGGCGGATCTAGACGACGACGGACTGGTCGAAATCGAGGACCGCGACGGCGAGACGTTCGCTAAACTCCGCCGGTGAGAGACGGAGACGGCGGCGTTCGAGTCACTTCCCGTCCTCGCCGTCGGCGGGGAGCGTGAACGTGAACGTCGCTCCCTCGCCCGGTTCGGACTCGACCCGGATGTCGCCGCCGTGTCGTTCGAGTATCCGCTCCGAGAGGGCGAGGCCGATTCCCGTCCCCGAGTGTTCGTCGGGGGCGTGGAGGCTCTCGAACACCTCGAAGACGCGGTCGGCGTCCTCCGGGTCGATGCCGATTCCCTCGTCAGCGACCGAGATTTCCCACCGCTGGCCGTCCCGTTCGGCCGAGACGTGCACCCGCGGCGGTTCGTCGCCGCTGTACTCGAGAGCGTTGTCGAGCAGGTTCTGAAACACTTGGCGCAACTGCCCGCCGTCGCCCTCGACGCGGGGGAGCGACTCGGCGGTAATCTCGGCGTCGGTCTCCTCGATCCGAACCTGTAGGTCGTCGCGAACGTCCGCGAGAACGGCGTCCAACTCGACCGGTTCGAGGGGGTTTCCGCGGGAGTCGACCCGGGAGTACTGGAGCAACCCCTCTATCATCTCGCGCATCCGGTCGGCCCCGTCGACGGCGAACTCGACGAACTCCCGGCCGTCCTCGTCGAGTTCGTCGGCGTACCGTCGCTCCACGAGTCGGAGGTAGCTCGACACCATCCGCAGGGGTTCCTGCAGGTCGTGGGAGGCGGCGTAGGCGAACTGCTCTAACCGCTCGTTGGACTCCTCCAACCGCTCTATCAGCTCTTCGAGTCGCCGTTCGCGCTGTTTGCGATCGGTGACGTCTTGGGCCGCCCCGCGGAGGGAGACCACGTCGCCGTCCACCGTCTGCGGAACGCCCTGAAGCCGGAGCCAGCGCACCTCGCCGCTGGCCGCCGTTCGGAGTCGAACCTCGGCGTCGAACGGCTCGCCGGAGGCTAACGCCTCCTCGACGGCGTCCTCGACTATCGGCCGGTCCTCCTCGTGGTACATGTCGAGGGCCTCCTCGAGCGGCGGTTCCTCGTCGGCGTCCACCTCCAGGAGGGAGAAGATGTGGTCGGTCCAGAACACGTCCCTCGTCTCGGGGTCTATCTCCCACCCGCCCACGTCCGCTATCTGTTCGGTCCGCCCGAGCAAGTCGAGCGCCCGTTCGAGTTCGGCCTCGCGTTCGACCCGTTCGGTGATGTCCTGCGACATCCCCATCGCGCCGAAGACGGTACCGTCGTCGTCTCGGACGGGGAACGTGCGGAACTCGGTGTACCTCCCGTCCTCGTGCGCGTACTCGAACGTGTTCGCCTCGCCGTCGAGCGCAGCCTGGTACCGCGGCGCGAGGTGGTCGGCCAACACCGGCGACAGCACCTCCCGCACCGGCCGCCCTTCGAGGTCGTCGGCCGTCAGGTCGGACTCGGTGAGCGGGTTCCCGCCGATGGTCACGTACCGCATCTCCTCGTCGACGAGGCCCACGGCACCGTTCGGGAAGTTCTCGACGACCGTCCGGTAGCGACGCTCGCTCCGTTCGAGTTCGCGTTCGCGCTCGACTCGCTCAGTGACGTCCTCGCCGATGCCCACGATGCGGGACATCTCCCCGCTCTCGTCGTACACGCGGGCTCCCCGCGCGTGGACCCACCTGACCTCGCCGTCGGGCCGGACGACCCGGAACTCCTCGTCGTAATCCGTCTCGGGGAGCGCGGTGAACCCCTCTCGGACGCGGCTGCGGTCGTCGGGGTGGACGGCGTCGAGGAAGGAGAGCGGCTCGTCGTACAGGGTCTCCCTGTCGATCCCCCACACCTCCTCGAACGCGGGGTTGATGTAGACGAACTCCTCGCCGTCCTCGGTCGCCATCCAGACGATTTCGTCGAGGTTCTCGGCGAGCATCCGGAACTTCGCTTCGCTCTCGCGGAGTTCCCGTTCGGCCTCCCGGCGTTCGGTGACGTCTTGGACGACGAGCATCCCCGCGTTCACCTCGTCGTCGGCGTTCCTGACGGGCAGGGTGTACGCGAAGAGCTGGCGGTCGTGGAACTGGACCTCGAACGAGTTCGTCTCGCCGTCGAGCGCGGCCCGGAAGTACGGCTTGATGTCCTCGAGGAGTTCGTCCGGATATATCTCGTAGACGCTACGTCCGATTCGGTCCGACTTCGGAACTCCGACCTCGTCCAAGAGCTGTCCGCCGACGGCGGTGTACCGGAACTCCTCGTCGAACAGTCCCACCGCGCCGTTCGGGAAGTTCTCCACGAGCGCCCGGTAGCGCCGTTCGGACTCCTCGATTCTGCGTTCGGCCTCCTTGCGCTCGGTGATGTCGGTGAGCGCACCGGGGAACACCGCCGGGAATCCGTCCTCGTCGCACTCGACGTGACCGCGGGCGACGACCCACCGAATCTCGCCGTCGGCGTTGCGGACGCGGTACTCCGACTCGTACTCGCCGCAGGACTCGATCGCCTCCGCTATCTCCCGTTCGACGCGCTCACGGTCGGCCTCGTGGATAGACGAGAGGAGGCGGTCGAGCGAGACGCCCTCGCGCGCCGCCTCGGGGTCGACGCCGAACGTCCGCGCGAGCGAGGCGTTCGTGACGAACTCGTCGTCGGGGATGTACCACTCCCACGTTCCGACCGCACCGGCCTCGGCCGCGGCTTCCAGTTGCGACTTCGCGTCGCGCAGATACCGCTCGCGTTCCTTCTGCTCCGTGACGTCCCGAACGGTTCCCACGGCGCGGACGGGTTCGCCGCCGTCGTCGTCGTAGAACTCCCCGTCCGCCGATATCCACCGTCGCTCGCCGTCGGTCCGGACGATTCGGCACTCGAACCGCCACTCGCCCGTCTCGTGGGCCTCCTCGAAGGTCCGGGCCACCCGCTCTCGGTCGTCCGGGTGGACGTGGTCGAGGAACCGCTCGAACCCCCAGTCGTCGATCGGTTCCTCGTAGCCGAAGAGACGGTCGTGCTGCGGCGACCGGACGGGCGACTCGCCGGTCCGAAGGTCGAGCTCCCACATCCCCATCTCCCCGGCTTCGAGGGCTATCTGCAACCGCGTCTCGCTCTCGCGTAACTCGCGGACCGTCTCGTCGAGTTCGCGTTCGCGTTCCTTGCGTTCGGTGATGTCTTGGGCCATCGTCATGCCCGCGAAGACGTCGCCGCGTTCGCCGGTGACCGGGACGGCGTGGACCACCCACTCGCGGTCCGCGTAACTCACCTCGACCGTCCCCTCCTCGCCGTCGAGCGCCCCGCGGAACAGGGGTTCGAGCGCGTCGGCGGCGGCCCCCTCCCAGACTTCGCCGACCCGGCTGCCCTCGACCGCTTCGGGTTCGAGGGGAATCCGCTCGAACCCCCGGCCCGCCGCCAGCGTGTACTCCAAGTCGTCGTCGAACAGCGTCACGAACCCGTTCGGGAAGTGCTCGGCGAGCGTTCGGTACCGACGCTCCGACCGCCGGAGTCGACGCTCGCGCTCTCTCCGTTCGGTGATATCCCGGACGAGGCAGATGAGTTCGCCCTCCCCGGTGGAGACGAGCGAATGCTGACTGCGGAACGTACTCCCGTCGCTCCGGACGCAGGTCGTCGTCCCCGTCCACTGGCCCTCCTCCGAGATAGTCGGCAGAATCCGGCCGTAGAACCGCTCGGGGTCGGCCTCGATGCCGAGTTCGTCCCAGTGTTCGCCGACCATCTCCTCGGGGTCGTATCCGAACGTCTCGGCGTAGGCGTCGTTCACGTAGACGAACTCGCCGTCGGCGTCGAGCAGGCTGATACCTTCGCGTGCGGCTTCGAGCGCTTCGACCATGCGCTTTCGGTCTATCCCTCCCTCGTCGGTCTCGCGTCCCTCGCGGCCGGCCCGTTCCCGGACGATGCCGACGGCGCCTTCCACGGTACCGTCGGATTCGAGCGCGCTCATCCGCACGTCGCAGGGAACTCGTTCGCCCTCCGCGGTCCGGGCTGTGAGTTCGAGACGGGCGCTTCGCTCGCCGGGGGTCGTCCGGAGGCGGTCGAGTTCGCGTTCGACGGCCGACCCGCCACCGTCGCCGAAGACGACGGAGGCGCGTTCGCCGAGTAGTTCCTCGCGCGTCCGTCCCGTCAACTCCGCGAGAGAGTCGTTGGCCGCGACGACGGTCCCCTCGGCGTCGAGTTGGTAGATACCGTCGTCCACCGCGTTCACGAGGGTCCGATAGCGTTCGCAGGCCCCTCCGTCGTCTCCGTCTCCCCAAAACGCCGACCCGGTGCCACCAGCCCGGTTGCTCATACCAGCGGTAAAGAGCACCGAACAGGATAAATTCACGGTCCTAACACCGTCGTTCGTGGTGTAAGAAAACGATATAGTTCCGTCTGACTACAGTATCGTCCGTTTCGACTCCCTCTTCGCTCTGCCGAAGCGGATACGCCCCACCTCGGTCCGACGGACGACGCGTCCCGACTCATCCTCTTAGTACGTTCCCGTTTTTCCGAACGACACGAAAACTTGCTAGTGGTTTCTCATTCTCAGATATTGCCATTTCATTGCCACTAGTTGCCGATTTCAGCCCACAATTTGAAATGGCGCCGGGGTTTATGGAACTAATCCATGGGGGCGGCTACTCGATGATCGTCGCGGCGGGAGTGACAGTTCTCGGTCTCTTCGCCGTCGCGGTGACCACGCAGGTGTTCGGCTATCGTCTCTCGGGGACCATCACCATCCCCGTACTCGCAGTGTACACGCTCAAGAACGTCGTCACGCTCCCGGTGTTCGTTCTGAGCACACTCATCGCGTACTTCGGGCTCGACCTCCTGAAGAAGCGAACGCTCATCTACGGGCGCGACGAACTCCTCGCCGCGATACTCATCGGGAGTGCGATACCGTTGGGGCTGTTGCTCCTCCTCGAGGCGTTCGTCGCGGAACGTATGCGAACGGTGCTCTTCATCGGGAGCATCCTCCCGGGCTTAGCGGCGTTCAACTTCCACCAACTCAAACCGAAGTACCGAAAGGCCGACATCGTCACGTCTGTCGCGCTCTTCGCCGTCCTCACGGCCCTCGGAGTACTTCTCGTGTCGCCGGAACTCCGACCCGTCGTGGGGTCGCTGACGCCGCCGGTGTTGTACAGCGAAACCGCGGACGTGGCGCGTTGGCGCGGCGCAGTCGTCTCCGAGCAGTTACAGCCCATCATCCTGCCCCGGGAACTCCTCGTCGGCATCTTCGGTGGCGCGCTGGCCGCCTCGGAGGGAATTCGTCGACGGTACGACGTCCGAATCGGCGTCATCGCCGTCGGACTTCTCGCCGTGTACGCGCTGGCGTCCGTCTGGCTCGTCGTCCTCTACGTCGTCATCTTCGCGCTGACGTACGTCGCCATCTCGGCGATACACCGATCTACGATGCTGTACGGCCGAGTTCTCATCGGCATCTCGGCCGGTCTCGGACTCGTCGCCGCCGTTCCGTTAGTCCTGCAGATTCCGATAGTCCGCGGCCTCTCGGCGTACTTCGTCGCCATTCTGGCGGGGATAAACGCCTACAGCGCACACGTGACGGCACCGAAGTACCGGGTGTTGATTCCGCCTCTGCAACTGGCGGCGTTCCTCCCGATGCTCGCCGCCTCGCGGTATCTCGGGACGGTCCTTCCGAACGGCATCCCGCAGCGACTGAGTGTCGCGGAACTCGCCGTCGGTGCCGGTATCGTGGTGGTCTGCGTGGCGTTCGCAGAACTGTACACCGTCCACCGCCCGTCCGACGAGGACGTCTTCGAGGCGTCGATTCTCTCCGGAGGTGGGGACGCGTGATACAGCAGGCCGCCTTCGAAATCGTCGGGCAAGAGGGCTGGTGGCGGTGGCGACTCCGCGACGGCGAGACGTATCTCGCTCACTCGGCGGAGACGTTCGACTCGCCGGAGGAGGCCCGCGAACACGTCGAGCGGACTCGGCTCTACGCTTCGAAACTGAACCGGCGCTCCCTGCGCAGTCGGCACATACAGGTCGAGAAGCCGGTATCGCTCCCCATCGTGGAGACGGACGGCGTCTTCCGCTGGCAGTTGCGGGCGGGCAACGACGTCGTCGCCATCCCCCCGGCCACCTACGAGTCCGAAGCGCACACGCGGGCGGTCGCGGAACGCGTCACGCAACTCGCCGTCGGGACGGTACCCGTCCTCTACGGCGGAAGCGACGAGACGACCGAACGCCACCCGTTCGCCATCGACACGGACCGACTGAAACGCTCCGTGAGGTCGATTCTGAACCGGGGACGACGCCACGACGAGTTCTTAGACCAACTCGACGCGCGAATCGTCGTGATGGGCATCCGCGGGAAGTCCTCGACGACGCGCCGCATCGCGGACGTGTTCGACCGCCGGGGGTACGACACGCTGGTGAAGATAACGGGGAACCGACCGCACGTCCTCCACAACGGCGATTACATCCCCATCGAGCGAAAAGGCCCGCGCGTCACGCTGTACGAGAACATCAAGACGTTCTGGCGGTTCATCCCCGTCCTCGATTCGTACTCGCCGGAGGGCGTCGGCGTGTTCGAGAATCAGGGGATAACGGAGTACACGACTCGGATGTTCAATCAACGGTTCGTCGACCCCGACGTCATCCTCCTGACGAACGTCCGGCAGGACCACCAAGATACGATGGGGAAGACGCGCCAAGACATCGCGCGCAGTTTCGCGCGGTCGGTCCCGGAGGGCGCACACGTCGTCAGCGGAGAACAGCACCCGGTCCTGCACGAATACCTGAAGCAGGAAGTCGAGCGGGTCGGCGGAACGCTCAAACAGGTCGACATCCCCGAGAAGAACGCCTCTCTCATCGGGGCCGAGACGGTCCACGCCGTCAACGAAGTGTTGGAGTACCTCGGACAGGACCCGCTTCCGGAGGAGGAAGTAGCGGGGTATCTCGACGCGATTCAGCCCGAGTGGACGCCGCTTCCCGGCGGCGGGCGGATATTCAACGCGGCGGAGGTCAACGACATAGAGAGCACCGAGGCCGTCCGTCGGGCCCTCGTCGGCGACGACCCGATAGTCCCGTTCGTCTACCTCCGCGGGGACCGCCGGAGTCGGACCGCCTCGTTCGCCGACTACGTGAACACGCTCGTAGAGCGAGGGTTGGTCGAAACCGTCGTCGCCGCCGGCGACTACACGAACGTCTTCGCGGCGAACGTGAACGCGCCGGTGACGCGGTACGGCCCGGACGCCGACCCCGAAGAGGTACTCGACCACCTCCTCTCGACCGGACTGCCGATAGTGTCGATGGGCAACACCGTCGCGGAGTTCATGCGACAGTTCGAGGAGGAGGTAGACCGCCGGGCGCGGCGGGCCATCCACCTGTCCGATACCGAACCCGCGGCCCTCCCGTGGGAGACGGAAGCGGCGGAGGCCGAATCGGCCGCGACGGCGGTCAAAGCGGAGGCGACTGCGGTTGGAACGGAGGAAACGGCTGTCGAATCGGAAGCGAACGCGGGGGTGAACGCACCGGTAGCGACGCTGGAGGGGACGACAATGCACGACGATTCCGAGAACACCGACGAGACGACGGAGGTATCGACGCGCCGTTCGACGGCCGCGTCCGACTCTGCGAACGGGCGAGAAACCGCGGATGCGGCCGTCGAGAGCAACCCGCGGATAGAGAACAGAGGCGACGTGTTACCGGTGTTGCTCCACGAACTCGACGAGTACGACCTCTCTGAGTCGGAGACGGAGATACTGGCCGACAGCGTGGGCGCGGTTCCCGTCCACGAACGGGCGAAGATGCGCCACCTCCAGTCGCAGGTCGCCGACCTCACGGCGTACATCGACGCGTTGGAGGAGTTCCTCGACGAGGAGGGGACGGCGGGGGAGATACTCGGTTCTCTCGAATCCGACGTGGCGGCCCTCCGAAGCCGCGTCGAGAACCTCGAATCCGAGGTGGGCGAGGCGGCCGAGGCGGCCGAGACGGACGCGATACGCGAGGAACTGTCCGGCGTTCGGTCGGACGCGGAGACGAACGCGGACCGACTGGACGACGTTCGCGACGAGTTGGCGGAGATTCGGGAGCGAACGTCCGAGCGAGTCGGGAAACTCGAAGCGACCGTCTCCGAGAACAGCGATCGAATCGCGTCCTTGCAGGAGGTCCAACGCGAGCGACTCCTCCGAGAGATACGCGAGGAGTCGAAGCGGATAGACGACGTGGAGTCGCTGAACGCCGCGCTCTCGGAGATACGCCGGAAGCGTCCGGAAGGAGAGGTGTCAGCCGAGAAGTGACGAGAGGCGTTACAGGCGCGGTTCGTACACCTCGGCCACGGCGTCCGCGATAGTATCCCAGTCGTCCGACCGCGCGTCGCTCGATTGCTCTATCTGAACGCCGTTCCCGTCGGCGGTGAGCCAGTTGACGAAGTTCTCCGGGGAGTCGCCGCCGTAGGGGCCGTCCTCGTCGGCCAGACGGACGTCGTACCGCCCGCCGGTGGCCTCGTCGATCGCGTCGCGGACCGCCAGTCGGAGAGGCTCCGGTGCGCCGCCGCCGACGGCTATCGCGTCCGTCGAGAAGCCGTGGAAACTCACTGCGTGGTCGAACCCCCTGTCGGCTATCTCGTCTAACTTCGGGAACGACCGCCGGTCGATGTCGGTCGAACCGACGTGCCAGCGGTCGTACGCGCCGCCGCCGTCGTTGTAACCGACGCAGGACCACTCCGTCGCGTCCAGCGTCTCGGCGACGCGCGCCGCCTGCCGGTCGGTTCTGTACTCGATGTACCCGCCGTGGGGCGCACAGGCGACCAGACCGGACCCGCCGTCGCGGAGGAGTTCGACGTACTCGTCGTTCGCCCTCGCCTCCGCCCTCGTCTCGTAGGCGGGGTGCGGCGCGCCGGCGCGGACGCTCACCGCCGCCCCTCGGTCGAACGCCATCCGACGGAGGCCGTCCGTCCCCATCTCGACGGTGTCGGCCCGCCGGCAGTTCCCGGCGACGGTGTAGAGGCCGGAGGTGTACTTCGACGCGCCGCCCTCGTCCCGGACGCGAATCTGCTCGCCCGTCGAGACGCCCGCCTCGTCGAGGACGGCGTCGCTGACGTTGCACCGTTCCTCGTCGCTCCGCACGACGGCGTCGCCGTTGTTCTTCTCGACCGTGATTCCGGAACGGTCCATCTTCGCTTCACTCACTCCCGCCGCGCTCGCGCCGACTGCGAGACTCGCGGCGACGGCGGACAGTACGCTCCGCCTCCCGACACATTCGTTCGTATATTTATAGAACTTCACGGATCAGTACCGTTCGATGGGTTCTCTGGGCGAATATATGCCTTTTGGAGAATGTATGAGAAGGAACAGTACGTCCTCTCGGAGCGACGACGCGACGACGGGCGACGGACGGGACGGGCGGCGGACCGTCGGCTTCGCCGACATCCGACCCGACCCGGCGACGTTCTCCGCGCTTTCGAACGTCGGGACCGAAGGGGAGTAGTCCGACCGAGGCCAGAGGGTGTGTCACGGACACTCGAACGCCGACTCCAAGAGACAATCGTTTTGACCTTCCTTCACGCCCGAAGGAGATATGCACGCCATCACGAACAGTGGGTGGATAGAGGTCATCTCGGGGTCGATGTTCTCGGGGAAGACGGAGGAACTGCTCCGCCGTCTCCGACGGGCCGAAATCGCGGGGCAGGACGTCGCCGCGTTCAAGCCCGAACTCGACGACCGGTACGGCGAGACCATCGTCGGGTCCCACGTGGGTCGGGAGTGGGAGGCGACGGTCATCCCCGCCGAGGGCGAGGGAATCTGGGACGCCCTCGACGCGCTGAACGGCGAGGAAGTCGTGGCGGTAGACGAGGCGAACTTCTTCTCGAACGAACTCGTCGAACTGTGCGAACACCTCGCAGACGACGGCCGGCGCGTCCTCGTCTCCGGCACCGACCAGACGTACCGCGGCGAACCGTTCGAACCCCTGCCGCAACTGATGGCGGTGGCGGAGTACGTCGACAAACTGCAGGCCATCTGTACCGTCTGCGGCGAACCCGCGACGCGGAACCAGCGACTCATCGACGGCGAACCCGCCCACGCCGACGAACCGACCTACCTCGTCGGCGCCGAGGAGTCCTACGAGGCGCGGTGTCGGAACTGTCATACGTTCCGACGCGAATAGTCCGACGACGTGACCACGTGGGTCCAGAGTCCGGAGGGCGGGCGCGAACGCGGACCGCGCGGTGTCGCGCGGGCGTGGGTCGAGGTGTTGGTCCGCCCCCGCCGGTTCTTCCGAAACGGCGTCGCGCCGGGCGATCAAGCCCCCGGCCTCGTCTTCGCCGTCGCCGTCGCCGTCGCGTACGCGGCGGGTCTGTTCGCGTTCGTCCCCGGCAGACTCCCCGCCCTCGGCGGCGGCCCGGCCGTCTCGGCGTTCGTCGCCCTCGCCGTCGTCGCCCTCCTCGTCGCGCCCGCCGTCCTCCACCTGACCGCCGCGTTGCAGACGGTGCTTCTCATCGCACTCGTGCGGGACCGCGGGGGCGTCAGCGAGACGGTGCAGGTCCTCGCCTACGCCGCCGCGCCGTGCGTCTTCGCCGGACTCCCCGTCGCCGGACTCCGGGTCGTCTGTACCGTCTACGGCGCGGCGTTGCTCGTCCTCGGCGTCGCCGAGGTTCACGGGACGACGCTCCCCCGGGCGGCCGCCGCCGCGGCCGTCCCCGCCGCACTCCTCTTCGGATACGGATTCGGAGGGTTCGCCGCACTCGAAGCGGTCCTGCGGGCGGCCGGCGTTCTCTGACGGCTGAAAGTACGGCGACGGAACCGGTTCCGTCCGAGACGACGGCTCTCGCTGACGGAGATGTCGCACGTATGACGCTGTTACCGGCAATATACGAGGTTTTCGGGAAAATCGGTCGCGCCTCGGTACGAGGGCGTAGTTTTCGCAGATGTTTCGACAATCGTTTTAGGCCGCGGACTTTTGTAGCACTCAATGGATTGGATAACGCACGAAGAAGACGTGTGGTTCGATTTCAGGGGCGACTCCCCACAGCAACTCACTCCCGGGCGGTACTACAAGGGTACCGTCGACGGCTTCGCCGAATTCGGTGTGTTCGTCGACCTCTCTCCCGGCGTCACCGGTCTCCTCCACCGGAGCGAACTCGACCGCAGACTCGAGAGCCTCGATTGGGAACCCGGCGACACGGTGTTCGTGCAGGTGAAGAACATCCGAGACAACGGTAACATCGACCTCGGGTGGTCCATCCGCCAGAGCGAACGCGAGTTCCGCGGCGCGCGCGTTCACGACCCGAACAGCGACGCCGACGGCGAGAAGATAACCTCCACCGACGACGACGACGGCCCGGTGAAGACGAAGCCGAAGGGGATGTCCTCCTCCTCGTCTTCCTCTTCCCGTTCGCAGAACGGCGAAGACGAGGCGACCGAAGGCGACGAAACCGTCTCCGCCTCCGCTTCCGCCTCCGCGTCGGCCGAAGACGACGAGTCGGCGTCCGACTCCGACTCCTCGACCGCCGAGACGCCCGGCCGGTCCGCGGAACAGGTCTCCGAGTCCGAATCTGACTCCGACTCCGACGCGGACGCCGAATCCGATTCGGAGCCCGAATCCGACGCTGCGTCCGACTCCGAGGAGGTCCCCGAACGCGTCGGCATCGACTCCCTCTCGGACCGCGTGGGCGACACCGTCACCGTCGAGGGCATCATCGAGAGCGCTCGCCAGACCGGCGGACCGACCATCTTCGAACTGCGCGACGAGACGGGGACCGTCGACTGCGCCGCCTTCGTCGAGGCGGGCGTCCGCGCCTACCCCGAGGCGGGCGAGGGCGACGTCGTCCGACTCACCGGCGAAGTCGAACGCCGCCGCGGCGAACTGCAGGTCGAAACCGAGGACCTCACCGTCCTCTCGAGCGAGGAGGCCGACGAGGTCGAACAGCGACTCGACGACGCCCTCTCCGCGAAGGCCCGTCCCGACGGCGTGACCCCCCTCGCGGCGCACGACCCCGTCGACGCCGTCTCGGAGCAACTCCTCGACGCCGCGGAGGCCGTCCGCCGCGCCGTCCTCCAGTCGCGTCCCATCGTCGTCCGCCACGCCGCCACCGCCGACGGCTACGTCGCCGGTGCCGCGGTCGAACGCGCGGTTCTCCCCCTCATCGAGGACGAACACGCGCGCGACGACGCGCAGTACCACTACTTCGTCCGTCGTCCCCTCGACGAGTCCGTCTACGGCATGGACGCCGCGACGAACGACGTGACCCGGATGCTGCAGGACCGCGACCGTCACGACGAGAAGCTCCCCCTCGTCTTGCTCGTGGGCACCGGCGGCACCACCGAATCGCTCGACGGCCTCGGTCTCCTCGGCGTCTACGACGCCGAACGCGTCGTGGTCGAGGCGGCCGACGCCGACGAGGAAGTCGCAGAAGAGGCGGAAGTGCTCGTCAACCCCGGCCTGGCCGGCGCGGACGCCCACGACCTCTCGACGGGCGCACTCGGCGCGAACCTCGCGGCGACCGTCAACGACGAGGTGGCCGACGAACTCGCGCACCTGCCCGCGGCGAGCTACTGGGAGGACGCGCCCGAATCGTACGTCGAACTGGCCGAGAACGCCGGATACGACGCAGAGCGGGTCCGCGAACTCCGCGAGGCCGTCGCCTTGGAAGCGTACTACCAGTCCTACGAGGACAAGCGCGAACTCGTCACCGACCTCCTGTTCGAGGACGGCGTCGCGCCCGGCGCGCAACGCTCGGAGGGCGACGCCGTCGATAGCGACGGACTCGCCGGCCACATCGCCGAGCAGTTCCGCATCAAGCTGGACGACGAAGTCGAGACGGCGCAGGCGAACTTAGAGACGCGCGACGTGGAGGGCGTCACCGTCGCCGTCCTCGACGCCGACTCCTACACGCACCGGTACGACTTCCCGCCGACGTCGCTCCTCGTGGACGAACTCCACCGTCGCAACCGCGAGGGCGACCGGTACGTCACCGTCGCCGCCTCGATGGACGAACTGTTCGTCCGTTCGACGGCCGACATCGACGTGCGCACCGCCGCGGAGGCCGCCCGCGACGCCGTCCCCGAGGGCGGCGTGACCGCCGTCGGCGTCCGCGAGAACCGCATCGAGTTCCTCTCCGGCGCACGCGACGACGTCATCGACGCGGTCATCGACGCCGTCGTCGACCAGTTCTAACGCACGGACATCGCGTCCTCCGTCCGTTCGTCCTCTCTCCTTCCCAGCGACGGCTCCGCGACCCTCTCCGTCTTCGCTCTCAGTCTCCGCTCTCGGTCCACCGCGAGCGACACCCTTAACCCCGAAACGCGTCGATTCCCCGGTAATGAAACACGTCTCTCTGCTTGCCCCGTCCGCGGAGGTGAGTCGGCCGTGAGCGCCGACGCCGAACCCGAAGCGGACGACCCCACCGAGACGGAAGCGTTCCGCCGGACGTGCGAGGAACTCGTCGAACGCATCCTCGACGGCGAGATAGAGCGCGACGACCTCGAATCGGCGAAACTGAACGCCTGTTCGAACCACTCCTCGCCGAAGGTGCCGAAGAACTCGGACATCCTCGAATACGCGCCCGAGGCGCGCCGCGAGGAGGTCAAAGAGGTGGTCATGCGAAAGCCCGTCCGCACGGCGTCGGGCGTCTCGCCGGTGGCCATCATGACGTCGCCGCACATGTGCCCGCACGGGAAATGTCTCTACTGTCCCGGCGGCCCCGCCTCGGAGTTCTCCTCCTCGCAGTCGTACACGGGTCACGAACCCGCCGCCGCCCGCGGCGTCCAGAACGACTACGACCCCTACGGGCAGGTGACGCTCCGCCTCGAACAGTTGCGGAACATCGGCCACCCCGTCGACAAGGTTGAACTCATCCTGATGGGCGGGACGATGACCGCGCGCAGTCACGACTACCAAGAGTGGTTCGTCAAGCGCGCGTTGGAGGCGATGAACGACTACGACGTAGACTCCGAACCGACTCCGGCCGAGGACCAGTCGTTCAAGCCCGACCCCGAGGACGTCGAGTTCAAATACCTCGAAGACGTCATCGCGGAGAACGAGACGGCCGATGTGCGCAACATCGGGACGACGTTCGAGACGAAGCCCGACTGGTGCGACCCCGAGCAGATAGACCGGATGCTCGATTTGGGCGCGACGAAGGTGGAGGTGGGCGTCCAGACGACGTACGAACGCGTCAACCGCGAGATGCACCGCGGCCACGGCGTACAGGCCTCAATCGACGCGAACCGCCGCCTCCGCGACGCCGCGTTCAAGGTGGGCTTCCACATGATGCCGGGGCAACCCGGGATGACGAAGGAGATGATCCTCGAAGACTTCCGGCAGATATTCGAGAACGAGGACTACCGGCCGGACTACCTGAAGATATACCCGACGCTCGTCGTCCGCGGGACGCGCATCTACGACCAGTGGCGGCGCGACGAGTTCGAACCCCTCGGCAACGAGGAGGCCGCGGAGATAGTCGCGGAGGTGATGGGGATGATTCCGAAGTACACCCGCCTCCAACGCGTCCAGCGAGACATCCCCGCGGACTTCATCGACGCGGGCGTCTGGAAGTCGAACCTCCGGCAACTGGCCGCACAGAAAGCCGAGGAGAAGGGCATCGAGATAAACGACATCCGCGCCCGCGAGGTGGGGATGAACGACGAGGACCCCGACCCCGAGAACGTCGAACTCGACGTGATGGAGTACGAGGTGGCCGGCGGCACCGAACGGTTCGTCTCCTTCGAGGACCGACAGAAGGACCTTCTGGTCGGCTTCTGTCGCCTCCGGTTCCCGAACGACCCGGTTCGGAGGGAGTTAGAGAACGCCGCCCTCGTCCGCGAACTCCACGTCTACGGGAGCGAAGTCGGTATCGGTGGAGAAGGGGATTGGCAGCACAAGGGGTACGGCCGCAGACTCGTCGAACGCGCCGAAGAGATGTCCAGAGACGCCGGCTACGACAAACTCAGCATCATCAGCGGTATCGGCGTCCGCGAGTACTACAAGAACAAACTCGGCTACCACCAAGACGGCCCGTACGTCTCGAAGCGTCTGTAGAACGGGTAGCGTTTTTCCACCAGGTTTTCCGGCCGAGCGGAGTGAGGCCGGAAAAAGTGGGTTCGTACGTCTCGAAGCGTCTCTAAGACGGGTAGCGAGCGTTCCGTCGCTTTTTCTCGGGGCGCTACGCGCTCCCGCCAAGTCCCGGCAGAAAAATACCGCAACCGCGAACGTGGAGTACGCGCCTTCGAGGCGGCCCGTTCTCGTCCGACCGGAGAATTTCCGAACATCGGTAGTTTCTAGAGACTGTCTCTTTATGCAGAAAAAGGTAATACCGTAGACGTTTTGTAACCGCTCAAGAGGAGTACTGACGATGAAGGGGACGGGGGAAGCGGTACGTATCGGCAGCGAAACGGAGTGTGAAGCGTGAACCTTTCGACGTGGCTGACGTCGGTTCGGTCGGCGTTGGCGCAGTTCGCGTCCACGGAGGCGCGTCTGGCGGCGACGGCGGCGCTACTGGCGGTGGCGGTGTTGGCCAGCCTGCTGGTCGCGCCCAGAGTCGTCTCCCGGGTGGCGCGGGAACTCCGCGAACGGGTGATTTCGCACCCGAACGTTCCGGCCGTCATAGACGAGGTGACGTGGATGTTCCCGCCGACGGCCGTCATCCGCCTCCTGCAGGGCGGCGTCCTCGCGGCGACGAGTCTGGCCCTCCTCGTCGTCTGGGGGTTCGAGGAAGTCGCGTTCGGCGGCGCGGTGATTCTCGCGACGTTGGCGCCGTACCTCGCCCGCGCGGCGGTGACGTTGGTGCTTCTGGCCGCCGCCGTCGTCGTCATCGACCTCCTCGAATCGTGGCTCGAAGACTACGCCTCCGACTCCGAGCAGATAAACGAACACCAGGAGGGTATCGTCTTCCGCGTCCTCCAACTGGTCGTCCTGTTGACGGTCGGTCTCAGCACGATGGCCGTCTGGGGCGTCGAAATCGGCGGACTGCTCGTCGGGGCCGGGTTCCTCGGCATCGTCGTCGGGATGGCCGCCAGACAGACGCTCGGGTCGCTCATCGCCGGGTTCGTCCTCATGTTCTCCCGGCCGTTCGAGATCGGAGACTGGGTCGAGATAGACGGCGAGGAGGGCATCGTCTCGGACATCACCATCGTCAACACCCGCCTGCGGAACTTCGACGGCGAGGAGATCGTGTTCCCGAACGACCGGGTGACGAACGCGACGGTGACGAACCGGACGCGCCGGGGCCAACTCCGCCTGACCGTAGACGTCGGCGTGGACTACGGAACCGACCTCGAACGCGCGGAGGAAATCGCGGAGGCGGCGATCGAGGGCGCGGACATGGTCGCGGAGGTGCCCTCGCCGAAAGTCCTGCCCGCGACGTTCGACGACTCGGCCGTGGGGCTCAAAGTCCGGTTCTGGATACAGAACCCCTCCGCGCCGCGGCGCGCCCGCGCCCGCGCCGCCGTCGTCCGCGCGGTGAAGACGGCGTTCGACAGCGAGGGGATCAAGATCCCCTACCCGCAGCGAGAACTACAGGGCCGCGCGGAGACCGGCGGGTTCCGCGTCCGACGCTCGGAGGGGGCCTTCGAGGAACGACCCGACCGCGACGGCGAACGAGTGTCGAAGACGATCGACGACTGACCGCAGTTCTCAGAGCGGTTTTCGCATCTCGACGTGCGGAATGTCGGCCTCGACGAACTCCTCGCCGACCGATTCGTAGTTCAGCGACTCGTAGAACCCCTCGACGCGCGTCTGGGCGTGGAGTTTCAGTTTCTCGTATCCCTGCTCTCGGGCCGTCGCCTCTACGGCCTCCATCACGCGCTTGCCCCAGTCCTCGCCGCGCCGACGTTCGGCGACGACGACGCGTTCGACCTTTCCGACGCCGGGGTCGGCCTCGCGGAGTCGCGCCGCGCCGACGATTTCGCCGTCGTCGTAGGCGACGAAGTGGGTGGCGTCCGCTCCGGGTTCGTCGTACTCGTCGTACTCCAGTTCCTCGTCTACGCCCTGTTCCTCGACGAACACGTCCCGCCGGACGGCGAAGGCGTCCTCGCGTTCCGCGTCGGTGGTCACGACGCGCACGCCCGTCTCATTCATGCCCGCCCGTTTCGCGTCGGAGCACCTGACGGTTGCGGACCGAGATACGGGGCGATCCGACCGCCCGAAGCGACACCCCTTTTCCCCCGCCGCCGAAAAGCCAGTCCATGGACCCGAAGCGGGAGTTGACGAGCATCGACCTCGCGGCCCTCGTCACCGAACTGAATCGGTACGAGGGCGCGAAGGTCGACAAGGCCTACCTGTACGGCGACGACCTGCTTCGTCTCCGCATGCGCGACTTCGACAGGGGTCGCGTCGAACTCCTCGTCGAAGTCGGCGAGATAAAGCGCGCGCACGCGGCGAAACCCGAGAACGTCCCGGACGCGCCGGGGCGGCCGCCGAACTTCGCGATGATGCTGCGGAACCGCCTGTCGGGGGCGGACTTCGCGGGCGTCGAACAGTACGAGTTCGACCGCATCCTCACGTTCGAGTTCGAACGCGGCGACGAGAACACGAAGATAGTCGCCGAACTGTTCGGACAGGGCAACATCGCCGTCTTAGACGAGACCGGCGAAGTCGTCCGGAGTCTCGAAACCGTCCGCCTGAAGTCGCGGACCGTCGCGCCGGGCGCGCAGTACGAGTTCCCCTCCTCGCGGCTGAATCCGCTCACGGTGAGTTACGACGCGTTCAAACGGCAGATGGAGGAGTCGGACACCGACGTGGTGCGGACGCTGGCGACGCAACTGAACCTCGGCGGTCTGTACGCCGAGGAACTCTGCACGCGCGCGGGCGTCGAGAAGACCATCCCCATCGAGGAGGCGGGCGACGACGAGTACCGCGACGTCTACGGCGCGATGGAGGAGTTGCGCGCGACGGTCAAGTCCGGCGACTTCGACCCCCGCCTCTACGTCGAGGACGACTCCGTGGTGGACGTGACGCCGTTCCCCCTCGAAGAGCACGAACGCGAGGAACTGAACAGCGAGGCGTTCGACACGTTCAACGACGCCGTAGACGAGTACTTCCACCGCTTGGACCTCTCGGACGACGAACCCGAGGAGAACGACAACCGCCCGGACTTCGAGGCGGAGATAGCGAAGAAACAGCGCATCATCGAACAGCAGGAGGGCGCGATAGAGGGCTTCGAGGAACAGGCCCAACAGGAACGTCGCCGCGCCGAACTGCTCTACGCCAACTACGAACTCGTAGACGAGGTGCTTTCGACGGTCCGCGGCGCGCGCGAGGAGGGCGTCCCGTGGGACGAGATACGCGAGACGCTCGAATCCGGGGCGGAGCGCGGCATCCCCGCCGCGGAGGCGGTCAGAGGCGTCGACGGCGCGGAGGGCACCGTCACCGTCGAGATAGAGGACGCGACGGTCGAACTCGACGTCTCGACGGGCGTCGAGAAGAACGCCGACCGCCTGTACACGGAGGCGAAGCGAATCGAGGAGAAGAAGGAGGGCGCACTCGCGGCCATCGAGGACACCCGCGAGGACTTAGCCGACGTGAAGCGCCGCCGCGACGAGTGGGAGCAAGAGGACGAAGACGACGAGGAGGAAGAGGAGGAGGAACCCGCCGACATCGACTGGCTGAACCGCGAGTCGATACCGCTCCGAACCGAGGAGTACTGGTACGAGCGGTTCCGCTGGTTCCACACCTCCGACGGCTTCCTCGTCATCGGCGGGCGCAACGCCGACCAAAACGAGGAGATAGTCAAGAAGTACACCAACAAGCACGACCTGTTCTTCCACACGCAGGCCCACGGCGGCCCGGTCACCGTCGTGAAGGCGACGGGGCCCTCCGAACCGTCGAAGGAGGTGGAGTTCCCCGACTCCACGAAGCAGGAAGCCGCGCAGTTCGCCGTCTCGTACTCCTCCATCTGGAAGGAGGGGCGCTTCGCCGACGACGCCTACATGGTGTCGCCCGACCAGGTGTCGAAGACGCCCGAGTCCGGCGAGTACATCGAGAAGGGGTCGTTCGTGATCCGCGGCGACCGGACGTACTTCCGCGACGTGGCCGCCGAGGTGGCCGTCGGCGTCCAGTGCGAGGGCGAGACGCGCGTTATCGGCGGGCCGCCGTCGGCCATCGAGGGGCGGGCGGAGACGACTATCCGACTCCAGCCCGGCCAGTACGCACAGAACGACGCCGCGATGATGTGCTACCGGAAGTTCCGCGAACGCTTCGCGGACACCTCCTTCGTCCGCAAGATAGCGAGCGCCGACAAGATACAGGAGTTCCTCCCGCCGGGCGGGAGCCAGTTAGTCGAGGACTGAGACGAACCGCCGGCCGCTCTCCGGCGTAATCGTCCGTTATTTCATCGTTTCGTGCTCTATATTTATCACTCCGGACTGCGTATCTGAGTGGCAGAGCGCGTACGAAACCCAGTACGCAGCGTCGAACGCGGCAGTCCCGGTCAGGACCGAGAAGCCGAGGCGACGCCGTCGTGGGGCGACGCGAGCGCTCGGTGACACACCATGATTAGCGATTCACTCAACTACCTGCGCACCAGCGAAGACTGGGTCGAGACGGTCCTCATCGGCGGTATCCTCTCCCTCCTCGGCGTCTTCGTCGTCCCGGTCGTCTTCGTCCTCGGGTACTTCGTTCGCGTCATCCGCGCGACGATGCACGGCGACGAAACCGCCCCGTCGTTCGACGACTGGGGCGAACTCGGGATGGACGGCCTGAAGGCGGCGGCTATCTCCCTCGTCTACGCTATCGTCCCCACCGCCGTCGCGGGCCTCCTCATCGTCGGGGGCGTCCTGACCTTCAGCGTCGGCGGAAACGGCCCCTCGGGCGGCCTCGCGGCCCTCGGCGGCGTCGCCCTGTTCGTCGGCGTCCTCGCGCTGTTCGTCCTCGGACTCCTCGCGATGTACGCGATTCCCGCGGCCATCGCCAACTTCGCGGAGACGGGTGAGGTCGGTGCCGGGTTCCGCTTCGGCGAACTCCGGCCCGTGTTGACCTCCGGGAAGTACTTCACCGCGTGGGTGACCGGAGTCGCCATCGTCGTGGCGGGAAGTCTCGTCTCGGGCGCGTTAAACGTCGTGCCCTTCCTCGGCGTCGTCGTCGGCGGGTTCGTCGGCTTCTACGCCTCCGTCGCGGCGTACTACCTCGTCGGACGCGCGTGGGGCGACCTGCGCGAAATCGAACTGCGCGAGACGGGCGGCACGCCCGAGGAACGCCCCGCTATCTGAACGGCGGACGGCGGAGCGATACGGTATCTTTTGACAAGAGTTAACCCCGTTTGAAGAGTCATTTCTGTTGATGTTACGCCACGCCCTCTCGTACCCGCTGAACAGCGACGACCGAATCCCCACGATACTCATCGGCGGCGTTCTGACGGTGCTGAGTTTCGTCATCCCGATTCTCCCGCAAGCGATACTCCAAGGGTACGGCGTGCGCGTCCTCCGTTCGTCGGCGAAAGACGAGTCCGCCGCCCCCTCGTTCATCGACTGGGTGACCCTCATCGTGGACGGTATCAAACTGCTTTTGATCAACTTGGCGTACACCTTCGTCTTCCTCGTGCCCATCGTCGTCGCGTTGTTCGCGTTCGGACTCGGCGAACAACTCCTCTCCGGCGGTCCCACCCCCTCGGCAGTCGGGAGTGCGGTCGACAGTGCCCTCGCGGCGGCGTTCGTCCTGTTCATCGTCGTCCTCTCTGTGGCCGTCGCGTACATCGTCCCCGCCGCTTACGCCAACTTCGCCATCGAGGGGTCGATGGGTTCCGCGTTCGATTTCTCGACGATCAAGGAGGCGACGACGACGTCCGAGTACTTCACGGCGTGGGTACTCGCTGCGGTCATCGGTCTCCTCCTCGGTGCTCTCGGAATCGTACTGTCCGTGGTTCTGGTCGGGGTGCTCGTACTGTTCTACGTACAGGTGGTAGCGTTCTATCTGGTCGGCAGGGGGTTCTCGAAGGGCCTCGCGAAGAAGCGCCGCGCCGTCGCGGAGACGACCTTCTGACGGGGCGGGGCGAGTCGGCCGTTCTCTCTCGGATAGCAGGACACTTACCCGCGGGCGTCGCACCCGAACGTATGCGAATCTCGAGTCGCGGACGCGGCGAGGAGGGCCGCGAACGCATCACGCTCGTCCCCGAGAACGTGGACGACCTCTGGCACCTCTCGCACGTCCTCGAATCGGGCGATTCCGTCTCCGGCGACACCACCAGACGAATCCAACGGAACGAGGAGAACCTCCGCGACACCGGCGGGGAACGCGAACACCTGTTTCTCACCATCGAAGTCGAGGACGTGGAGTTCGCGCGGTTCGCCAACCGCCTGCGCGTCGGCGGCGAAATCGTCTCCTGTTCCCGCGAGGACCAACTCGGCCACCACCACACGCTGAACGTCGAGGAACACGACGAGATAACCATCGAGAAGCACTTCAAGCCGGACCAACTCGACCGCATCGAGGAGGCAGAGGAGGCGGCGGAGAACCCCGACGTGGCCATCGCCACCGTCGAGGAGGGCGAAGCGCACATCCACACCGTCGCGCAGTACGGCACCGAGGAGCGCTTCTCCTTCACCGCGCCGACGGGCAAAGGCGAGTACGCCCGCCCCCGGTCGGAGTTGTTCGCCGAACTCGGGCAGGCCCTCGGCCGGATGGACGTCGACGCCGTCATCCTCGCCGGTCCGGGGTTCACGAAGCAGGACGCCCGCGACTACATCCAAGAGAACCACCCGGACGTGGCAGACCGGATGACCGTCGTGGACACCGCCGGCGTCGGCGACAGGGGCGTCCACGAGGTGCTGAAACGCGGCGCGGTGGACGAGGTGCAGACGCAGACGCGCATCTCCCGGGAGGCGGACCTGATAGACGACCTGATGGCGGGCATCTCCAAGGGCGAGAAGGTCGCCTACGGCATCGAGGAGGTCCAAGAGGCCGCCGAGTTCGGGGCCGTCGAGACGCTTCTGGTCGTGGACGAACGCCTCCGCGAGGAACGGCAGGGCGAGGGCGACTGGGACGTGGACGTCAACGACGTCATCCAGAACGTCGAACGGCAGGGCGGGGAAGTGACCGTCTTCTCCGGCGAGTTCGACCCCGGCCGCCAACTCAGCAACCTCGGCGGCATCGCGGCGCTTCTCAGGTATCGGCTTCAGTAACCGTCGGCGGCGTCGCTGTTCACCCCGAGACCGCCGCCCGAGTCGGCGTCTCAGCCACTTCGAGCCATCCGGCGGCGACGGCGAACAGCAGGATACTGATCGAATCCCACGGCGAACTCCCGTGAGCGGCGAGTCCGACGCTCGACCCGACGAGCAGAAGGAGCGGCAGTACCGGCGCGCCGTTTCGCCGCCGGACGGCGGCTATGGCGACGACTGCGACGAGGTACCCGACGGTGCCGACGAGGGCAAACAGCCCCGCGAGGCCGTTCACCGGGTCCCCGTATATGACGCCGACGACCGTTTCGATACCGGCTCGCTGTTCCGCAGGGAGGCGGTGTGCCTCCCGAATGAGCACTCCCGTCGCGACGCCGGCGATAGATTCGAAGGCGATGTAGAAGACGAGGTAGACGGCGACCCCGATTCGGCCGACCGTCGGGAGAACGCCGCGAAAGTCCATCAGGAGCACGTAGAGACAGACTCCGAGCAGACCGAACAGCAGTAAGAGAAGGACGTGGACCGCGAGCCACGTATCGACGACCGGACCGAGATTACCGTAGACGTCGTCGCCGGCGGCGGGGTGAAACCACAGCGACGCCGCCAGGGCGAGCGGTGTCAGCAGAAGTATCAGTTGGCGACCCCTCTCTCCGAGGGTACGGCTCAGCGAGCCGCCCCTCTCCGGACCGTCTGATAACTCAGTTGTCACGTCTCCCGCTTCCCGCTCTATGTCAGTAATATTGCCGGAGGGGCGTCCGCCTCGTCACGGGGGCGCGTCCGTCGCTCCAGAGACGACCTAGCGGGGAACTACTCCCCGGTGAGCGATTCGCTGGCGGGCGAGAAGTCGATGGTCGTCCCGAGGCCCTCTTCGACGGCTTTCTCGTAGAGGAGGTACGCTCCGGCGACGGTTTCGATGCCGGTACCGCCGCTATCGAAGACGGTTATCTCGTCGTCGTCCGTGCGGCCCGGTTCGGCCCCCGCGACGACGTCGCCGAGTTCGGCGTGGACGTGGCCTTCGTCTACGACGCCCTCCTCCATCGCGTGCAGGAACGACCCGGCGTCCTGCGTGACGCGGTCCCGCAGGTCGGGGACGTACGTCGCCTTCCGGATGGTCTCTGTGTCGAGTTCGCGCTTCTTCGGGTTGTACTGTCCCACCGCCGTGACGTGCGCGCCGGGTTCGAGGTTGTCGCCGTCGAACACCGGTTCCGACGCCTTCGTCGCGGTGATGACGATGTCCGCGCCTTCGACCGCCGCGGCCGACGAGGCGACGGCGGCGACGCTGGCGTCGAGCGTCCGGTCCATCTCGTCGGCGAACTCCTCTCTACTCTCTTTCGTCGGCGAGTACACCCGGACGGTGTCTACGTCTCTGACGGTGACCGCCGCGCGGAGTTGGCCGCGGGCCTGCGACCCGCTTCCGATGAGCGCTATCGAGGAGGCGTCCTCGCGGGCGAGTGCGTCCACGCCGACGGCCCCCGCCGCGCCCGTCTTGAAGGGGTTCATGCTCGCCCCGTCGATGAGCGCCAGCGGTTCGCCCGACTCGGCGTCGAAGAGCGGCGTCATGAACCACGCGTCCTTCGCACCGAACCCCGCCGAGTAGGTGTACCCGCCCATAGCCCCCGTCTCCGGGAGGACGGCGGCGTACGTCGTCAGAAAGCCCGGCGGGTCGGCGTTCGTCAGTTTCGTCCGGGGTTCCGCGGGCGCGCCTTCCCCTCGCTGACGGTACCCATCGCGGACGGCGTCGACGAACTCAGCGGGCGTTGCGAGTCCGGCGACGTCGTCGCTCGTCAGAAACAGCGTCTCCGTCATGTACGGAAAGTGGTCGCCCAGCGTGAAAACCGTGCGGAAGTTCGGTCGGCGGCCGTCCTGTAACGCGGTCCTGACCGGTCGGGTCGAGAGTCGAAGTGAGGAAACGAGACGCGCGTGGCGCGCGTAGACAGGGTAGGTAGTTCAGTCCGCGTCGACGGGTGCACCGGAACTCGCGCGGGAGCGCGGTTCGGCGGTGGCGGTGGATTCGACGGTGCGAACGGGAGTTTTCGAGACGGGCCCGTTCACGAAGAGTGCGTGGCCGACGATGCCCGCCGCGACGCCTGCGGCGATGGGCACGGCCTGCGTCACGCCCAGTCCGGCGACGTAGAGCGTTCCGGTGAGGCCGAACAGTGCGAGCGGAATGAGACCGAGGACGTAGTCGTAATACCCTGTCATAATACATGAATATATACGGATCGGGGTCATATAATTCTTTCCCGTGGGGGATGGATATCCCCTGCATCCGTACTCCAAAGGATTTCTATAACTTATGAGACGCAGATGGCCGACTGAAGGGAATAAACAGCCCGATTTCAGCACTTTCGGGATTTCGAGGAACGTTTACGAAATCCTATACTATCGACGAGTCGGTTCGTCGCCGCGCACCGCGCCGCAAAGCGGAAGTGGGACGCGCGGCCCGGGTCGGCGTTCGCGCGTTCGCTCTCGTCCGCCGCGTTCACCCGCGCCGACTGCCCCCACCGGTGGGTTGAATTGGCCGCTCGTGCGTACAACGCACGTGAACCGGAACGACCGCGCCATCGTGGCTCTCGTGATGCTCGCGCACGGGATGGTGCACACGTACGAACTGTCCATCCCCATCTTCGTCTCCATCTGGCTGACGGAGTTCGACGTGGTGAACCTCGGGTTGACCCAGTTGGAGGTGACCGCCGCGACGCTCGGACTGGTCGTCACCGCCGGCTACGGCCTGTTCGGCGTCGGCGCGCTTCCCGGCGGTATCCTCGTCGATAGGGTCGGCTCGCGGCGACTCATCGGCCTCTGTCTGTTCGGGATGTCGGCGTCGTTCCTGCTCCTCGGACTCGCCCCCAGCGTGGTGGTCATCACGCTCGCGCTCCTGCTTTGGGGTGCCGCCGCGAGCGTCTACCACCCCGCCGGGTTGGCGCTCATATCGAAGGGCGTCGAAGAACGCGGCACGGGCTTCGCCTACCACGGCATCGCGGGCAACGTCGGCATCGGACTCGGACCGCTCCTGACCGCGATACTGCTTCTCTTCTTCGAGTGGCAACTCGTCGCAGGCTTGCTTGCCGTCCCCGCCCTCGTCGCCGGTGCGTACGCCACGCGCGCGCAGTTCGACGAGACGGCCGCCGTCGCCGCCGACGGAGGCGGCGGCGACTCGAAGGCCGACAGCGGCGTCGATTCGCTGGCGGAGTTCCTCGGCGAATCGAAGCGCATGTTCGCGGGCGGGTTCGCCGTCGTCTTCCTCGTCGTGATGTGCTCGGGGCTGTACTACCGCGGCGTCCTCACCTTCCTGCCGAACCTCTTGGAGGGTATCCCGACGTTCGAGCCGATTCCGCTGGCCACGCTCCTGCCGGCGGGCGTGGCGGACGCCCTCGGCGTCGAAGCCGGCTCCGGTCGGACGCTCAAACCGGAGCGGTACTTCTATTCGGGGCTGCTCATGGTCGGCGTCGTCGGTCAGTACGTCGGCGGCAAACTCACCGACCGCATCCCCGTCGAGTGGGGCATCGTCGGCTCCTTCGCCGTCCTCGCCGCTCTCGCCGTCGTCTTCCTCCCCGTGGCGAACGCCGGACTGGTTCCGCTGTTGGCCCTCGGCGCGGTGCTGGGCTGTTTCCTCTTCGTCATCCAGCCGTTCTATCAGGCCACCGTCGCCGAGTACACGCCCGCCGGGACGCGCGGCCTCTCCTACGGCTTCACGTACCTCGGCGTGTTCGGCGTCGGCGCTCTCGGCGGCGCAGTCGCGGGAACTATTCTGACGTACAGCACGCCCGCCGTGCTGTTTCTGACGCTGGCGGGGTTCGCCGCCGTCGGCGCGGGACTCGGTCTCTACCTCGTCCGCCAGCGCGGGACGCGGGCCGAGGCGGGCGCGACGGCGGACTGAGCGGAATCGAGCGCGAGCGACGGGTCGGAAGAAGAGTCGGGTCGGTTCGGCCGGTCAGCCGGCGATTTTGAAGTACACCCACCGCCAGACGCCGAGCGCGACTGCGCCGGTGACGAGGGTGATGAGCGCGAACACGAGGGCGACGCCGCCCTCGAAAAGCGGCGTCCACCGCAGTCCGAGTCCGATGACGGCGGCGAGAATCCACCCGCGCACCGCCAGTGGAACCGCGGCCTTCGCTGACTCCGCGGCACCGGCGGAGTACGCGCCGATGAGCGGTCCCGCCAGCGCCCACCCGATGAGGAACGGGACGAGCGTCAGGAGCCACGCGACGGTGAACTTCGTGAGGTAGCCCACCCCGTTGTGTTGGACGACGCCGACGGTGAGAATCGCCGACAGCGCTACCACGTCACCCACCGCGAGTGGAAGCGCCCCGGGATCGATACGGCGGTCGATGAACGACGCGACCGAAGTTGCCATATCGGAGGGAATTACCCGGACCCTAATGTCTCTCCCGCTTTCGTCCGTCGTCGGTCGGCCGCCCGGGTGACCGACGCCCTCTTTCCGCCGCCGGGCGTACGTCCGGGCATGGAGTTCGCCCTCCTCGGGTGGCCCCCCGACGGACCGACGCTCCGCCTCGACTACCGTCGGTTCGCCTACGCCGGGAAGTTCGTGATGTCGAACACCGGCAAGGCCGTCGTCGCCGACCGAACGGAGCGGACGGCCCCCCTCCCGAGCGAGGAGTACGAGGCGGACGCGGACGTTCTCGCTGCCGTCGCGTTCAACGAGGACCGCACCGACGAGGGGGTGTTGTGGCTCCGGTACGTCACGGTTCGCGACGACCGGAAGGGCGAGAACCTCGGCCCGCGACTCTGCGCGTTCGTCGTCGCCCGCGCGGCCGAACGGGGCTACGACCGCCTCCGCATCGCCGTGAACAACCCCTTCGCCTACGAGGCCCTCCACGAGGCGGGGTTCGCGTGGACCGGAGAGACGACGGGCATCGCCGAACTCGTCCTCGAACGCCCCGCGGACGCCAACGCCGACCGGAGCGGTGACCGCTACCGGCGCGGACTCGACGAGTTCCGCGCGCGCGACCTGAGCGACGCAGAGGTGGCGTTTCTCGCCGACCGCCGCGACGCCGACCCGCCGGAACCGGTCGGGGGGCCGGCCGGCGGC
This sequence comes from Halopelagius longus, assembly GCF_900100875.1. Taxonomy (NCBI): domain Archaea; kingdom Methanobacteriati; phylum Methanobacteriota; class Halobacteria; order Halobacteriales; family Haloferacaceae; genus Halopelagius; species Halopelagius longus. Next base: position 1,043,818 of record NZ_FNKQ01000001.1, on the reverse strand, counting down.
GACGACCCCAACGCGGGATATTAAAGCGAACCGGGTCCCAACGGGGGGTAATGGGAAACGCAGACCTCCGGAGTCTGGCCTCGCTCTCGGACGCGTCGTTCGACGACGTATCGGGGAGCGTCGTCGCCGTCGACGCGCACAACTGGCTGTACCGCTATCTCACGACGACCGTCAAGTTCACGCGCGAGGAGGCGTACACGACCGACGACGGAACCGAGGTGGCGAACCTCATCGGCGTCGTGCAGGGCCTCCCGAAGTTCCTCGACCACGACATCGTGCCCGTCTTCGTCTTCGACGGCGGCGTCACCGACCTGAAGGACGACGAGGTGGAGTCGCGACGCGAGCAACGCGAGAAGGCCAAGGAGTTGCGGAAGGCGGCGGAGGAACGCGGCGACTCCGTGGCGGCGGCGCGCCTCGAAGCGCGCACCCAACGCCTCACCGCGACGATTCACGAGACGACCCGCGGCCTCCTCGAACGACTCGACGTGCCGATGGTCGAAGCGCCCGCCGAGGGGGAGGCGCAGGCGTCCTACATGGCAAAGCGGGGTGACGCCGACTACGTGGGGAGCGAGGACTACGACACTCTGCTCTTCGGCGCGCCGTACACCCTCCGGCAGATAACCTCGAAGGGCGACCCGGAACTGATGGACCTCGAGGCGACGCTCTCGAATCTCGACGTGACCCAAGAGCAACTGATAGACGTGGCCATCCTCTGCGGGACGGACTTCAACGAGGGCCTCTCGGGCGTCGGCCCGAAGACGGCGCTGAAGGAGGTCAAAGAGCACGGCGACCTCTGGGGCGTCCTCGAAGCCCGGGAGGCGTACATCGAGAACGCCGACAGGGTAAGGGGCCTGTTCGTCGACCCGCCTGTCACCGACGAGTACGAGTTCGACACCGACATCGACCCGGACATCGACGCCGCGCGGGCGTACGTCACCGAAGAGTGGGGCGTCGCCGCCGACGAAGTCGAACGCGGGTTCGAGCGAATCGAGGAGGCGGCGGTCCAGACCGGCCTCGACCGCTGGACCTGAACCGGGACGAAAACCTACTTGTCACCGCGGGGGAGAGTCCGTGCTATGGTCCCCGACACGGATTTCACGCGCCGGCGACTGCTCGTCGGCGCGGGCGCGACGGCGGGTGCCGCCCTCCTCGGTGCGGGCGTCTTCGCCCCCGAGTGGCTTCCGAACGCCCTGACCGACCCGCTCGTCGTCCACTACCCCGAACCGCCGAACCACCTCTGGCGACAGTCCGTCACCGACGACCACGCCGACGAAGCCGTCTCCGCCCTCGAATCAGCAGTCGCCCGCGCCGAGGAACTGCGCTCCCGCGTGGACGACTCCGAACTGTCCGACGACATGCGACACCGCCTCGGCCACGACCCCTCCGGCGGGTGGATAGACGACGCGCGGTCCGAGTCGGACAACTGGACGCGCCTGTTCAACGCGACGTACGGCCTCCAGTTCGCCGGCGAGGCCATCGGCTACGCCCGCGTCGCACTCGGCGAAGAGGACCCGGGAGCGTTGGTCGAACGCGGGCGGCGGTTCCGGACGGCGGCCGAGGAGATACGCGACTCCGTCGGCGACTACCTCGTCTCCGACCCCGGACGCGACCTGGCGGCCCTGTACGCCGTCGAGCGCAACCTCTCGTTCGCGAAACTGAACTCCCACCGCGACGGGGTGTACACCGGCGGGGAAGCCGACGCGTCCGAGTACTCGGACCACTCCGTCGCCTCGACGTGGGGCGCGCACCTGCAAGCCGAACAGTACCTCAGGAACGCCAGACACTTCCGCGAACGCTACCGCGAGGCCCTCGGCGACGACGCGCGATCGTCCGCCGACGAACTCGAAACCGCGCTGAACTCGCTCCGAAGCGACGTCGAGGAGTTCCCGACGCGACGGGAGATGCGGGGCCGGTTAGAGACCGACGATTTGGGGCAGTCGACGCCGTACGGGGTGGTCCGGTGGAAACTGACGACCTACTGTTTCGACGACGACTTCCGGTTCGACGCCGACGGGGTCCGCGCGGACCACACCGTCGAACGCGCCGTCCGCCTCGCGCGGGCGCTTTTGGCCCGCCGAGCCCACGGATACGCCCTCGACGAACTGAGCGTCACGCCGGACGACGCGGACTACGACGCCGGACGGACGCTGACGGCGAAGCGCGACGCGATGCGGACGTTTCGGCGGGTGCGCCGGACGCGCGACTCGCCGTTCGAGAGCGTCCTCGCGGAGGCGGCGGCGAGTCGAATCCGCGCGGGCGACGTCGGACTCGACTCGGCGTTCCGGGACGGCGACAGGCCGGCGTGGCGGCCCCGCGTCGAGGCGTCCGTCTCCTTCCTCGTCGGCGAGGGGGAGATGCGCGAACTCGGCGGCGTCGCCGACCGGTTCTCGGCGGTCCGCGGGACGTAGTTTCGCGATATCGCGGAGACGGTGCCGGAGCGAAACCTCTCGCTTACTCCCCGAACCCGTGCTCTGCTTCGATGAACCGGAGCCAGTTTTCGATTCGCTCGCTCGGGCGGTAGCGGAACTCGCCGGCGTCGGCGTCGAAGGCGACGAGTCCCGCCTCTTCAAGCTTCGGCAGGTGGGCGTGGAGCAGCGTAATCTGGAGGTGGTCGCGACTCGGCGTCTCGCCGGGCCGCCGTCGCTCCCGTTCCAGCAGGTACTCGACGGCTTCGTCGGAGTCGACGGCGCGCGTCGATCGGTCCCGAAAGAGACGTAACAGGGTGCGTCTGTGCCGGTGGCCGAGCGTCTCCAACACGGCGTCCAGCGTCAACGCCGCTTCCTTCCCGCCCGAACCGCCGCCGTCTCCACCACCGTCACGAAAACCCATGGTTACAACTGACACAGGCGGGTGAGCCGCATAAGTGTACGGGAGAGATGACAGTAAAAAACGTCAGACGATCGTCGGGAATCGGACGTACGCCGGGGTACTCGCGGTTTTTCGCATCGTCTCCACCGTGCCGCACCGGTCGTCGGGTTCGGATTCGAGCGTTCGGTTCGGCGCTCAGGCGCACTCCTCGATGGAGTCGAGAAGCAGGGTCGCGCCGAGTTCTATCTCCCGTTCGGTCACGTCGAGGGGCGGGAGGATTCGGAGCACCTTGTAGCCGCAGGAGAGGGTGAGAAGTCCGTTCTGGAGGCACGCCTCTTGGACGGCGTCTCTGCGCTCTTTGGTGTCGAACTCGACGCCGAGCATGAGTCCCTTCCCGCGCACGTCCTCGACGGGTTCGAGGGCGGCGTCTTCGACCGTCTCTTTGAACTGGCGGCCCCGGACGACGGCGTTCTCCATCAGATCGTACTCGCGGATGGCGTCGATGGTGAGCGCACCCTGTAGCGAGGAGATGATGTCGCCGGCCCCCCACGTCGAGGAGAGGCGGGACTTCTGTTCGGGGAACACCTCCTCGCGGGAGACGGTCGCGCCGACGCGAAGCGCCTTCGCGGAGGTGATGACGTCCGGTTCGATGGCGAAGTGGTCCGACCCCCACATCTCCCCCGTCCGGCCGACGCCCGACTGAATCTCGTCGGCGACGAGCGTGATGTCGTACTCCTCGACGACGGCGGCGAGTTCGTCCATGAACGCCTCCGAGGGGATTCTGTAGCCCCCTTCGCCCTGAATCGGCTCCAAGATTATGTACGCCACGTCCGCGGGGTCCACGTGGCCCGTCTCGGGGTTCAGTTTCTTCCGGAGGCGGGAGGTGCCGTCGGCGAAGAAGCCGCAGGAACACGTCTCCGCAGAGCAGGTCCGGTCGTCGCAGAACGGCAGGTCGATGATGCCCGATATCTCCGGGAACTTCCGGCGGTACACCGGCTTCGAGCGGTTGAGCGAAAGCGCGCCGAGGGTGCGGCCGTGGAACGCCCCCTCGAACGTGATGCCGTACTTCGCGCCGCCGGAGTGGTCGTAGGATATCTTGATGGCGTTCTCCACCGCCTCCGCGCCGGAGTTCGAGAGGAAGACGGTGTCCATGTCGTAGTGGTCGGTGATGTCGACCAGTCGCTGCATCAGACCGGCCGGGCCGGGGAGTTCCTCCTCCCCGGGGTCGTCGCCGCCGGAGACGTAGAAGTCCTGTCCGGCGATTTTCAGCGGGTCCACCAGGTCGAACTCCCGCATCCGGTCCATTATCTTCGGGTTGTTGTACCCGAGGGGGGCGGCGGCGACGTGGCTGGTGAAATCGAGGAGGACGTTCCCGTCGGCGTCGGTGCAGAAGGGACCCTCCGCCTCGGCGGTGATATCCCAGACGAAGTCGTAGACGTAGGTGCTCGGGGCCGCCGTCTCGTGGTGGTAATCGACCCACTCGCGCGCGCGTTCGCCGGGGAGGGACTCGACCCGCGGAACGGCCGTATCTCGGTCCATGGCCCGGCGTACGTCTACTCCCGGGTTAAACGGTTCGTTCCCCGAACTGTCGGGCGTTCGTCGCTACACCACGCCCGCCCAGACGACGAGTCCGGTGAGTGCACCCGCCCCCGCGAGGAGTCCGGCCGACCACCCCGTCACGCTCCGGGCGAACTCTCTGGGACCGGTCGCGGCGAGAAACACCTTCACGCCGACGCTGGCCGCCGTCGCCAGCAGGATGGACACCACCGCCGGGGCGGTGCCGATGGTTCCGCCCCGGTAGAGAAGCACCGCCGTCGTCGTCGCGCCCGCCGAGGAGACGAACCCCGAGAGGAGGGCGCTGACGTACAGGCCGTACGTGCCGAACTCGCTCTGTGCGGCCGTCCCCACGACGAGGATGAACAGAAACACCAGCCCGAACGCGAGGGCGTTCCTGAGCGAGAAGGGGCTCTCCAGCGGGATATCGACTTTCTCCCGCCAGTCCGTGACGTACCACGCGGCGGCGACGCTCCCGACGACGAGAGCGCCGAGGGGGACGACGACGCCGACGAGCGTCTGGTCGGGGAACGTGAACGCCAGCGCGATAGCGAGGTTGCGAAGCGCCATCGCGGCGTCCGCGAGGAGGACGGCGGCGACGCCGTACATCCGGGCGTCGGGTTGCTGTTTGACGTGGTCGAGCATCGTCCCGACGACGGCCGACGAGGAGGCGAGTCCGCCGAAGAAGCCGGTGACGGCGACGCCGCGGCCCCCGTACTGCTGGACGACGGCGTAGTTGACGATGCCGATGCCGGCGACGGTGACGACCATCAACCACGCGACGCGGGGTTCGAAATCGACGCCGAGAACGGTGACCGACCCCGCCGGAAGCAACGGGTACGCGACGAACGCGAGGATGGCGAACTCCGTCGTCGAGCGGAGTTCCTGCCGGTCGAGACGCCCGGCGAGACTGTGGAGTTCTCGCTTCAACACCAGAAGCATCGACGAGACGACGGCGACGGTCACGCCCGCGAGCACCTCCCCCGAGGCGACGAGAGCGCCGACGCCGTACGCCGCCATGAGCGAGACGGCCGTCGTAAGCGAGAGGGAGTCCTTGCCCTCCCGTCTGAGTCCCTGCACGGCGAGGAGGATGCCCTGCACGATGACGAGGACGCCCCCGACGCCGAGGAGGACGCCGCCGAAGGGGTACTCCACCGCGACGAGGGTGAAGACGGCGGCGACGAGACTCGTCAGCGAGAACGTCCGAATCCCGGCCGTCTTCTCCGACCACTCGCGTTCGAGTCCGAGGAACAACCCCAAAAGCGCCGCGAGGACGAGGCGCACGACGGGGTTCGTGAGGGGTCTCGCGCCGATGCCGTCGAGTTGGAGAACGTCGCCGAGGGGAGCCGACACGGAGACGGCGAGGAGAGACATGTGGGTTCGTTGAACGAATCGGCACTTGAACCCGCTGGCTGGTCGAGTGACTGGTCAGTTGCGCGATAGACTTTTGCACTGCGGGGGTTCGTACTGAAACATGACACTCTTGGAGATGGAACGGTCCCGGCTGGCGTGGTGGTCGTTCGGGACGCTCCTCGCCGCCGCCCTCCTCTACGTCTTCTACTCGTTCGTCGGAACCGTGGTGTTCGGGGTGTTCATCTACTACGCCACGCGGCCCATCTACCGGCGCTTGCGGCGGCGCGTCCGCCCGCCGAGTCTCGCCGCCGCCGTCGCCCTGTTCGCACTCGCGTTGCCCGTCCTCTCGTTGGTCGCCTACGCGCTGGCGATTGCGGCCGGTGAGGCGCTGAAACTCACCGACAGCGGCGTGTTCGACCTCTCGAACTATCCCATCACCGCCGACCAGTTCTACCGGTTCGCCGACCCCTCCATCCTCCTTTCGCTCGAACCGACGGACCTCTCGCCGGAGCAACTCCGCTCCGTCTTCGAGTCGTTGAACTCCGCCGCCGGAACCGTCGCCTTCCTCGGCGTCGGCGCGGTGCACCTGTTCGTCATGATCGCGATGGCGTTCTACCTCCTCCGCGACGACCACCGCCTCGCGAAGTGGACGCGCGTTCGCTTCGCGGACGACCGGGGGGTCTTCGAGGCGTACGCGAAGGCCGTCGACCGCGACTTCCACAGCATCTTCTTCGGAAACATCCTCAACGCCGTCCTCACCGGCACCATCGGCGTCATCGCCTACACGGGGTTGAACATGGTCGCCCCGCCGGGCATCGCGATTCCGGCGGCCGCCCTCGTCGGCTTGCTCGCGGGCGCGGCGAGTCTCGTCCCCGTCGTCGGCATGAAACTCGTCTACGTCCCCGTCGCGGCGTACCTCGGCATCACCACCTACCTCTCGGACCCTGGGACGCTCTGGTTCGTCGTCACCTTCGTCGCCGTCTCGTTCGTCGTCGTCGATACCATCCCGGACCTCGTTCTGCGACCGTACGTCTCGGGTCGGTCGCTCCACGTCGGCGCGGTGATGATAGCGTACACGCTCGGCCCTCTCCTCTTCGGGTGGTACGGCATCTTCCTCATGCCGATGGCTCTCGTCCTCCTCGTGAACTTCGCGAAGTACGTGCTCCCGGAACTTCTCAGCGGAACGCCCGTCGAACCGTACGCGGTGGACCCCGCGACGATCGAACTCGACGAACCGGCGAAGTCGGACGCCGAACCGGCGGCCGCCGTCGGTAGCGACGGTGCGGCGGCGGCCGGAGGAGAAGAGACGGAGGCGGTATCCGACGCCGGCCTCGGCGCGGACGCCGAGGCGGACGACGGCGCCCACACGCCGGAGACGGCCGGAAACGCGGAACGAATCGGACAGACGGACGACGACGGCCCGACGCCGTCGTGAACGGCGATTGGAGGTGTCATTCCAGCAGAGACGTCGCTCCGGGACGCTCTCGTTCGGACGAACCGCTCGCCGCTTAAACGGAAGCGGGCGGTCTCACCGCGAACGGTCGGTTACGCGCTGATGCCGTCGTACTCGATGTCGATGTAGTCGCCCTCCCACTCCTTTCGGGCCTTTATCTCGCGACGGCCGCGGCGGGTGAGCGTGTAGTAGTTGGTTCGCCGGTCGCGCTGACCTTTGTCTACGAGTCCCTTCTCGACGAGGGTGTCGAGGTTGGGGTAGAGACGCCCGTGGTGGATCTCCTTCTCGTAGTACTCCTCTAGCTCCTCTTTGATAGCGAGTCCGTGCGGTTCGTCCAGTCCCGCAATAACGTACAGCAAGTCCCGCTGGAACCCTGTCAGGTCGTACATCGGTAAATTCAGATGTTGTGTTACTGTGTGGTTGAAATAAACATATCGGACTAGACGTCGCCAATCGGACCGAGTACCGCCGCCTCGTTCGGGATAGATGTCGTCACCGGCGTGACAACTGCTAACTTTCTATTCGGCGAGCGAGCGGCGTGCGCGCTGAAGTGTCTCCGAACTAACTACACTGTCCGGTTCGGCGACCGGTGTACGACTTATGCCCTCCCGGTACGTGTACGTCGGTATGCCGGAAGAAGTACTCTTCGAGACGGAGTCGACGCACAGTCGCGCCGAAATCGCCGCCTACCTGCGGTCGGTGGCCGACCGCCTCGACGACGACGGGAGCGTCTCGTTGCGCGCGGGCGAGGAATCGTTGGAGATGCAGGTCCCGGGGAACCTGACGTTCGAGGTGAAAGCGGAACGGGAGACGTCGAGCGGAGCGTCCGCGGACGAACTCAGCCTCGAATTCGAGTTGGAGTGGGACGAGGGCGCCGACGGCGGCGACGCGAGAGGCGGCGAACTCAGCATCGAGTAACCGCCGCCGCGGCAGTTCCCGTCTGGACGGTGTCGTTTCTCGGGTCGGTACAGAACAAAGCGACCGCTCGTCGGTGGTAGTTATCGGAAAGGAAGCAAGACACGCGGAAAAGCCGCGTGTTGCTTGCCGCCCTGAATTGGTCCCCGCTGACGCTTCGGCCCTCCAAAGCGAAGCGTCGATATCAACTATCGGCCGGTTGGGCTTAAAGATACCGACCGATGTCAATGTTTGTCATAGAATTGCACTCTCTCGGAGACAGAACTGTCGGTTCGTCGCATTCGGCTCACATGTGTTCTTCTTCCAGTACCCACCCGAGCGCGCGCTTGTAGTGGGTGAAGAGCTCTCGGACGCCTTGATGGCGCATCTCCTCGGACTCCAACTGTTCTGCCAGGAACTCGTACTGGTCGCGGACGTCCTCCTCGGAGCGCATACGCCTTCGTAGGCGTCTCCGAGCCAAGAAGGTGGCGCGCCTGCGGGCCGTGGCGTCGGGCTTTTCATCCGGGAAGCCCCACCCACACGTATGCGCATCCGGGGCCGCAGGCGGTGCAAGGACTGCGAGCGGGAGTGGTCGTACTACGACACGGGGAGCGTCACCTGTCCGAACTGCGGAAGTCTCCGGAGCGTCGGCGTCGGCGAACGGGAGCGTCACACGGACGCCGCGGCGGAACTCGACCTCTCGCCGCACAGAAGCGCCGTCGGGGAGTTCGACGAGGAGGCGTCGACGGGCCGCCGCGCGCTTCCGGAGGACGTCCTCGACGACCTGAAGTCGGACCTCCGGGCGTACGTTCGCGAACGGGGGTTCGTCAGCGGCGGCGAACTCCGCGACTTGGACGACGCCTACCTGGCGGCGAACGAACTCCTCCACGCCGGCGACGTGTACGCCCGCCTCCGGGACGTGAGCGAGGACGAACACCTGTACGTCATCTCGCTCCTTCAGGGCGCGGACCGCGGCGAACGTCCGTCCTCCGAGGCGGTGCCGCCCTCGATGACCGCCGCGCGCGGACTGGCCTACGCCGAGGCGCTCTCCGCGTTCCGCCGGGACGTCTCGCTTTGGCTCGACGACAACCCGGACCCGGACGCGCGGCGGACGCTCGAAACGCTCGGCGACCACGTAAAGCGGGTCGACGCCCTCGAAGGCGACGTTCCCGTCGAGAAGTCGGAGTCGCTCGTCCGCGCCGCGCGGGAACTCGCGGCGTACGCCCGCGACGGGGACGAGACGGCGCTGACCACCGCGCGCGACAGACTCGCTCGGCTTTCCTAACCTCTTTCTACCGGGAAGACGCGTCTGGACCGATGGCCGACCGATTCGACCAGCACGCGGTTCGTCACCGGATGAAACTGCTCCGAGACACGGGCGAGACGACGCTGTACGAGAACAGAGACGGCGTCGCCTGCCCGGCCTGCGGCGACCCGTTCGACCGACTCCTGCTCTCGGAACGGGACGCGCACAGCTTCGATATCGACGGCGGAACGCTCTGCGTGCGGCGCGAAGAGGGGCGGTTGGTCGTCGCGATGCACGAGTAGTCGGTCCGTCGCCGCGTTCAGGGCAGGTCTACGTCCACGCCCGCGGCGTCGCCGGCGGACTTGACCGTGTTCCACAGAAGCATCGCGCGCGTCATCGGGCCGACGCCGCCGGGGACGGGGGTGATGGCGCTTGCTTTCTCCTCGGCGGAGTCGTACTCCACGTCGCCGACGAGTTCGTACCCCTTCTCGTTGTCCGCGTCCACGCGGTTGATACCCACGTCGATGACGACGACGCCCTCCGAGAGCATCTCGCCGGTGACGAGTTCGGGGACGCCGCAGGCCGCGACGACCACGTCCGCCTGCTTCGTCTTCGCCGCCAAATCCTCGGTCCGGGAGTGACAGACCGTCACCGTGGCGTTGCCGCCCTCGGCCTTCTGGATGAGGAGGTTCGCCATCGGCTTGCCGACGATGTTCGACCGGCCGACGATGACCACGTCCTTCCCCTCGGTGTCCACCTCGGCGGCGTCGAGGAGTTTCTGGACGCCGTGGGGCGTGCAGGGCTTGAACCGGGGGTTACCGGCGACGAGGCGCCCCACGTTCTCCGGGTGGAAGCCGTCCACGTCCTTCGCGGGGTCGATGCGACGCAGTACCTCGCGTTCGTCCACGTGGTCGGGGAGGGGCATCTGGACGAGGACGCCGTGAACCGAGTCGTCCTCGTTCAGGTCGTCGATGAGTTCGTACAGTTCTTCGGCGGGGGCGTCGGGGTCGAGTTCGTAGTCGAAGGCGTCGATTCCCACCTCCTCGCAGTCTCGCTGTTTCATCGAGACGTAGGTCTGACTCGCGGGGTCCTCGCTCATCAGCACCGTCGCCAGACCGGGCGTCACGCCCGCGTCGTCGAGAGCGTCGATGGCGTCGGTCAACCCTGCGCGCACGTCCTCGGCCACCGCGTTGCCGTCGATTATCTCCGTCATACCTACATCCGCGTCCCCCTCGCACTTCAAACTCGCGGATTCGTGCATACATGGGTGTTGGAATCGTCGGATGTGGGCACGTTCGTGGATAGGGATCAGCAGATACCGTCGGCGGCGTCCGGGTCGAGGTTCGACCCCTGCCGGACGGGCGTCGTCTCCCCCGTCTCCAGGTTCACGACCATCGCCTGCCCGCCGAACCCGTGCGTCTGGTCGTGGCCCCGGACGACGACGCAGGTGACGTCGTCCGGCAGATCGACGCTCTCGGAGCGCGTGAACTCGCGCGTCCCGTGAGAGTGCAGTAGGTCGCGGCGGACGAGTACCGTGCCGTCGGTCGTCTCTATCTGCCACCAGTCGGCGTACCCCTCCTCGCCGTCGTCGTCGTGATAGAGCGTCACGTCGAACCGGTGGACGCCGTTCATCACGCGCCAATCGACGGCCGTGACGTTCGCCTCCCGGAGGTCCAACCCCTCCGGCGTCTCGGTTGCGGTGGCCGTCCCGTCCGTCTCGTTCGTCGCGGTTCCGTTCGTCGCCGTCTCGTTTTCGGGCGTCGTCTCCGTCTCGGTTTCCGTCTCCGTCGGCGTCTCCGTCGCCGTTTCCGTCACGGTTTCGGAGGCGCTCACCCCGGTAGCGGTGTCGTCCAACGGCGTGCCGAACCCGCCCGGCGGGTCCTCCGTCCCCGGCGTTCGACGTTCGCGCTCGGAACACCCGGCGAACGGAACGCTCGCCGCGCCGAGCAGAGCGAGGAGGCGTCTCCGAGTCACCATGCGTTCGCTTCGTGCCGACGCCGCAAAAAGCAGAGGAGACACGTCAGCGCGTGCAAACGAGAGAGACTGCACGAGAGCGACGACGGAGACGAGCGGAGACGCGGCGCGGAGTCGCGTCCGGCACGCCTCAGAGGCCGTTTACTCCGCTTCGTACAGGGGGAACTCGTCGCAGAGTTGTTGTACCCTCTCGGACACCTCGGCGACGACGTCCTCGTCGTCGTAGTTGTCGACGACGCGGGCGATGAGTTCGCCCACCTCGCGGGTGGCCGCCTCGTCGAACCCGCGGGTCGTCAGCGCCGCCGTGCCCGCGCGGATACCGCTGGGGTTGAACGACGAACGCGTCTCGCCGGGGACGGTGTTGGCGTTGAGGACGATGCCGGCGTCCTCCAACGCCGCCTCGACGTCCTTGCCGGTGGTGTCGGGGTTCGAGGGACGCAGGTCCACGAGGACGAGGTGGTTGTCCGTGCCGCCGGAGACGACTTCGAGGCCCTCCTGTTTGAGCGTCTCCGCGAGGGCCCGCGCGTTGGCGACGGTCCGTTCGGCGTACTCCTCGAACTCGGGTTGAAGCGCCTCGTGGAAGCCGACGGCTTTGCCCGCGATGTTGTGCATCAGGGGACCGCCCTGCCCGCCGGGGAAGACGGCCTTGTCGATGTCGTCGGCGTACTCCTCGGAGGACATGATGATGCCGCCGCGGCCCGCGCGGATGGTCTTGTGCGTCGAACCGGTCACGAAGTCGGCGACGCCGACGGGCGAGGGGTGGACGCCCGCGGCGACCAGACCCGTGATGTGGGCGATGTCCGCGAGGTGGTAGGCGTCCGCGTCGTCGGCAACCTCCTGGATGCGCTCCCACTCCACCGCGCGCGGGTACGCGGAGTACCCGGAGACGATGATGTCGGGGTCGAACTCCTCGGCTTTCGCTTCCAAGTCGTCGTAGTCGATGTAGCCCGTCTCGGGGTCCACCTGATACTGCTCTACCTCGTACAGTTGGCCGGTGAAGTTCGCGGGGTGGCCGTGACTGAGGTGGCCGCCGTGGCTCAGCTCCAAGGAGAGAATCTTGTCGCCGGCGTCGAGCATCGCGAGGTAGACGCCCATGTTCGCCTGCGTCCCCGAGTGCGGTTGGACGTTGACGTACTCCGCGCCCCACAGTTCCTTCGCGCGTTCGATTGCGAGTTCCTCCACCTCGTCTGCGTACTCGCAACCCGCGTAGTACCGAGAGCCGGGGTACCCCTCGGCGTACTTGTTCGTGAGGGTGCTCCCTTGGGCTTCGAGCACCGCGCGGCTAACGTGGTTCTCGCTCGCTATCATCGCGAGCGTGTTCCGTTGTCGTTCGTCCTCGCCCGACAGCGCATCTGCGACGGCGGGGTCGACGTCGCGGACGTGACTGTAATCCATGTGTGAGACGGGACGCGTTCGGCCAATAAGTGTGTTCACTTTGGCGACGACTGCCCCTTCTTCTGTACACGTCGGTGCAACGGACGTCCGGACGGGCGACGCCGAACGCCGCTCCCGACGGACGACAGATTCAAATTACGAGGTAACGAACAACTGAATACTCTCACGTACTCGGTTTATTAATTCACTGTTCGAACAGTATACTTTCTCGGAGCGAGAACAGAATTTCTTCGTGTTGGGCTTGTTACAAGCCCGTACGAAGGTGATTACGACCCACCTACTGCGTTAATATTAAATAATCTCGAGCTCATATTGTGGGTATGGCTATCCGTTCTAATATGCTCGCAGAGGGGGTAGAGGAGATTCTCCGCTCCGCTCTCTCGGCGGGTGGCGAGGAGGTTCTCGTCGTCGACCCGACGGCGGACGTGGTCGAGACGCTCGTCAGCGTGGCGTCCGAACTCGGCGGAGACACCCCCACCGTCCGAATGGTGGCCGAGGAATCGCTCCTGAAAGACGTGATGGACGACTTCATCGTCGCCAGCAACGCCGCCGACCTCGTCGAGTCGGGCACGCTGTCGATGCGGACGACGACGGAGGGAGCCGAGAACGCCCTCCTCGTGACCGGCGACTCCGTCGTCGCACTCGTCACCGCGGGCGACCGGGTGGCCGGACTCGTCACCGAAGACGAGGAGTTCGTCTCGCAGGCGCGCGAGACGTACCGCACCCAGTGGGAGGAGTCCCCGACGTTCAAACTCCGCACGCCGCCGCTATCGAAGGTCCGCTCGACGCTCGAAGCCGACATCGGGCCGGAGGCGCGCGACGACTTCGACGCCGTCCTCTCGTCGCTTCGGACCGCCCGCGGCGACGGCGACGGACTCGACGAGGTGACCATCAGCCTCCTCGTCGCCGCGAAGAACGACGTCCTGCTCTACGACGTCTCGAAGTGGGGCGAAGACGTCGGCATCGCCAGCAAGGCGACGTTCTCCCGGACGAAGACGAAACTCGAAGACATGGGCCTCATCGACACCGAGAAGGTGCCCATCGACGTCGGCCGACCCCGACTCCGCCTCAAACTCGGCGACGACCGACTGGTCAACGCCGACCCGACGCAACTCGCCGGCGTCGCCCAGAACCTCCTCTCGTAGGCGTCGTCCGTCGTCTCCCCGCTCTCCGCCCGAGTTCTCCGTCTCGCCGTCTTTCGATTTCGGCGTCTCGTCCCGACGCCACGACCGCACATCCCCGCGCTTTTTCCCCGGTTCGTCCGTCTGTCGACCCGTGACATCCAACGACATCGCTCTCGTCGGGAGTGGCCCCGCCGCCGAGGCGGTTCGCGCGGCGTTCGAGGACGTGGACGCCGCCGTCTCCGACGCCTCGCCGGACGAGGCGGGAGACGCGCACCTGAGCGTCGTCGTCGCGCCCGCGGGGGCGAACGCCCCGCGCGCGGTGGATGAACGCGGCGGCCGACTGGTCGTCGTCGAAATCGGCGGCGTCGGCGGCCGTCCGGTCGCGGACGTGGACGCCGCCGTCTCCGCGTTCGACCCCGGCGGAGCGCGGTTCTCCGACCTCTGCGCCCGCGTCGCCGCGACGACGGAGGGCGAGGAGTCGCCGTCGGGAGAGCGAAGCGCCGTCCGACTCGCGGGCGCACTCGCCGGTCGGCGGGCCGTCGCCCTCCTCGCGGACGACGAGTCGGTGGTCGGTACGGTCGCGGAAGTCGCCGGAACGGGCGTCGTCGCCGAGCGACCGATTCTGCCGGTGCCGGACCCTTCGACCCGCGACCGGCGGGTGCGGCGGGAGTACCGCGAGGCGAGCGTGGACGACTCGCTGGCGCGTGCGGAACGCGCACTCGACGACCGAACCGGCGTCGTCGCGCAGGTGGGCGAACGCGAGTCGTTCCCGGTCCCCTACTACCTCGCGCAGACGACGGAGACGAGAGGGTTCAGCGACGTCCGCGCCGCGGAGTTCGCCGCGGGCGTGGACCCCGACTGGGACGCCGCGTTCATGAAAGCCCTCGGCGAAGGCCTCGAACGCTACTGCGCGGGCGTCTACCGGTCCTCGGAGTTCACCGTCGCGCCGGAGCGAACGCGCGCGAACCCCGTCTCCCCGTCGCGGTTCGTGCGCCCCGATTCCTACCGGGCGCCCGACCCCGAGGAGCCCATTCCGTGGGTCGAGGGCGAGCGACTCGAAACCGGAGAGGAGGTGTCGCTCCCCGCCGAGTTCGTCCACTACCCGCCGCCGAACGAGCGACACAAACCCTCGATCACAACCGGGTTGGGACTCGGCAACTCGGGCGTAGAAGCGCTTCTCTCGGGTCTCTACGAGGTAGTCGAACGCGACGCGACGATGCTGTCGTGGTACTCGACGTTCGACCCTCTCGCCCTCGACGTCGAAGACGAGGGCTACGCCGAACTGGAGAAACGAGCGCGCGCGGAGAATCTGACCGCGACGCCGCTTTTGGTCACGCAGGACGTGGACGTTCCGGTCGTCGCCGCGGCGGTCCACCGCGACGGCGAGTGGCCGAACTTCGCCGTCGGGTCGGGGGCGTCGCTGGACCCCGCGGACGCCGCGCGGTCCGCGCTGGCGGAGGCGTTGCAGAACTGGATGGAACTTCGGGCGATGGGACCGGAGCAGGCGGCCGAGGAAGGCGGCGCTATCGGCGCGTACGCGGACTTCCCCGAGGCCGCACGGGAGTTCGTCGACGCCGGTCCGGCGGTTCCGGCGTCGAGCGTCGGCCCCGACGAGATGCCGACGGGCGAGGCGGAACTCGACGCGGTAGTCGAACGCGTCGCAGACGGCGGGTTAGACGCCTACGCCGCGCGGACGACGACGGCGGACGTGGAGCGACTCGGGTTCGAGGCCGTCCGCGTCGCGATTCCGGAGGCCCAACCGCTGTTTCAGGGCGACCCCTTCTTCGGCGACAGGGCGGCGTCGGTCCCCGAGGAGATGGGATTCGAACCGCGACTCGACGGCCCGTACCACCCGTATCCGTAAGCGAACAGCCGACACGATTTCCGCCCGCACGGCGGCGTGTCGGACGCCCGCGAGTCGCCGTGCGGTGATTCCGCGGCGGATGCGGCGAGTGGCCGCCCCATCCGAGAAAAACTCTCGTCCGTTCAGACGCCGAACGTCGCCCGGAGCATGTCGCGCGTCCCCGGGCCGAGTCCGACGGCGAGGACGGCGACGAGGAGCAGAATGGAGTAGCGGGGGCTCTCCTCGAAGATACCCTCCTCGAACACCCAGACGACGAACGTCGCCGCCGCGAGTTTGATGATGAGGAACGGCCACGTGTCGCCCGTCACCGCGAGAACGCTCGCGGGGAGGACGTTCGACGTGACGTCCACGACGAACTGGTTGACGGGGTGCTTCGGCACGAGGTTCCGCCCGGCGTTCAGCGCCGGCATCCAGTCGAGGCCGATGACGTTCGCCACGCCGTCGACGGCGTGGCCCCAGATGATGACGAAGCCGATGAATCCCGTCCCGGCGTTTATCTGCGGCGCGAAGCGCTCGATGAGCCACCACGTCGCGCCCGCCGAGAGCGTCGCGCCGACGAGCGTCGCGACGAGCACCTGCGGGTAGAACTCCACGCCCGGCGCACCGGTGACGACCAACGAGACGAAGTAGCCGAGCGTGAGTGCGAGGACGCCCGTTCCGATGCCGAACAGCGGCTTCTCGTACCCGTCGACGAGTCCGGCCCGGTCGGCCGTGACGCTCGCGAGGACGGCGGCGAGCGTGATGCCGAAGACGGTAAAGTAGATTATCGGGCTGATGACGAGCGTGTTCCACGGGTAGCTGATGAGTGCGTCCGTCGCGCCGGGCGTGTCGTTCGCGTCCTCGACGACGCGAAGCGCGCCGCCGAAGAACATGAACGGCAAGAGAGCGTAGAAGAAGCGCCGCTCCGTGCCGATGTCGAGGCGGCGGAGGAGGAAGACCAGTCCCGAGAGGGCGACGAGCAGGGTGACCATGTACCCCACCTCCGAGACGAGCGTGTAGCCGGGGTACGCCACCGGTTCCGGGGCGGCGGCGCACGCCTGCGCACTGTCGAGGTACTGCGTGACCCCGTTCGTCCGAACCGCACAGACCGCCGAGTTGGCGTCGGCCTGCACCGGGCCCCAGAAGTAGTGCCAGATGAAGCGGTCGTAGACGAGTTCGGGGAAGGCGAGCCATCCGCCGACCAGAATCGCGAGGATAGCCGCCACCGAACCGCCCCACAGACGTTCGGGGTCGGCGCCGACCCGTTCTGCAACCGTTGCCATACCTCAATGGCCGGCGTCGGTGGTGTTGAGGATTCCGGTCTCTGACGCGGCGGCGGACCGGCGAGCGCTCGATTCCGCGGGGACGCCCCTCAGATGGGGAGCGAGCGGTCCTCGAAGTCGGTCCCGAGGATGACCATCGTCTGCGACCGCGAGAAGCCGTCCATCTCGGCGATTTCGTCGAACATGAGTTCGCGGAGGGCGTCGGTGTCCTCGGCGAACACGCGGAGCATCACGTCCCACTCGCCGGTCGTGAGGTGGACCTCTTGGACGCCCTCGATCTCGCGGAGGCGTTCGAGCGCGTCCTCCTCGCGGCCCTGTTGGACGCGGAGACCGACGAGCGCGGAGGTGCCGAAGCCCACCTCTCGGGCGTTCACTTTCGCGTGGTACCCCTCGATGACGCCCGACTCTTCCATCCGACCGACTCGGTCGTGGACGGTGGCGCTGGACATGTCGATTTGACGCGCGATTTCGCTGAACGGGGTTCGCGCGTCCGCCTGGAGGATGCGGAGAATCGCCCGATCCGTCTCGTCGAGTTCCATAGTAATGCGTGGAGGACCCGCGACTTTTGGTTTGCGAATCGCACACTCGATCCGCCGACCGAACCCAGCAGATTTTACCCTCGCTATCGCGTCCTTCTCGGACGTGTCCGAGGAGTTGCCGCCAGACGTCCGCGCGACGCTCGTTCGACTGTTCGAGGAGGCCGCCGAGGACGCGCGCACCCGCGACGAGGAGTCGGTTCGAACGCGCCTCGAAACCGTCGAGGCGGTCACGGACGACGACGTACCGCCCGGCTCCGGGAAGGAACGACTCCGGCACGGGTGCGCGCAGGTCCGAAAGACTGTCGAGAACGAACCGCTCGTCGCCGCCGAGTACCTGCAGGCGATGCGGCGACTCGTCGACGAGGACGCCGACGGACCGGGAGTCGACGTCGACTCCCGGGACGGCGACGACGGAGGCGAAGAGAGAGACGAAGGCGAAAGCGGACTCGACGGCGGAACCCCCGACGAAGACGAGGAGGAGGACGCCGACGAGGACGCCGCGCCCGACGGCGGAACCGACGCCGACTCCTCCTGACGACGATTAACTCAATTTCGAGTCCGAGTACCTTTTTGTGGCTTCCGGTCTTGCATCCGGATATGCGCCCCGCCGATGCAGTCCGACAACTCGAGTACGCGGTTGCACCGACCACCGGTACGTACGACTACGAACTCACTCACTGGGCGAGCGCGTACGAGGAGGCGTTTGCCGACGTGACGGAGCGCGGCGACCTCCACGACGTGATGAACGTCATCGAGCAGGTGTGCGAGGAGTGCTCCGAGGACTCCCGTCCGTCCCCCGAGCAGGTGGAGGTGGTGGCCGACTCCGTCCTCACGAGCGGCGGACGCCCCATCACCGACGGCGGTGACGACGCGGACGCATCGGACCGGTAACGACTTCTTTCTCTTCGACTCGGTCGCGTTTTCGTCGCGTTCGACGCACTTTCTTCGGCCGTAACGCGTATCACCGTCGGCCCGCGTCTACGTAGACGCTCCCGCGAATTGGCTCTACCTCTCTCGCGGGAGTTGCGACGCTCGTCGCCGGATGGCTCCGTCGTTGCGGGCGTCGCGCTCTCGGTCCCCGCTTCCGAACCCGGTAGCGACCGCTGTCTCCACGTTCGGACGTGTAGAAGGGAGGAGGGAGTTTAACTTCCGAGACTCGCTGACGCTCGTCTCGGCGTTCAAATCCTCCGTCAGATTCACGCTCCTCGCTGTCGCTCGGAGACGTAGAATGCGAGGGGAGGGATTTGAACCCACGGACTCCTACGAGAGCGGATCTTGAGTCCGCCGCCTTTTCCAGACTCGGCCACCCTCGCGCGTGTACTCGTGGGGAACCGCGCCGCTAAAACGTTCCGAATCCCGCTCTGCCGAGAGCGTTCGGCGGGGCGAAACGTCGCCTCACTCGCCCGCCGTCCGTCCCTCGACGACGGACTCGGACCGTTCGTCGAACCGCCGAGGCTCCGACGAACCGAGTTTCTCGCGGAGGAGGCTCGGCACCTTCTCCTTGGCGAGGAGGAACCCCCCGACGCCCGCGGCGGGGAGGACGACGGCGAGAAGCACCGTCAGGAGTCCCGCCCCGAACGGGCCGAACCCGACGCCCGCGCACGCGAAGACGAACACCGCGACGCGGGGGAGATTCTCCTCTAGGACCCCTGCGATACCCGCCGCCCAGTCCGCCGCCGCGGTCGGAACCTCCGCCAGACGCTCGCCGGTCGTAGCCATACCGGTACGATGAACGACGGGACCCATAGCCCTTGGCCCGCCGCGCCGCCTCGTCGCGCTTCGTCGCGCTTCGTCGCACCTCGTCGCCTCTCGGTCGCCGGTTCGAGCGATGGGATTACGTGAGTCACGGACGGAGGAGTGGTATGGACGAACACACCCGCGACCCGAGCGTCGCCCCGCCGCTCGGGAACCCGACGGGGTGGCGAACGGACGAACGCGTGTGGGAGCACGCGACGCTCCGCCGCGCGGTCGAACACGGCGTCCGCTTGTTCAACTCCGGAGAGTTCCACGAGAGCCACGACTGCTTCGAAGACGAGTGGTACAACTACGGATCCGGGAGCGCCGAGTCGGCGTTCCTCCACGGGATGGTCCAAGTCGCCGCGGGCGCGTACAAGCACTTCGACTTCGAGAACGACGCGGGCATGCGGTCGCTCTTCACCACCGCGTTGCAGTACCTCCGCGGGCTCCCGGACGACTTCTACGGCGTGGACGTCGCGGACGTGCGCGAGACGCTCGAAGCGGCGCTCGAAGACCCGACGGTGCTCCACGGCTGGCAGATCACGATAGACGACCAGCAACCGGAGGCGTACGACGTGGACTACGAGTACGCCGAGAAGCTCGACTAGCGCCGTCCGTCCGTATCGGCCCGAATCTTAACCCATTTCCCGCTCCGCCGTTTGGGTGTCTCCATGCGAATTTACGAACTGGGGGAGGGAAAGCCGGAGGTGGCCGTCGTCGGAACCATCCACGGCGACGAACCCTGCGGCGTCCGGGCGATAGAGCGCTTCATCGCGACGGAACCCGACGTGGAGCGCCCGGTGAAACTCATCGTCGCCAACGAGGAGGCCCTCGAAGCGAACGTCCGCTACGTCGAAGAGGACCTCAACCGCGTGTTCCCCGGCGACCCGGACGCCGACA
Organism: Halopelagius longus; assembly: GCF_900100875.1. Lineage (NCBI taxonomy): Archaea > Methanobacteriati > Methanobacteriota > Halobacteria > Halobacteriales > Haloferacaceae > Halopelagius > Halopelagius longus. The sequence continues at coordinate 1,023,715 of NZ_FNKQ01000001.1, read as the reverse complement.
GTCACGAACGCCGCCTCGCACACGACGTGCTCCGGGAGGTTCGCGACTGCACGACGCTCTCGCTTCACTCGACGCAGTCGTACGGAAAACCGTTCGCGCTCGTCGACACCGTCGGGGCCGCGTCCCGCGCTATCTGCCCGCACCTCCCCATCCAAGAACTGGTCGAGACGGCCGAGTTCGTCGGCGGCCGCCTCATCGACCACACCCACAACATCGACGTCGAGTGCGGTCTGCAGGGGACCGACGAGGCCGCCGAGAACGCCTACTGGCTCGTCCGGGCGTTCCTCGCCGCGACGGGCGTCCTCGCCGCGCCGTTGGAGGAAGGGACCGAAGCGCCCCTCTCCTTGGAACGGCGCAACGCCGACGAGGTGTCCGTGTACCGCATGCTCGAACGCATCCCCAAGGAACCGGCGAGCACGTACGAGGTGTTCGTGGACAACTTCGAACTCGTCGAGCGAGGCGACCGCTTCGCGGCGGCCGACGAACGGGAGTTCACCGCCGACCGCGACTTCTACCCGGTGCTGCTCTCGGCGTACGGCTACGAGGACGTGTTCGGCTACGCCGCGGACAAAGTCGGAACGCTCGCCTGAGTCGCCGCGGCTCCCTCCCTTCGTCACCTCTCGGCTTCGTTTCTCTGCGCCTCCGCTACTCCTCTTTCGGCGCGAACTCGACCATCGTCAGGTCCCTGTCGAGGTGACAGACGTCGTGCGGGGGGTCGCCGAGAACCTCGCTGATGCGGTACTCCTCGTCGAACTCCGCGCCGTCGGGGACGCAGTACTCGTGACTCGGACACTGCGTGTGCGGGCACGGCCCTTCGAGTTTCGCTTTGCTTCCGGCGTAGGACCCCTTGGCGGCGACGTTCGCCGTCACCGAGGCGGGTTCGACTTCGACCGCTCGGACGCCGGTGTCGTGGACGGCGCAGTCGAGCAGTTGGGCGTTCTCCCGGACGTCGGTCACCCGATAGCGGGTCCCCTCCGCGAGGTTCAGACACTGTTTGCGGTACGGGCACCCTTCGCACAGTTCGGACGGACCCTCGTACACGAACTCGCGTCCGATATCGGCGAGGCGGTCCCCGATGAGCGTGACCTTCGTCATTCGTCGTCGCCACTAATCGAGCCGTCCGCATAACGTTGTGCGTCGCGCCCGGTCAACTCGTCGAGTCGCTCGAAGTACTCCTCGCGCGGCACCTGATACAGCGACCGGTAGTCCACCTCGCCGGCGTCGAACTCCCGGGCGAGTTCCTCGGCGGCGGCCACCGCCTCCTCGCGACTGTCGTACGTCTCCGGGGCCGCCTCCACCTGCGGTTCGAGGTACAGCGTCACGTTCCACGTCGTCCCCTCCAGTTGGGCGGCCCCCGGACGCCGCGCGCGGGACCCGTTCGAGACGAAAATCGTCGGCAGGCACTCCGCGGGAAACTCCCCTTCTTTGAACACGTCCGGGCGGTAGACGAGAATTCTCCGCCCGTCCGGTTCGTCGTTCCACAGCGTCCACCCCGCGGGGGCCTCCTCGTCGGCGCCCTCGGCGGCGTCCGCCGCGTCGTCTGCGTTCATGCGCGTCCGTTCGTGACGGACGGGGAACACCCCTTCGGTCGCCCGCGCGCCCACCCCGTCGGACTCCTGTCAGACATAAAGGAACCGAACTGTGGGTAGATTCTGAGGGTTCACCCCTATCAGGTGCCGCATTTAGACGTGTGGCAAAAATTACTCGCGGAAAGACTTATGTATGTCGCTCACTCACACACATTTAGTCTCGGTCGACCGGACCGAGCGACCGACCCTCTCCGGACGGTCCGCCGAAACCCAGACGTTCTGTCGCTATTCGTCGACTCGTCGCCGTCGCCCGTCGAAGACTCGTCGCGCGTCCGAGGAGGGTGGTATGGACAAGCATGCCACGACACCGGGCTTCGACGAGCCGAACTCAGACGACCGGGAGCGAGAGCTCCGGCGCTGAGCGTCGCTCGCCGGGGTCTACCAACGTTCGATGCGACGCACTCCGGGCGCGTCCCGGGCGTACGGTCGCTCAGTCCCGTCGGGACTCCGTCTATCAACAATGAACGGTGATATCGAAACCCTCGCAGACCTGAGCAAGCACTACAAAGACTCCGTGCCCGCGGACCTCCGCGAGGCAAAGAGCTTCGACTGGTACCTGCAAGAGGTCTACGACGACCCCAGAATCGCTCGCAACGCGCACCAGCGCGTTGCCGACATGTTCGACCACTACGGCACCGCTTACGACGAGGAGGCCGGCGTCGTCGAGTACCTGATGGCCTCGGAGGACCCCATACACGACGGGGAGAACACCTTCTACGGCCGCGAAGTCCACGAGTCCATCCACGAGTTCGTGAACAAGGTGAAGTCGGGCGCTCGCGGCCTCGGGCCGGAGAAGCGCATCAAACTGCTGCTCGGCCCCGTCGGCTCCGGGAAGTCGCACTTCGACTGGATGGTCCGCCGCTACTTCGAGGACTACACGATGCGCGACGAAGGCCGGATGTACACCTTCCGGTGGACGAACCTGACCGACGTCATCCGCGACCAAGACCCCGCGGACGCCGTCGTGCAGTCGCCCATGAACCAAGACCCGCTCGTGTTGATTCCGCAGGAACAGCGCGACGTGATAATCGAACGCCTCAACGAGCAACTCGACGCGCCGTACACCATCCGCAACGACCAAGCGCTGGACCCGGCGTCGGAGTTCTACATGGACACCCTGCTGGCGTACTACGACGACGACTTACAGCAGGTGTTGGAGAACCACGTCGAGATAATCCGCCTCGTCGCCTCCGAGAACAAGCGTCAGTGCGTCGAGACGTTCGAACCGAAGGACAAGAAGAACCAAGACGAGACCGAACTCACCGGCGACGTCAACTACTCGAAACTCGCCGTGTACGGCGAGTCCGACCCGCGCGCGTTCGACTACTCCGGGGCGTTCTGTAACGCCAACCGGGGACTGTTCTCCGGGGAGGAACTGCTGAAACTGCAACGGGAGTTCCTCTACGACTTCCTGCACGCGTCGCAGGAACAGACCATCAAGCCCTCGAACAACCCGCGCATCGACATCGACCAGGTCATCGTCGGCCGGACGAACATGCCGGAGTACCGCGAGAAGAAGGGCGACGAGAAGATGGAGGCGTTCAACGACCGGACCAAGCGCATCGACTTCCCGTACGTCTTGGAGTACGAACAGGAGTCGGAGATCTACCGCAAGATGCTCCGGAACGCCGACGTTCCGGACATGCACATCGAACCGCACACCTTGGAGATGGCCGGCCTGTTCGGCGTCCTCACCCGCATCGTCGAACCCGACGGCAGCAACATCACGCTCACGCAGAAGGCGAAAGCCTACAACGGCGAAATCGACGACGCCGACGACGTGGACGTGAAGAAGCTCCGCGAGGAGGGCGAGTCGAAGGCCGACATCGCCGAGGGGATGGAGGGCATCTCCGCTCGCTTCATCGGCGACGAGATAGCCGAAGCCATCATGGACTCGACCCACCGCGGTCGGTCGTACCTCTCGCCGTTGAACGTCTTCGGCCACTTCGAGGAGAACTTAGAGAACCACGGGTCGATCCCCGAGGACAACCTCGAACGCTACCACCGCTACCTCGAGATGGTGCGCGAGGAGTACAAGGAACGCGCAATCGAGGACGTCCGCCACGCCTTGGCGTACGACTTAGACGAGATTCAGCGGCAGGGCGAGAAGTACATGGACCACGTCATGGCGTACATCGACGACTCGACGGTCCAGGACGAACTCACCGGCCGCGAGCAGGAACCCGACGAGAAGTTCCTCCGCTCCGTCGAGGAGAAACTGGAGATTCCCGAGGACCGCAAGGACGACTTCCGCCAAGAGGTGTCGAACTGGGTCTCGCGGCGCGCCCGCGAGGGACAGGCGTTCGACCCGCAGGACAACGACAGACTCCGCCGCGCCCTCGAACGCAAACTCTGGGAGGACAAGAAGCACAACATCAACTTCTCGGCGTTGGTGTCGGCGAACGAACTCGACGACGACGAGCGCAACGCGTGGATAGACGCCTTGGTCGAACAGGGCTACTCGCGCGAGGGCGCACGCGAAGTGCTCGAATTCGCCGGTGCCGAGGTCGCAAAGAGCGAACTCGAGGCCTGATATCCTGATGGGACCGAAGAAGAACTACATCCGTCGGGCGGACGAACGCCTCCGCAGCACCTACGAGGAGCCGATGAGCCTCGGGGAGTACGTCGACGCGGCGTTCGAACAGCCGTCCATCGCCTCGCACGCCTCGAAGTACCTCGTCGAGGCCATCGAGTCGAAGGGCACGCGGACGGTCATCGAGGAGGGCGAGGAGCGACAGCGCTACCGCTTCTTCGACGACCCCGCCAACGACGGCGAACACGCCATCCTCGGCAACACCGAGGTGCTCAACCGGTTCGTCGACGACCTGCGGACCATCGCCGCCGAGCGTGGGAAAGGAGAGAAGATAATCTGGTTCGACGGTCCCACGGCGACGGGGAAGTCGGAGCTGAAGCGCTGTCTCGTCAACGGCCTCCGCGAGTACTCGAAGACGGAGGCCGGCCGACGTTACACCGTCGAGTGGAACGTCGCGACCGCTTCCTCCGACACGCGCGGCCTCTCCTACGGCGGCGACACCGACGAGCAACGCGAGGACGACTGGTACGAGAGTCCCGTGCAGTCCCACCCGCTGTCGGTGTTTCCGGACGACGTGAAGCGCGAACTGCTGGCGGACTTGAACGACCGGGGCGGCGACCACATCCCGGTGTCCTTGAACGAGAGCCTCGACCCGTTCTGCCGGGAGGCGTACGACTACCTCGAGGAGATGTACCGCCGGTCGGGCAAGCGCGAACTGTTCAGCGAGGTCACCGACCCGCAACACCTGCGCGTGAAGAACTACGTCGTCGACGTCGGGCAGGGCATCGGCGTCCTCCACTCGGAGGACGACGGCACGCCCAAGGAGCGACTGGTCGGGTCGTGGATGCCGAGCATGCTCCGCGAACTCGACTCCCGCGGGCGGAAGAACCCGCAGGCGTTCAGCTACGACGGCGTCCTCTCGCAGGGCAACAGCCTCCTGACGATAGTCGAGGACGCCACCCAGCACGCCGACCTGCTCCAGAAACTGCTGAACGTCCCCGACGAAGGCCACGTGAAGCTCGACAAGGGAATCGGGATGGACATCGACACCCAGATGCTCATCATCTCGAACCCGGACTTGGACGTCGAACTCGACAAGTACGCCGACAGGAACGGGCGCGACCCGCTGAAGGCGCTGAAGCGCCGCCTCGACAAACACGAGTTCCGGTACCTGACGAACCTCTCTTTGGAGACGGAGCTCATCCACCGCGAACTGACGAACCAGCGGCCGGTGTGGGACATCGAGGACGAAGAGGAGATTCGGGAGCGCATCGAACAGCCCGTCTTCCTCGACGTGCGCGAGGGGCCGGGGTCGATACGGCGACGCGAACTCGCCCCTCACGCCGTCGAGGCCGCGGCGATGTACAGTGTCGTGACGCGCCTCGAATCCGAGGACGTGCCCGGCGAGTACGACATCGTGGACAAGGCGCTGCTGTTCGACAGGGGCTACATCCAAGAGGGCGACACGCGCGTCGAAATCGACGAGTTCGACTTCGACTCCGACGCCGAGGGGACGCACGGCATCCCCGTGACGTTCACCCGCGACATCATCGCCGACCTCCTGCACGACGACAGGGATAGACACCACCCCACCCTCGACGTGAGTGCGGTGGTGATGCCCGAGGACGTGTTGGACGCGATGGCCGAGGGGCTCCACGACGCCCCGGTGTTCTCGCGGGCGGAACGCGCCGAGTACGAGGGCCGCGTCGCACTCGTCAAGGAGTACATCCTCGACAGACAGGAGGAGGACGTGCTGTCCGCGGTGCTCGCAGAGAAGAACGTCGAACAGGAGACGGTCGAACAGTACGTCGAACACGTCTACGCGTGGGCGGCCGACGAACAGGTGGAGACCGAACGCGGGCCGGTCGACCCCGACCCGCTCATCATGAAGCTGTTCGAGACGGAACACCTCGGGCGGTTCGACGAGAGCGCGTACGCCGGGAACACCCCCTCCTCGACCGTCGAGGAGTTCCGCCGCGAGAAGGTCATCACGGCGCTGAACCGCTACGCGTGGGAGAACCGCGACGAGGGCTTCACCGTCCAAGACGTGGAGCTCTCCGAGATTCCGGTCATCCGCGCGGTGCTCGAATCGCACGACTGGGACGACGTTCGCCGCCTGTTCGAGGACTTCGACCCCGCCCAGTGGGACGACCCGCCGGCGAACACGGAGACCGAACAGGTGAAAGAAGACACGATAGAGCGGATGGTCGACGCCGGCTACACCGAGGCGTCGGCCGAGCTCACGAGTCGCGCAGTCATGCGCGAGGTGCGTTACAGATGGGACTGAGAGAAGACCTCGAACGGTTCCGAGAAGTCGGCGAGGAACGCCGCGAAGACCTCCAAGAGTTCATCAGCTACGGCAACCTCGGCGGTTCGGGACCCGAGAGCATCCAGATACCGATAAAGGTCGTCGACCTCCCGGAGTTCAAGTACGACCGCCTCGATCAAGGCGGCGTCGGACAGGGGAAAGGCGACACGCCCGACGTCGGCCAACCCGTCGGTCCGCCGCAACCCGGAGACGGTGACGGCGACGGCGACGAGGACGGCGACCCGGGCGAGGAGGGCGCAGAGCACGAGTACTACGAGATGGACCCCGAGGAGTTCGCGGAGCAACTCGACGAAGAGCTCGGGTTAGATCTCGAACCGAAGGGCAAGGAGGTCATAGAGGAGATAGAGGGCGACTTCACCGACGTGACGCGCACCGGCCCCAACAGCACGCTCGACTTCGAGCGCCTGTTCAAGGAGGGGTTGAAGCGCAAGCTGTCGATGGACTTCGACGACGAGTTCGTCCGCGAGGCGATGAAAGTCGAAGGCGAGACGCCCGAGTCCGTCTACCGGTGGTGCCGCGAGCAGAACATCCTCGTCTCCCACGCGTGGGTCCAAAACGAGTGGGACGACATCGACGAGGACGAACGCGGCACGTGGAGCTCCTTCGAGGAGATGGAGGAAAACGTCGACCGCCAGACGACGCTCCAGCGCATCCGCCGGGAGGGGCTCCGCGACGTGCCCTTCCGCCAAGAGGACGAGCGCTACCGCCACCCCGAGATAATCGAAAAGAAGCAGAAGAACGTCGTCGTGGTGAACATCCGCGACGTGTCGGGGTCGATGCGCGAACGCAAGCGCGAACTCGTCGAGCGGACGTTCACGCCGCTGGACTGGTACCTCACGGGCAAGTACGACAACGCCGAGTTCGTCTACATCGCCCACGACGCCGACGCGTGGGAGGTCGAACGCGAGGAGTTCTTCGGCATCCGCTCGGGCGGCGGCACCCGAATCTCCAGCGCGTACGACCTCGCAAAGGAGATTCTCGACGAGCAGTACCCGTGGAGCGAGTGGAACCGCTACGTCTTCGCGGCCGGCGACTCCGAGAACTCCTCGAACGACACGACCGAGAACGTCATCCCCCGGATGCGGGAGATCGACGCGAACCTCCACGCGTACGTCGAGACGCAACCCGGCGGCACCGCCATCAACGCGACGCACGCCGAGGAGGTCGAGCGCTCGTTGAGCGACCAAGAGAACGTCGTCGTCTCGTACGTCTCCTCGCCGGAGGACGTGATGGACGCGATATACGAGATACTGAGCACGGAGCAAGAATGAGCACGAAACGTTTCAGACTGACCGCGCGGCGCGAGGCAGAGTCGCTGGAGGAACCCGTCGAGGAGGCGGGCAACCTCGCGCGAAAGCTCGGATTGGAACCGTACCCGGTCAACTACTGGGTCGTAGACCACGACGAGATGAACCAACTCATCGCCTACGGCGGGTTCCAGCGACGCTACCCGCACTGGCGGTGGGGCATGACGTACGACCGCCAGCGCAAGCAGGACCAGTTCGGCATGGGCAAGGCGTTCGAAATCGTCAACAACGACAACCCGAGTCACGCCTTCCTGCAGGAGTCGAACTCGCTGGCCGACCAGAAGGCGGTCATCACGCACGTCGAGGCGCACGCCGACTTCTTCCGCAACAACGAGTGGTTCGGCATGTTCGTCGGCGACACCGAACTCGACGCCGCGGCGATGCTCGAACGGCACGGCGAGGCCATCCAGAAGTACATGGAGGACCCCGAGATAGACCGCGAGGAGGTCGAGAAGTTCATCGACGCCGCGCTCTGTCTCGAGGACACCATCGACCAACACCGGACCCTCGCAGACGCCGTGGAAGGGCGCGAACGCGTCCAACCCGAGGACCTCCGGAAGCGCCTCGACGACATGGACATCTCCTCGGACGTGCGCCGACAGGTGTTCGACGAAGAGTGGTTGGACGACTTCGCCGAGGCCGAAGCCGAGGCCGCAAAGCTCGACGAACCGCGCAAGGACGTGCTGGCGTTCGTCCGCCAACACGGCATGCGCTACGACGAGGAGGAGGGCAAAGCGGTCGAGATGGAACCGTGGCAGAAGGACGTGTTGGACATGCTCCGCACGGAGGCGTACTACTTCGCCGCCCAGAAGATGACGAAGGTGATGAACGAGGGCTGGGCCGCCTACTGGGAGTCGCTCATGATGGGCGAAGAGCAGTTCGCCGGCACGGACGAGTTCATCACGTACGCCGACCACCAGGCCCGCGTTCTCGGGTCGCCCGGACTCAACCCCTACAAGCTCGGGAAGGAGCTGTGGGAGTACATCGAGAACACGACGAACCGCGCGGAGGTGGCCGACAAACTGCTCCGCGTGAAGGGCGTCACGTGGCGGAACTTCCACGAGGTCATCGACTTCGATGAGGTCCAAGAGCTCATCCAGCCGAACCCCGCCATCGACGCCGTCCGCCCGGAGACGCTGGACGAACTCGCCGAACTCGACGAGGACGACCCGCGCATCGACTGGTCGGCGCTCGACGCCGCCCTCTCGGAGGACGGTGACGTGGACGTCGAGTCGTACCCCTGGAAGGTGCTGACGTACGAGGGGCTGGCGGAGCGGCACTTCTCGCTCGTGAAGCCGCAGAACCGCGGCTTCCTCCGCCGCATCCGCCGGTCGGAGCTCGAACAGCTGTCGCGGTACATGTTCGACGACGAGCAGTACGACACCGTCGAGGAGGCCCTCGCCGACGTGGACTACGCCGCCGGGTGGGACCGGATGCGCGAGATTCGCGAGAGCCACAACGACGTGACGTTCCTCGACGCGTTCCTCACGCAGGAGTTCGTCACCGACAACAACTACTTCACCTACGAGTTCACGCGCTCGACCGACCAGTTCCGCGTCGCCAGCGTGGACTACGAGGACGTCAAGAAGAAACTGCTCTTGCAGTTCACGAACTTCGGAAAGCCGACTATCGCCGTCTACGACGGCAACTTCCACAACCGAAACGAGCTGTTGTTGGGCCACCAGTACAACGGTATCATGCTGGACGTCAAGGAGGCGAAGGGCGTCCTCGAACGCCTCTACGACATCTGGGGCCGACCGGTCAACCTCATGACCATCGTCAAGGAGTTCGACGAACACGAGGTGGAAGTCGCCCGCCGCCGCAACCGCGAACCCGTGCCCAAGGAGGTCGGAAAGCGCATCCGGTACGACGGGTCGGCGTTCGAGACGTACGACCTCGACCCGGAACTCGAAGAGCGCATCCAAGCGACCGACATCGACTACGACACCAAGCCCGACGAGTGGCAGTCGTAGTCGGCCACCCCGTCTCTCCCGTCGAACGTCAGTCTATTCTGCTGAATGTCTCCATCGGATACATTATTAACCCCTGAGCCGAGAGTCTGAGACGAACATGTCTGCGGGTGGGGCCGAGTCGAGGGGGTCGGCAGACGACGGTGACGGAGAAACGCTCGCCGAGACGGAGATACACGACGTTCTCAGGAACGACCGGCGCAGGCTGGTCATCGAACGTCTCCGCGACGAGAGCGGCGAGGAAACCGTCGCCGACTTAGCGGAGTGGATAGCGAGCATCGAGTCCGGCGAGTCGCCGCCGCCCCGCAACATCCGACAGAGCGTCTACGTGTCGCTCCACCAGACGCACCTGCCGAAACTCGACGAACTGGGTATCGTCAGGTACGACGACGACGAGAAGCGAGTCGCCATCGCCGACGGCGCGGACGAAGTCGCCGTCTACATGGAAGTCGTCCCGAAGTACGCCATCTCGTGGGCGGAGTACTACCTCGGCGTCGGCGTCCTCGGCCTCCTGTCGGTGCTCGGGCAGGCCGTCGGCGTTCCGACGCTGGCCGCACTCGACCCGACGCTCGTCGCCACCGCGTTTCTCGTTCTCGTCGTCTGCTCGGCGACGTACCAACTGCTCGACCAGCGGAGTTCGGTCCTCCACCGACTCCGGGAGTGAGCGTCGCGACGGCGCCGGCTTTCGTCGTTACGAGATGCTTCGCCGGGCGTTCGCCGCCCACGCGTCCTCGCGGGCGAACGCGAGCGTCGCCGTCAGTCCCGTTATCAGGACGAACGCCACGAGCGAGAGGCGCGGAATCGTGAGCAGTCCGCCGAGCATCGTGTACTGAATCGACGCGCACCCGCCGCCGAGCGAACACGTCCCGCCGCCGGGCGCGACTTGGAGGTAGACGTGGTACGCGGCGACGACGGCGCCGAGTCCCGACAACGGGAGCACGGTTCGGTACACCTCCGCGCGCCGTTCGACGGCGGCGACGCCGAGGACGACGACGAGGGGGTACATCAAAATTCGCTGGTACCAACAGAGTTCGCAGGGCACTAAACCGAGTCCGAGACTGAAGTAGAGGCTGCCGGCGGTGGCGACGGCGGCGACGGTCGTCGCACCCGCGAGGACGGCCCGCGTCCGACGTGTGGCCATACCTTCGACGGCGCGGCGAACGCTCTTGAACGTGTCGCCGATCAGTCGTCGCCCTCGCCGCCGTCGGTGACGGTTTCGTCGAGCGGATTCGGATTCGGGCGGGCGGAGTCGGGCGGCGCGGAGTCGGGGTCCACCGTGGCCGCTCGGACCTGATACGTGTGAACCGCCGCCGACGCGGCGAAGACGAGAGTCACGAGGGCGGCGTAGACGATGTCGGGGAGCATCGGGAACGGGAAGAGCCCGGCCCACGCGAAGGTGACGACGAGCGCCGAGAGACCCGCCAGCGCGAGGTAGTAGACGGACCACGACTCGGTGGGTTCGCTCTGGATGTGGAGGTACGGTTCCAACTGGCTCGCCCGTTCGGTCAGTTCGACCGTCCCCCTGTCTCGGTCGTAGACGACGACGCCGGTGTCGTCGAGTTTCGGGAGGTGCGTCTGGTGAAGCGACGTGTACACTCGCTTTCGCTGCTTGTACGTCAACTCCTCCGTCGGGACGCCGTTCTCCCAGGCGGCGACCTGCTGGGAGAGTTCTCGAACCGATGCGGTCCCGGACTGGCGGTGGAGGTGGTGGAGGACGAGGCGACGCCTGCGATTGCTCAGCATCGAGAAGATGTCGTCTTTCGTCAGACGCTCGTCGCCGGCTACGTGCGTAAACAACCGCTCGGTCTCTAGCACATCTTCCCTCCCCTCAATGTGAGTGTACATATTTTGGCGGTTGATATAAACCATCCCCTAAACCGTCACCCGCCGAGCTCGCAAACTCGTTCGGAGCCGGAAGTTTCCCTCCCGTCACCGTCGAAGGGATACCCTTGTATATTCGTGTAGGTTGCCGTGAACGTAACCGGACGCCCCGCGCCGCGTTCCGCGGAATCTCCGACGGCCCGGACTCGCCGGCCGTGTCGGCGTCACGTTCGCTTCGGACGTTCGGTGTCGGCCGTATCGAACGCGTAGAGGACGAGATGTATCGCGAGGGCCGCCGCGAGGAGGCCGCCGTTCCAGACGAACGCGCTGTAGTAGATGAAGTCGATGGAGATGGACCGAACGACGAACGGCCAGAGCGGTTCTAACGGCGGGTTTCCGCCGGACCCCGCCGACAGCATGTCGATGAACAGGTGGCTCAGACCCCCGAGGAGGAGGCCGCCCGCGACGAACAGGTACAGCGTCGTCGACGACGGCACTCCGCCCTCCCGTCGCCGCCACCACCGCCGGAGCGTCGGCCCCGCGAGGGGCGCGAGGACTGCACCTCCGAGGAGGGCGACTATCGCGACGAACAGCACGGTGTGCGTGAGGCCGTGGTGGACGACGCCGGGGAGATAGAGGTCGATGTCCGGAACCATCACCGTCAGCAGGACGGTACCGACGAACGCGAGACTGAGCCGCCTCCCCGAGAACGCCCACGCCGGAACCGCCCACAGGAGGCCCATCGCCACGTGTCCCAGTACGTCGACCACGGTACCGTAACACGTCGCAGGGCAGGCCAAAAACGAGTGCGGCCGTCGGTAGGGGATTCGAACCTCACTCGCAAATCAGAGATCTGTTCGCTGATTCGAATCCCCTGTTGCGCATCCACTCCACACAGCCGTCGCAGCGCGACGAGACGCGCTGCTCGGGAGTTTGTTTCGAGAGAAATGCTCGGTAGGGGATTTGAACCCCTGTCCTCGGCTCGAAAGGCCAAGATGATTGGCACGCGCCAAGGCGCGTTGAGTACCACCAAACACCCGAAATCGGGTTTGTTTCAGACGTGGACACTACACTCTAATAGTTGAATATATATATAAAACCCGGTTGTTCGGTTAATAGCCAAGTAAGGCTCATACAAGGTTGGGTATTCCTCTGTCTGTATTTTGATTCTCATCTATTTGGAAACTACACCAGGTAATCAATGGGGGTCGAGAGGATTATATCCCGGGAGACTATTACAATAGAACTCCGGTCCCAATAAGTAACCCACCAAGGACAATCAAGCCCAGGAACCTACAGAGGTAGTCTTGGTCCAATCTGTAAGGGAGAAGGAGACCGAAAGCGCTGAAAGCGACCATCAGACCGCCTGAGAACACCAATATTAACTTTGCTGCTACTTGAAATGAGGTCGCTGCCTGAGAGGTCTGAGCAGAGACGACAGCAATAGAAATTACTCCAGCAAAGAACGCAATATATTGGATTATATCTGACCGGAATCGGTTTACGGTTTGTTCTAAATCCTTCTGAACTTCATCAATCTGAGAAGTTGCGTCGTCAACATCATGTTCTATCTGTAAGGAATCTACTTTAAGAGATATATGTCGTAGTTTTTCGGCATCCATCAGCGCCCAGGCTTCAGCGTAGGTCTCTCTTGCACGTACTAAGGCTTCGTTTGCAGCAGAGAAATCACTCTTGAATGCTCTGAGTTGTGCTAATACTGAATAACACATACTAACTGAGACATACGGTGAACGGTTATCGGGCGGTTCATCATCGTCGGGAACAGATGACTTAGTTGGATAGAGTTTGATAGCGTGTGTAATCTCATCTACTGCTCGCTTGAGTAACTCCCTTTTCTCTAATGATGTTCCGTCCCTGATTACCTGCCAGTCGTCAATCTCTTCAATCCCTATCCGAACTGCTTCCGCAAATTGGTAGAGGACATAGAAATTGTCTGAACAGCGCTTAATGGCCTCAACGCCCTGAAGGATTGACGTTGAGATGTTCTCTTCCACACTATTTCCAAACCGAGTTTCGAGATGGTACCAACATTCGAAGTACGGAAATAGGTCTCGTTCCTCAAACTGGTGTTTGTATTCGTTGTAACTTTCCCATTTACCTACTTGTGCAGCCTGGTTGACAGTAAGTGAGATGAACGCGGCATAACGGATATTTTCCTCTTTAATATTTGTGTTCATTTCGTTAGATTGTATTAGATTCACGGACACGCCAGCAGTAGGAACAGAGAGATAGTAGATAAATTCGGGACTGCTTTCGTTAAAGTGTCCCTCCTCAATGAACCTATACAGCTTCTCAATATACCCAACCATTTGCTCCTTATTGCTCGGGAGGTCGTCGAAAATTTTCTCCTCGAAATAAAAACTCATACCGATATGACATCTTAGACGAGCGGTATTAAAAATGTGTCACGCTAATCATTCGGCATGGAAATACCACAATGAGGGTCCATCGCGTAGGTGGCCTACAACGTATCTAATACCCTCTGTCAAACCTGAAATGATGGGAGAGAATCTTCAACTCCCTCATGATTCGTGGTGGTGATATTGTAGGAATATCTCAAGTGAATAAATTAACCATTCCCACTCGGTTCTACCAATTTGAAGGCAGATATTCGTGCCTGTAGCTGACTACGGCTTCTTCGACACATCGAAGGGGGCTTGCATACCCCATCTTCGTTTTCGGATGACAACCCGCGCTTGTTTTTCCTGCGTCTCCGTGAAGGAATCCTCACAGTTCTCTGCTATCGTTGCAAGAGAATCCATATCCGGTTTGGATGAACGCTTCTTAGGTTGGTCTTCTTCATCGTCCTCCCGGCACTCGTAATCCTTTGGTTCGGACCTGCTTATTTCGGGTGCCCCGTGAGTCCTCGGGTCGAAGTCTCTGTCGTGTACCGTTTCCGTGGCTGAACTCATTGAGCGGGTCTTACCGACTGACTGCTCTTTTTCGAGTTTCCTCGTCCGAGATACCGTTTTGATAACGTCGGCGTAGTAGTTGCCGTGTTTCTTATCGGTTATTCTGACTTTCACGACGTCGTCCTCTCGATAATCTACTTCACCGAGATTAACGTGTTTCGTCGTCCCCTCCGGCTCAGCGATACAGTTCCCACTCTTACTCTCTCGGTCGATAGTGACCTCTAACTCGTCGCCGGGGGACAAGGCAACCATATACACATATCACCTCGAAATAACAAATAAGTATCCCAACAGGGGATTTTCTATGCATCGAGGGAGTTCTGTTCTATATCTCCTCTACAGGAACTCTCCGTCGTCTCTGACTTGTTCTCTGAACCACCAAGGAAACTACCTACTGCATCCTTCGCATCGTCTACTGCCTTTTCCGGGTCCTTTGAAGCGTCAGAGACGTTGACCTCGGAGAGACAGCCCTCAACGCCATCGAACAGGTCAGTTCCCCACTCAATTCCATCCTTCTGAAGCCGGGAGGCTAATTCAACCATCTGCGATTTATTCAGTCCCTGTCGTTCAGCGAGATACGTAATGTCCTCCCCCGTGAGAGTCAAGCCACTATTAGCGGCGAACTTGGCGGTGTCGTGAATTCCACTAACCATTTCTCCTCGAATTATCCAATGCGTCTCGCTCCACGCAAGCCCCCAACAGCGGTTTCCACAGACATACCGTAGCCGATACAGGCCAACCTGACTGCCCTTGTTCATCACGAACCGCGTACCCTTGAACGCAGGACTGTATCCGACTCCCGAGTACGCCAATACAAGGTCAACACCGACCATCATGGCGGCGACCTGAAAGTCCCGGAGTTTTTCTTCGCTGTTCGGATTCATCGAGGCGGCGCAGGAAGCCTCGAAGAATCGGTTAACGCTCCCAAGAACAGGAACGTACTTCGTCGCTTTGTCGGTCCCCTCACGAAGACGCTTGAAGTTAGAAACAGGCACGTCGTCGGTGAACCGTTCGTTGACTATCTGTGAAGAGTAGGAGAGACGCCGAGCGAGTTTCTTCGCTTCTTTGCTATCGTTCTCTACCTGACTGACGTTGACGCTCTCTGTGAAGTTCTGCCGACTCATCCGGCACGTCTCATCGGCGGTTGCGAGAAGAGCATCTCTCCGCTCGCTCTCGTTCTCAGGGAGGTTCTCAGAGAAATTAGCGAGAACGCCCCTGACACGCCTCTTGGTGGATTCGTTGAGACCTACTGCATCGACGCCTTCCTCCTCTGCAAGAGTCTCAAGGGAGAGTTCCTGCGTCGATGTACTGTTACCCTCGGAAAGTGGTGTAGGAGTAGACGTCGGCGTAGAGGTCGCTGTTGGAACGGGGGTCGGTTCGGGAGTTGGTTGTTCTGTTGGTTCCGATGACCCGCCTGCTGTCACAGCAGAGCCGCATCCAGCAAGAGGAATCAGGACTGCCATTACAACACAAACCGTTTGTCTTCTGGACAACCAATTCACAGATACTTCCTATCCTTCTAACTGGTTAGGAAGCGTAAAAGAAGTTCTGCAACGACACGGGGGAGTGGTACCATATCTTGCTTCCATGCGCGTTGTTCCTGTGTTTCCCCTAACTGCTCATTTCCGACGTTTCAGCAACCCGAATTGCGCTGAAAACTGGAAATTTCTCGCGGCGGCTTACCAACTGTGCGCGTTGGCGGAGGTCTGAATGTTCTAACTTGTTTCGACAATTGACGAGCCTATGGCGGTGATTTTCACTAAATCTGCCGTGTCTCACAGAAGATACGCAAGGCATCTCAGAGAGAACTTCTTAATTGAGATGATGTTCCCCACTCGAATATAATTCAAACGCTACTGCCAGCCTGCTGTGGACTCTCATGCGATATTGGTACTGAATCTCTGACCGCATATCCAATTTGGCTCATATTCTGGATGTTCACAAGAGAATTATAACCAGTGCGGTAGAATCTGAACGGTTCAATGCATCGAGGCCTGTAATTCTCAGGGTAGTATGCGGGGGATAGAATTCTCGTGGGAAGTAGTACAGCACAGCAACTACACAGTAACAGCACAGCAGAGCGCGCGCTGCGCACGTGTGTTGAACATAGAAAATACGTCAATTGTCGAATCATCTGCAGTTCGGTTGACAAGATAGTTTTTCAAGGAGACGAGTAAGAGGCATCGTATGGCAGATACGTCGGCTCTCCTCGAAGCCCTCCACGGGATTGGGGAGCGCATCGACGAGGGGATGAGCGAGAAGGACGTTGAGAATGCGTTCCTCAATGAGGACTTCTACGAGATACTCGGATACTCCGGGGCGGGACATGACCTGCGAAGTGAGTGGACTCTCCCCGACAGCAAACGTCCGGACTACGTCACCCTCGATGCGAATGAATCCGTGACGGCTATCTACGAGTTCAAGACCTCGGGCAAGCAACTCGGCACAGCACAAGAGGACCAACTGTTCCACTACGTTGACGAACTGAAGGCTGACTACGGCGTTCTGACTAATGGTGAAGAACTTCGGCTCTATACTCCGGAGAATCACTCCCAAATACTCACTGTCTCTCTAACCGAAGCAACAGACAGCCACGCTGCTGACCTCGAAGCGGCACTCAAGAAGCCGGAATGGGACATTACCAACCCATCGAGCGTCAACGACTATCTCAACAGCCTCGATGAAGTGGAACTCTCAGGTGAACTCGGTCGCGAACACTTCTTTGATACGTTCCGTCTCGAACCAGACAGTCCCTTCGCCAACCTCGTTACTTCGATGGTTGACCTCCTCCACGAACTCCGTGACGAAGAAGAAGCGAAGTTCGTGAAGGGAGCATACGACTTCTGGGAAGCCAGTTACGCATCTGAACCGGACGAGGTTCCCGATTCGTGGGACGAGTTCATCGACGGGGGTAAAAAGGAACTTCGTGACTTCATGTTCGCTCTTGAAAGTGGACACGCACTTCTCGCCCGTCTACTCTTGGCTAAAGCGTCCCTCGACCACGAGTTCTTCCCTGATGAGAGAGGACTCCAACGGTACTTCACGGAACTCGGTGGCTTTGATGGGACTATTAGCCTCGACGCGTATCCCATCGCGGCGAATGGAATGATTGAGGATATGCGGAACCAACTCGTCGAGAGTCTATTCGAGGACGACATCTTCATTTGGTGGAGCGACGGGTACGCAGAGGAGACAGCAAGCCTCCACAAGAACCCGTACAACCGCTTCAAGGACGTGGCGAAAGAGGGGACTGAAGTTAGTCGTGTCTCCCCTGCGACTCGCGAACGGTTCAGCCGTTCCGTCGCTCAGGTTATCTTCTCCGTTTTGAAGTTCGACTTCTCCGCCGTCGAAGGTGACCCGCTCGGAGACTTGTATCAGCGGTACTTCGACCCCGAGACTCGGAAGGCTCTGGGGGAGTTCTACACGCCACAGGAGGTCGTGGACTACATCATGGACGGTGTGGGGTACGACATGAGTATCCACGATGAACGGCTCATCGACCCATCCTGCGGCTCAGGGACGTTCCTCGTTGAAGCGGTCGAACGATACATCGAGGACGTTGAACGGTACAATGACGACCCTGACTGGGAGACGCACCTGACGGAACTGTGTACTCGCCCTCACATTGTTGGCCTCGACATTCACCCCTTCGCCGTTCTGATGGCACAGATTCGGTTCATGGTCGCTATCCTTCCCAAGTATCGCGAGGCTAAGCAGAGCAACGGGGACTTCACTATCAGGCGTCTCCCAATCTTCCGAACTGACTCACTTCGAAACGAGCGGGAACTGAGCGGCATCGACCTCGGTGACGACGGTTCGGCTCAGATGACGTTCGACGCAATGACCGAAGACAGTCAGGACGTTCGTATTCCTGTTCCCTTACCGGTCGAAGTAGACGAGGACGAGGTCGATGAATCAGAGTACGAAGACGGGTTCCTGGTACAAAGAGTTCGGATGCCACTGTTCAAAAACATCCGGCTGAACACCGGTGTTCAGAACTTCGGAGAGTATTTCGCGGCTCTTCAGGGTGTTCTCGATGTCGCAAAGTGGTATCTCCACGAAGGGCAATGGGTGTATAACGGTGGTCTGAAACAAGGCATCGAACGGTACACTACAAGAGAGTACGACGGCATCGAAGAGTTCTTCGTACCCTACTTGGAGGAGATTCTCGAAACGGTGCGTTACCTCCGCACCGAACACGGCGACGGTCGACTGTTCAAGATATTCGAGGACACGGTTCTGTCGCTCGTCGTCAAGAACTATATGGAGTACGAGTACGTCGTCGGGAATCCTCCATACGTTGATATACAAAAGATACCGGGAACTCAGAAGGATTACCTCAAGGAGTTATACTCCTCAGCCTCCGGTCAGTTTGACCTCTACTGTCCATTTTACGAGAGAGGGATTGACTGGTTAACTGATGACTCAGGAAGACTTGGTTTCATCACCCCCAACCAGTTCATGGTCACGGATTACGGGAGAGGAGTTCGTAGGGAAATTCTGGAAAATACGGTGATTGATGAAGTATACGATTTCAGGGATTCAGGTCTGTTCTCTGACGCAACAAATTACCCTGCAATTGTGATTCTTCAGTCTGAAAGCCACGAAAAATCACGTTCCAGTAATCAGGTGAGGTGTGTACGGGCACGTCCAGCGATAGAAGATGACCAGGGCAATCAGATGGATGAGGAAATCGTCAAGTCTGTACGGGAACACAGAGGAGAGCCTGGATACAGCGACGAATTTATAGATGTTTTCGACGCAACTCAGAGGAATCTTACTCCAGACTATTGGGCACTCATGCCCCCTGAAGAACAGTCAATCTTCGACAAACTGGAATCAATTGGTGACGCAACTATGTCAGAAGTGACAGAAGCGATATTCCCCGGCCCTACCACAGGCGCAAATACGGTATATGTGGTTGATGTGTTAAATGCGCATCAGATTCTATCAGAAGATTCTGGGGAAACAGTAACAGTCAGACCAAGTGGTGGAGACGAGGAATTTCAGATAGAAACCGACCTGCTTCGACCGTGGCTCAGTGGAAGTGATGTACAACGGTGGAGATGTGAATGGTCCGGGAATCATGTTATCCTCCCGTATCTATCCCTTGATGAAGGAAGTCGAGGAGACCAACTCATCTCCAAGAGTACCCTGGAAAATAATTACCCATTGACATGGGATTATTTCAAAGCGCACGAGGACGAATTACGGAGTCGGCAAGGAGGACGTTGGGAGGATAGTAACGAATGGTGGGAATTCGCATACCCACGGAATCTGGAAAAGTTTGAACAACCGAAGACAATATTTGCACATATTACTGATGAACCGTCGTTCATGTTGGATGAGAAAGGCACGTGGTATTTCAAGACCGCATATGCGGCACTTCTAACTGAAAAATATCAGGATATTACGGAAGAGATTGCATCTCAACTTAATTCAAACCCACTTGAGTTCTATTTCAAGCATATTTCAACCGTTAAGGCTGGAGGCTATTACGAATACAGAGCCCAATATGTGAACCCCATCCCCTGCATCGTTGATAACCAGGGGTCTGCCTTCCCCAAACTCCGAAAAAAAGCCGGGAAGGTCGCAGATACAATTGACATCAGAGGCAAGACTAACCGATTCCCGGAAGCCTACCTCGGTGACTTCGACGGAGAACTTGGTTACATCGACTACCAATGGCAGACTCGCCGCTACCCGGTGAACGCCGACATTCAGGAACTCGCTGACGGTCGCTTCGCAGTGACCGCCGGACGTTCTGACGAAATTACCGCACCACAGATGGACAAAGGAGACCGCGACGACAGAAAACTCCGAGCGAAGTATGTTCATGCCGCCGTCGATGGACGGAATATGAAGAAGGGGGAAGAGCAGAATATCCCCATCCCGAAGCGTACCGAAGACGTGAAACAACTCATCGAGGCGTTGGAAGGCGACGAGCAGACCGTAGAGGAGACGAGCATCGAAGCGCTTGAAGCAGAGATAGACGAAGTGGTGTACGACTTGTTCGACCTAACTGAAGACGAACGGCAGGTCATCGAGGACTATCTCGAAGTATTCTGACTAACCGAACTGACTTTTAGCAACCCCGGTGAAGTCCTTCTCATGTCCGATACATCGAACGTGGAGATTGGGGATTGGGAGGGCGCTCTTGGCCCACAGTCAGAAGACGAACCGATGTTCTACGAACTTAGCGTCGATGGGGACCGCGTTCGCCTTGGTGGTCCGTCTCCGGGGATGGAGTTCGAATACGACCGAGAGGAGTTCGAAGAACTAATCGACGACGGCGAGTGGATTCTCGCTGACGACGATTGGGAAAACCAGCGGTATCTGACGCCTGCTGGCGAACAGCCGTACTGACGTCTCAATAAAGAAATGGAGGATGGTCTGCCCCTACGAAACCGGGGACTTGGATACCGGAGTGACTCCTCTCAATGCAAAAAATCCCCTGCGGTGTCTGGGGAGACACCAACAGGGGACTGCTTACGAAGGGGGAATTATTTGGCAGAATTGACCGAGGAATACTGATTTAGGTGGTCCAACGCATCGACGCTCCGAACTCTGGAACTGTGGCTCAGGATAATTCAGAATGGACTACCTATGACAAACCCACCGGGACTCTCGCCTGATTCTCCAATTCTTCTGGTAATCCTCTGTTTTGACCGAAGCGGTTCAATGCATCGAGGCGGGTATCCTTCTGGTTGAATCGAAGAGTCCACTTCAAAGATAAACTGGTTGTTTCCCGCCTCGATGCGTTGAACAACTCTGTTGATACTGTTTGTTCAATGCCCCGCGTTGTGTTTCCCCTTACTATTATTAATGGTAGACGGTACATATAGGGGGGTCTCCCCTTATATACTAAGTAACAGTTAAAAAACATATAAGTATTCTATTATATGCATGTATGGGGGGTATATTGGTATTCAGAATTCCATTTTTTGACATAGGTGTGCATATATAATAGAAATTATAGTTTTCGCGCGCGTTTGCCGGTAAATTGGAATTGAGGAAATTGAACTACGAGATTTTTCGCTCGATGAACCGAGAATCAGAGAAGTGCCGTTGAGGACCGAGTTCCCTCCTGTTATCTCGGTTAATTCATCCCATCCGGTCCAAAGCGTCTCGACGGTGTCGGAGTTGCGACCAGGCGGCAGCGAGGTTGTCTTCGGAGCGTCTGTGAACCGCCCTACGCCGAATAGGAATCCCGAGCGGTCAAACGCATCGAGGCTTTCGGACACACTTAGCGAAGACGGAGGTCCAACGACCGAAGCAGTCGGTAAGGGGTCCACCCCTCGATGCGACGGAATCCGACAAGTGTTACTCTACGGAACTATCTGACGACTCGCTCTACTGGCCGTGTGAGAGAAAGACGAAAAAACTCCCCGAGTAATTCGTCAGTATCGGCTCTGAACTTCCCGGGTATGTGGTTAGATGGGCAGTTAGAGCCAGTCCACCTTGCTCTTGAGCATCCAACCCACTCCGAGAAGGAATAAGAGTTCGAGGACCCGACTGGCCTGTACGAAGGCAGAGGGGACGAAATACTGGCCGACGCTTGGTAGGCCCGCCCAAAAGACGAAGCCTACTACGACGAAGCCGAACGCATACCACGAGTTCCAGTATCTCGCGGACGTATAGATTCCGAGAAGCGGAAGTGCGGAAAGCGCAAGATACGCGAAGCCTGCTTCTTGGGGGCCATACGTAGTCCTGAGTACGATAACGATACCGAGGAGGACGACTGACGGGATGGCTAACTCTTCGATAGTACGACGTATACCATCGGTTAGGGAGGGCGCGGCCATTACCCCATATATGAACGTAAAGAACTAAAAAATAATGGAGATTGACAGTCTCTCCCGATTGTATTTATCCGTACTGGTGATATTCCGTCTGCGAAATCTGAGGAGGGGATACCTGTAATGAGCCTCCGGGTTCGCAGTCAGTCAGACGAGTCCTGTTCCTTGCTGGCTTCCACTGCTACCTGAGAGTAGAGTCCTCGTGAATCAACCTCGTCACCTATCTTGCGACGAACGGGGAGTGAGACAGACTCCCGTCCCTCATTCTGACAGTCAATCCACCGCTCGATGAGTTCGTCATCGGAGAGTTCGTCCAGACGAGTCCCATCGGGAAGCATCTTCTCTGCGTGAGCAAGCGTTACTCCGAGGAGCATCTGTTCGAGTTTATCTGCCGCCCCGTGCTTGCCTGTATCCTTAGCCTCTCGGTACGCCTTGATTATCTCGTCGACTCGCTCAGGGTCGTGAATGTATTCGTCGCTCATTGGGTTATCCCATCCGGTCAAGCGCTTCTCGTCGGTCCTCAACGGGCGCTTGGTCGTACTTCATCGTCGTCTGTTCGCTCTTGTGTCGCAACTGTGCCTTTGCCGCCGCGAGGTCACGTTCGTGGGTCATCGCTGTTCCCGTCGAATGCCGAAGTGCGTACCAACTCATCTTCCGGCTCTCCGTCGGAATACCGGCTATCTCGCAGAGTTTCACGAGTAGTCGGCGGAGACTCTGAGTCTGATACGGGTTCCCCTCTCGGGTCAACCACAGAGTATCGGTATTGTCGTACTTCTCGTACTGTTCTCGCTCACCCAACCACCGTTCGAGAGCGTCAGCAGTACGGTCGGAGAGGGCGACAACCCAGTTTCCCTCGTTCTTCGCGGAGTCTTCCTTCGGGATACGGAGTACGCTGTTCTCTACATCGACCCAAGATACCTTCGCGCGCTCGACCTCGATGGGTCGAAGCCCGCAATCGAGACTCGCCCACGTCATCGAGGTGAACTTCCAACTGTTCGCGCGGTCCCAATCCTCGGGTGTGACCTCGGACTTCGGCTTTCCGAACCGTTGTGCGAGGTGGGCCTTCCACGCGTCTCGGTCCTCAGTAGAGACGCTACTGTACGAGGGGATAGAGCCGTAGTCCAACGCCGCTTCTCGAATCTGCTTCCGCTCTTCGATGGTTAGGAACTCTCGCGGGCCAGTATCACTACTCATGTTACTGAACGTCCGCTCCGGTTCCCACAGTTGGCCGTTCTTCTCGTGCGCGCGCCATTTGAACAATCGTTTGAGAGCCTTCTGCGTGTTCGCCTTGTGGGTGGCCGAGTTGTCCGAGTACAGGAGTTCGGTCATGTATGCGTCGGCGTGGTCGTGGGTGAACGAAGCCGTGTAGCCGTCCTCCTGTTCCGTCCACACCTGCCGTGCGAACTGGTCAGTACGGTAGGCCGTCGCTCGGATAGTATCGCGTCCGTAGCCTTCAGCGAGGTCGGGGTTCTTTCCGAGATGAATGAGCCAGCGCACGAACTCGATGCGGTGAGCCTCGTAGTCGACGACCTGCTTTTCCTTCAGCAGTTCCCGGCTCTTGTCGGTCACGAGCGGGAAATCTTCGGGTTCGAGGCTCATCGAGATACTCCCGTCTCGTGAACTGAGCCTGATAGAAACGCTAACCGCTGTACGGCGGTGGGGTGGCTGTTACGTCGAATCGAATTGGCCTGTGGGGTGAACATGGTTTTGTCACTCCACGGCTGAAAACAGGCGGTAGAAGCCCTGAGATGCTCGGTAGGGGATTTGAACCCCTGTCCTCGGCTCGAAAGGCCAAGATGATTGGCCGGACTACACCAACCGAGCCTGCACTCTTTCGTCATTCGCAGAATTGTTTAAAGATTCCGTTCCGGGCTCGCCGAGGGTGTGAACCTCTTACTTGCCCTCGAACTCGGGTTCGCGGTCGCCCATGAACGCCGTGACGCCCTCCATCAGGTCGTCGGTGTTGTAGAGGAGGCCGAACGCCTGCGATTCGACTTCGAGGCCGGCGTCGGCGTTCTCCCATCCGCTCCGCATCGCGCGCTTGGTGTATCGCTGGGCGATGGGCGGGCCGGAGGCGAGGTCGCGGGCCAGTTCCCACGCCCGGTCGTCGAGTTCGTCGTTATCGACGACTTCGTTGAGGAAGCCGTACTCGCGCATCGTCTCCGCGTCGTAGCGTTCTGCGGTGAAGATTATCTCCTTCGCGCGGCCCGCGCCGACGATACGTTGGAGGCGGACGGTGCCGCCCCACCCCGGAAGCAGGCCGAGGTTGTGCTCCGGTTGGCCGAGTTCCGACCGCTCGGAGGCGATGCGGAGGTCCGCGCAGGTGGCCAGTTCCATCCCGCCGCCGAGGCAGTAGCCGTCGATGGCCGCGAGGACGGGCTTGTCGCTCTGTTCGAGTTTCCCGAACGTCCGTTGACCCTTCCGGGAGAGTTCGGCGGCGGCGACGGGTTGGCCGCCGCCGCTTGCCATCGACTGCACGTCCGCGCCGGCGGAGAACGCCCGGTCGCCCGCGCCCGACAGGAGGATGGCGCGAACCTCGTCGTCGTCGTCCAACGCGTCGATGGCGACCGAGAGTTCGTCCAGCAGTTCCTCGCTGACGGTGTTCATCCGGTGGGGGCGGTCGAGTTCGACGTGGCCCACGCTGTCGCGGATTTCGACCGAGAGCGTCTCGTAGTCGTGTTCTCCGGACCCCTCGACGGCGTCTCCCTCGCGGAACCCCTCGCCGGACTCGCCGAGTTCGCGGAGCAGTTCGACCGCCTCGTACCGCGCCGCGCCCGTCTCCTCGTGGAGTTCGTCCAGCGTCTCGACCAACGAGTCGAGGCCCGCGCCGTCGGCCATCTTCGACGGGCCGTCCGGGAACCCCGCGCCGAGCATCACGGCGCGGTCGATGGCGTCCACGTCGGCGACGTCGTTCTGGACGAGTCCGGCGACTTCGTTCGCCATCACGGCCAGCAGGCGGTCCTCGACGTCCTCGCGCACCTCGTCGGAGGGAATCTGCGCGCCCTCGCCGCCCTCGTAGTCGTAGAACCCCTTCCCGGTCTTCTTCCCGAGTTCTTCGGCTTCGACCTTCTCTTCGAGGAGGGGGCACGGTTCGTAGGCGTCGCCGAGAACCTCCTGCATGTAGTCGAGGACGTGATAGCCCACGTCGATTCCCACTTGGTCGGCGAGTTCGAACGTGCCCATCGGGAGGCCGATGCCGTACTTCGTCGTCGAGTCCACCTCGGCGACGGTGGCGTCGCCGGACTCGACTATCCACGCCGCCTCGTTCATCTGCGGGACGAGGATGCGGTTGACGATGAACCCCGGACTGTCCTTGTGGACGCGCACGGGCGTCTTCCCCATCTCCTCGGCCAAGTCGGCTATCAGGTCCATCGTCTCGTCGGCCGTCTCCGCCCCGGAGATGACCTCGACGAGTTGCATCCGCACCGGCGGGTTGAAGAAGTGCATCCCGCAGAACTGCTCGGGGCGGTCCGTCACCTCCGCGAGTTCGGTGACCGAGAGGCTGGAAGTGTTGGTCGCGAACACCGTCCTGTCGGGGGCGGCCGCCTCCAACTCCGTGTACACGTCCTTCTTTATCTCCATCTTCTCCGGTACCGCTTCGATGACGACGTCGGCGTCGGCGACGGACTCGGCGAGGTCGACGTACGTCGTGACGCGTTCGAGGGCGGCGTCGGCGTCCGACTCGGATATCCGCTCTTTCTCGGCCAACTTGCCGAGACTCCACTCTATCTGGTCGTACCCCTTCTGGACGAACTCCTCCTTGATGTCTCGGAGGTTGACGGCGTACCCCGCAAGCGCCGCGACTTCGGCGATACCGTGTCCCATGCTCCCCGCGCCGAGAACCGTGATACTGTTGACGTCGTCTATCTCCATGCTCGTATCCTCTCTTGCTCGGGGTTTCAACGTTTCCCTCGGGTAAAAAGAAAACTCGTAGTGAGTTCATTAATCGTTTTTCCTGAAACTGCTCGGGAGGGAATCGCTGTCCGTCGAATCGTTCGACGCGACGCTTTCGGCGCGTCACCGCGTCGGTTCGACGGGGTCGCCGGCGGCGAAGACGACTTCTCCGTCGACCGCGAACCGCGCGAGGGCCCGGCGGCCGATATCGAGCGAGCGAAGCCGTCTCGCCCGCGGGTGGTCGCCGAACTCGACGGACGCCGCGCCCGTGTACGGCCAGATGCCGACGTCGCCGTCCACGTCGACGGGCGCGCGGAGCAGTCGTCCGCCCGCGACCGAGTAGGCGTATCCGGACTCCCGCCGGCGAATCGCCCGCGGTCGCTTCACCTCGAACGCGAGGACGCGTTCGCCGTCCGCGGAGACGGTCGTCCGCCGCCGGGACGCGTCGTCCTCGTGGGTGACGTCCGCGACGACTTTCGGAAAGCCCCACACGTCGGTTCCGAGCGCTCTGGCCGGGTCGGTCGTCACCGGCAGAAACCAGACGTACCCGCTCGCGCCGCGCCGCAGTAGCGACGCGACGGGGACCGCAGTCGGGTCGTGGACCGCCGGAACGACGACCGCGAACTCGTCGTACGGCGCTATCGTTCCGTCGCCGACGCGGCGGTACGACGCGCTCAGAAACGTCACCGCGGCGCGGCGGGGCGCGACCCGAATCGGTTCGAGTCCCGCCGGCAGGAGCGCTCCGACTCCGTCGCGGCGCGCCGAGAACACCGCCCCGAGAAACGTTCCCTCGGTCGAGAGGGGGAGCGAGACGGTTTCGCCCGTCGAGAGCGTGACCGACCGTTCGCCCGGTCCGTCGCCCGACCCGCCGGTCGGCGAGTTCGGGTGGGTCACGCGAGGAGACTCACCGCGTTAACTCTCGTAGTGCTCCCAGACGTAGAGCGTCCCGTACGACCGGTACGGACGCCACGACTCGGCGATTTCGCGCATCTCGGCTCGGTCCGCGGCGCCGTACAGTTCCTCGATGCCGCGCCGGACCGCCAAATCGCCCAACGGGAGGACGTCCTCCCGACCGAGCGTGAAGATGAGGTACATGTGCGCGGACCACTCGCCGATGCCCTTGATTTCGGTGAGGGCGTCGATGACCTCCTCGTCCGTGTACTCCGCGAGGGCTTCGCGGGTGAAGTCGCGTTCGCGGAACGCCTCCGCGGCGTTGCGCAGGTACTCGACTTTCGTCCGGGAGAGGCCGGCCTCCCGGAGTTCGTCGGTGTCGGCCGCGAGGATGGTGGCCGGCGTCACGTCGCCGAGGAGGGCGAAGACGCGCTTTCGGATGGCCTTCGCCGAGGCAGTCGAGAGTTGTTGGTTGATGATAGCGACGCAGAGGCGTTCGAACTCGTCCTCCGCGGGGACGAGTTCGACGTTTCCGTGCCGCCGAACGAGGTCCGCCATCACGGGGTCGTCGAGGAGTGTCTGTTTCCACGGTGTCGTCTGCATGTGGTGACGG
Source organism: Halopelagius longus (assembly GCF_900100875.1). Lineage (NCBI taxonomy): Archaea > Methanobacteriati > Methanobacteriota > Halobacteria > Halobacteriales > Haloferacaceae > Halopelagius > Halopelagius longus. The sequence goes on along the minus strand of NZ_FNKQ01000001.1, from coordinate 996,036 downwards.
CCCGTACGTCGCGCAGACGTAAATGCCGTTCACCCCGCGAGCGTCGCCGTCGAGGGTCCTGCGGTGTCGCGACCGGCGGGCGTCTACTCCAAGTACTCCTCTTCGCGTTCGTCGTCGTCCTTCGAACCGGAGTCGGCGCGGCGGCGCACGTCCACGCGGTAGTGTTCGAGGATGTCCCGCCCGAGGAGTAGCGGGAAGTCCATGTGCGAGCGGTCTTCGACGCTGGCGGTCACGGTGTGTTGGGTTCCGCCGATACCGATGACGAGGTCCACGACGGGACGGGCCTTCCCGGACTTGTTGCTTCCCGACCGCACGCGCGTCATGCTCTTTATCGGCCCCGCACCGATTTCAGCAGCCAGCGACGTGTCGATGCTCGTCCGGGTCGCGCCGGTGTCGGACTTCGCCATCGTCTGCTTCGAACCGCTCGTCCCCGAGACGATCACCTCCTCGATGTAGCCTATCGTCGGCGTCTCCTCGTCGGTGGAGGGGTCCACCCGGGGCATGCTGGCGGGGCGCGAGTCGTCGAGGGTGGCGGTGAGTTCCTCGACGCGTTCGTCGTCGACTTCGCCGCCCACCCGTTCGATCGCGGTCTTTGCGATGTACGGGGCGGGACTCCTCCCGGTCGCCTTGTGGAGTCCCTTGAATCCGGCCGTCGGGTTCACTTCGAGGACGAACCACCCCTCCTCGCCCTCGACGAGGTCGACGCCCACGTAGTCGAGGTCCATCACCTCCGCGGCGTACAGGGCGGTGTCGCGGGCCTCCTTCGGCATCTCGTCGGTCGCGTCGAGGACGTCGCCGCCGAGGGCGACGTTCGTCCGCCAGTCGCCGTCGGGGGCGTAGCGGTACATCGCGCCGATTATCCGCCCGTCGACGATGTAGACGCGCAGGTCGCGGTGCTTGTCCGCGTCGCGTTCGATGAGGTCCTGCAGGAACGCCTGCCTGTTGCCCACCTTCGGGTTGACCGTCTCGGTGAGGTCCACCTTCCACGTGCCGCCGCCGTGGGTGCCGATTGCGCTCTTGTAGACGCCGACGTCGCCGAACCGTTCGCGGCCGGCGTTCAACCTCTCGTTCGAGAGCGCCAGCAAGGCGTCGGGCACCTTGATGTTCCAGTTCGCCAGCGTCGCCGCCGTCGCGAACTTGTGAATCGCCGTCAGCACGTTCGCCGGTTCGTTCAGCATCGGACGGATCCGCTCGAACGTCGTCGCGAGGCCGAGAAGTTCCGCGGGTTCCTCCGTGTTCGAGAGGAGGAGGCGGTTCGCGATGATGTCCACGTCGGGCTCGATAGTCACCTCGCCGTCCTCGATGCTTATCGCCGTGTTCTCCTGCCTGAGCCACAACCCCTCGTGGCCGAGGTCGTCGACCGCGTTGAGTATCGCCTTCGTCTCCTTGCTGTTGTGCAGAGAGAGTACACCCACTCGGACTTCGTCGCCGTCCGTAGACATACTCGCCAGTAACATTCCGCTGTTTCAAAGGCATGCCGGCTGGGTGGACCGTCGGCGAGAGAGACGCACGTCGTCGGACCGCGAACTCGGAGGGGCGCGACGCCGACGCTCGGTGCGGGAGCGTTATGTACCGTCCACCCGGAGACCGGGTATGAGCGACGATGTGACCTTCACGTACAACGGCGGGAAGGTCGCGCCGGGCGAAACTCAGAACATCCGGTACGGTATCAGCGAGACGTATCTCGGTGACCCCGTCCGCATCCCGGTTACAATCATCAACGGCGAACGGCCCGGACCCACGGTGTTCCTCTCGGCCGCCGCCCACGGCGACGAACTGAACGGCATCGAAGTGGTCCGCGAAGTCGCCTTCGAGTGGGACCTCTCGGACCTCGCGGGGACGCTCGTCTGCCTCCCCGTGATGAACGTTCCCGGCTTCCTCGCACAGCAACGGTACCTCCCCATCTACGACCGCGACCTGAACCGGTCGTTCCCCGGGAAGTACGACTCCACCAGCGCGAAGCGCATGGCCGCCAGAATCTTCGACAACTTCATCGCGCCCTGCGACTTCGGCCTCGACTTCCACACCTCGACGCGGGGCCGGACGAACATGCTCCACGTCCGCGCCGACATGTCCGACGCCGGCGTCGAACGACTCGCGCGGGCGTTCGGGTCGAACGTCATCATCGACAGCACCGGAAGCGACGGCGTCCTCCGGACGGAGGCGACGCGCGTCGGCATCCCCACCATCACCATCGAGATGGGCGAGGCCCACCGGTTCCAACGCGAACTCATCGACGACGCCCTCGCGGGCGTCGAGTCGGTGTTCTCGGAGTACGGCCTGCGAGACACCACCGTCGTCCGGTGGCCGGGGTGGCAGACGGTCATCAACGACGACAACGAGAAGACGTGGATTCGCGCCGACGCGGGCGGCATCGTGGACATGCACCACGACCGGGGCTCTCTCGTCCACGAGGGCGACCGCATCTGCACCATCACCAACCCGTTCAAGGACGACAACGTCACCATCGACGCGCCCTTCACGGGACTTCTCGTCGGCGTCCTCGAGAACCCGGTCGTCTACCCGGGGAACCCGCTCTGTCACCTCGTGGAACTCGAAGAACCGGTTCGTCGCGTCGTCGAACGAGAGCAGTCCCCGCACGGGGCCGACGCCCGGTCGTGACGGCGGTTCGGCGTCGCCGTCGGCGCGCGTCGAGTACTTAAACGACGGTGCGGGGCGGGGCGAGGTGGACGGCCCCGTCCACCGATTCGCGCTCGCTTCCGTGCGTCCGTACACGTAAGTTCTATACGATACCGGTACCCAGACTCACGAGAGCATGAGTCAGTCTTACAATCGGGGCCTCATCGAGGACTTCGGCCGGTGGCGGGAGTTCTCCGCTGGCATGTGGGCCTGGGTTTTCCACAAGTTCACGGGCTGGGTGTTAGTGGGCTACCTGTTCACCCACATCGCCGTCCTCTCGACGGCGCTTCAGAGTCCGGATGCGTACACGACCACCATCCGGACGCTGGAGAGCCTGTTGGTGGTCCGCATCATGGAAGTGGGACTCCTCGCAGTGGCGGTGTTCCACATCCTCAACGGGCTTCGTCTCCTGTTCGTGGACCTCGGAGTCGGGCTGGAATCGCAGGACAAGAGCTTCTACGCGTCGCTGATGCTGACGGGGGCGATAGTCGTCGCCAGCGTCCCGACGTTCGTCGCGGGGGTGTTCTGAGATGGCGGAACGCTACTCCTCGTTCGAACGCGGCGGACGCCGGTGGCTCTGGCAGCGAATCACGGCCGCGTTCCTCGTGGTCGTCCTCGCGTTCCACTTCTTCCTGCTTCACTTCGTCCACCACGCGGACGAGGTGACGTTCGCCATGTCGGCGGCGCGGATGGAGACGTGGACGTACTACTCGCTTATGGTGCTGTTCCTCGTGACGGCGACGTTCCACGGGGTCAACGGCGTCTTCAACGCCCTCGTCAATCAGGGGCTCACCGGGTCGCGCAAGACGGCGGTCAAGTGGACGCTCGTCGCGGCGAGTCTCGTCCTGATAGTGCAGGGCATCCGAACCGCGAACGCATGGGCCGGTATCACCATCCTTCCGTTCTAACATGAGCACGCAAGTTCCCGAACAGTCCGAGCAAGAATCGTCCGCGGCGGAGTCGGAGACTCCCGTCGCGCAAGAAGAGCGCATGCGGCAGAAGCGCGACCGGGCTCAAGCCCGGGAGCGTCAGCGGCAGAAAGAGGAGTCCGAGATATCCCCGGACGACGAGGACACCTACCAGCTGAAGGTGTTCCGGTACGACCCCGAAGTCGCCGGGAAGCAGGAGCCTCGCTTCGACGACTTCTACGTCCCCTACCACAAGGGGATGACCGTCCTCGACGCGCTGATGTACGCGCGGGACAACTACGACTCCAGTCTCACCTTCCGACACTCCTGTCGGCAGGCCATCTGCGGGTCCGACGCCCTGTTCATCAACGGGTCGCAGCGACTCGGCTGTAAGACTCAGCTGTCGGAACTCGAAGAGCCGGTTCGCGTCGAACCGCTCCCCCACGCCGAAGTCGTGAAGGACCTCGTCGTGGACATGGAGCACTTCTACGACCAGATGGAAGCCGTCGAGCCGTACTTCCAGACGAACGAACTTCCGGAGGGCGAACTCGAAGAGCAGACCCAATCGCGGGCGAACCGCGAGAAGATCAAGATGTCCACGCGGTGCATCTGGTGCGGCGCCTGCATGTCCTCGTGTAACATCGCCGCGGGCGACAACGAGTACCTCGGCCCGGCGGCCATCAACAAGGCGTACCGCTTCACGATGGACGAACGCGAGGGCGAGGACATCAAGCAGCACCGGATGGAGATTCTCGAACAGGAACACGGCGTCTGGCGCTGTCAGACCCAGTTCTCCTGCAGCAACGTCTGTCCGAAGGACATCCCGCTGACGGAGCACATCCAGGAGCTGAAGCGTGAAGCCGTCAAGAGCAACCTGAAGTTCTGGTGAGATAGTCGAGTCGAACCAGCCTCAACAACGAAACACAAACTCACACCATGTACGAACACGACGTTATCGTGGTCGGCGCGGGCGGCGCGGGCCTCCGCGCGGCCATCGCGGCGCAGGAAGCAGGAGCGGACGTGGCCATCGTCTCGAAGCTCCACCCGGTCCGAAGCCACACCGGTGCCGCCGAGGGCGGCATCAACGCGGCCATCCGGGACGGCGACTCGTGGGAGGACCACGCGTACGACACGATGAAAGGCTCGGACTACCTCGGAGACGCCCCCGCGGTGGAGGCGCTCTGTAAGGAGAGTCCGAAGGAGACGATGCAGCTCGAACACTGGGGGATGGCGTTCTCCCGCGAGGAGGACGGAACCGTCTCTCAGCGGCCGTTCGGCGGTCTCTCGTTCCCGCGGACGACGTACGCGGGCGCGGAGACGGGCCACCAGCTGCTCCACACGATGTACGAACAGCTGGTCAAACGGGGCATTCAGGTGTACGACGAGTGGTACGTCACGCGACTCGCCGTCACCGACGAGGCAGAACCCGAAGAGCGGACGTGTCACGGCGTCGTCGCCTACGACATCCAGTCCGGCGAAGTGTCGGGCTTCCACGCCCGCGACGGGGTCATCCTCGCGACGGGCGGCCTCGGGCAGGTGTACGACCACACGACGAACGCCGTCTCCAACACCGGCGACGGCGTCGCCATGGCGTACCGCGCCGGCGTCCCCATCGAGGACATGGAGTTCATCCAGTTCCACCCGACGACGCTCCCCTCGACGGGCGTTCTCATCTCCGAGGGCGTCCGCGGCGAAGGCGGCATCCTCTACAACGAGGACGGCGAGCGGTTCATGTTCGAGTACGGGTACGCGAACAACGCCGGCGAACTCGCCTCCCGCGACGTGGTGTCGCGCGCCGAACTGACGGAGGTCAACGAGGGCCGCGGCATCGAGGACGAGTACGTCCACCTCGACATGCGCCACCTCGGCGAGGAGCGCATCCTCGACCGTCTGGAGAACATCCTCCACCTCGCGGAGGACTTCGAGGGCGTCGACGGCCTCGAAGAACCGATGCCGGTCAAGCCCGGCCAGCACTACGCGATGGGCGGCATCGAGACGGACGAGAACGGGAAGACGTGCATCGACGGCCTGTACGCCGCGGGCGAGTGCGCCTGCGCGTCCGTCCACGGGTCGAACCGACTGGGCGGCAACGCCCTCCCCGAACTCATCGTCTTCGGCAAGCGCGCCGGCTACCACGCCGCGGGCCGAGAGATGGAAGAGCCGGAGATACAGACCGGTCAGCGCGGCGAGTGGGAACGCGGCGACGTCGACACGCCCGTCGAACCGGGCGCGATCGCGTCGTCCGGCGACGCGGCCGTCACCGACGGCGGCGCGACGGCGTCCGGCGGGTCCTCCTCGCTCACGCCCGAGGGCTACGTCGAACGCGCACTCGAAGCCGAGAAGGAGCGCATCGACTACCTCCTCGGAAAGGACGACGGCGTCCAACAGGCGGAGATTCGCGCGGACGTCCAGAAGTCGATGACGGAGAACGTCAACGTCTTCCGCGAGGAGGAGGGCCTCAAGCAGGCGCTCCGCGACATCCGCGAGGCGCGCGAACGCTACGAGGACGTGTACGTCGCCGACAAGTCCCGGACGTTCAACACCGACCTCGTCCAGACCATCGAGATGCAGAACATCCTCGACGTCGCCGAGGCCATCACGCTCGGCGCACTCGCCCGCAAGGAGTTCCGCGGCGCGCACTGGCGCAAGGAGGCCCAAGAGCGACGCGACGAGGAGTGGCTGAAGCACACGATGCTCTCGTGGAACGACGGGACGCCGGAACTGTGGTACCGTCCGGTCCTCCTCGAAGGCGAGAGCAAGACGTACGAGCCGAAGGTCCGGAGCTACTGAACTCCGTTTTTCCCATCCGGGGGCCGTTTCGCCCTTCGACCGACCGAACGTCGAACACCCCGCGCGACCCACCGAGGATATTTGTGCCGTTCTCTCCTACCCCGAGACAGGAAGGGTAGCTCAGTGGTAGAGCGTCTCCGACGGCGACCGCTCCGCGGCCGCCCGGAGTACGGCTTCGCGTGGTTCGACTCCCGCCCCTTCCACTTCCGCCGATTCGGTTCGGACGCGCTCCGTCTGCCCCCGAACGACTTCCCACTCGTAGCGCTCGCGGCCCCCGTCGAACCGACTCTCGTCGGTAGTCGAAAATTCGACGGGGAAACGACGGCGGTACGGCCGTGAATATCCCTGACAGTTTCCGAGTTCCCCTCCGAGACGGACGCTCCCTCCCGTTCCCCGATCCCACCACTTCGACAATCGTCGTGGATTGGTTTTATTATCGTCGAACCCAATCGGTCGGTAACAACTATGCAACGGTCCATGTCCAACTCGTCCTCCGGCACAGGTCTTCCGACGGTCCCCGCGGAACTGGAGTCGCCCCGAGCGAAACTCGTCTACCTCTATCTCTCCACGCAGGGCGACGCCTCGATAACGGACTTACAGAATGGATTGGAGATGAAGAAGCTCTCCCTGTACAGCATTCTCAGCACCCTATGCGAGCGAGGACTCGTCGATCAGGACGCCGAGCGGTACAGAATCGCCTGACGCGGTACGTCAGGAGTTTCGCGGAGAACGGGCCTTTCTCACGTCCGCACCGTCTCTAACCATATCTTCGCAGTACGGACAGACGCGGGGGTCGTCCATGTTCGTCGGGGCAAAAACGCGCGCGTAAGCGGGCGTCACGAACGAACCGCAGTTCTGACACTCGGGCATGGGGCGTCTAATCTCTTATACCTGTTTGCTATAAACCTTCGCCCCAGTTTCAGCAGCCGACGGCGAGTATCAGCCGAGAGCGCCGCTGGACGGTTCTGCGGGCGCGTCAGACGGACGCGAGACGGCGCAGACGCCCGTTCGATTCGTCGGACGTCCTGTGAACCGAATGACACCATCGGCGCGGTGCGTCCGCCAGTCGCTCCGTTGCGGAAGTGGTTTGTGCCCCCCCGTTCGATTTCCGCCGAAATGACTCGTCTCGAATCACGAACGACGCGCGCTCTCGTCGTTCTCCTCGCCGTCGCACTCGTCTTCGGCGGCGTCCCGAACCCCGCGTCCGCCCAATCGACGGCGACCATCGCGGGGACGCAGATCGCCCCCGACGACGTCTCCCTCCGCGTCGCCCTCCAACCCGACGGCACCGCGGAGTGGGAAGTCGAGTACCGCGTCCGACTGGACGAGGAGAACAAGACGGAGGCGTTCGAGTCGGTCCGAAGCGACATCGAGGCCAACGAGTCGTCCTACGTCTCCGACTTCCGGTCGCGGATGAACGCGACGGCGTCGACGGCCGAGAACGCCACCGGGCGGTCGATGACCGTCCAGAACGTCAGCGTCTCCACCTCCCGACAGCAACTGCCGCAGGAGTACGGCATCATCACGTACTCGTTCACGTGGACGAACTTCGCCGCGGTGGAGGACGGACGGATTCGGGCGGGCGACGCCCTCGCGGGCTTCTTCCTCGACGGCGAAACCTCGCTCCTCATGACGTGGCCCGAGGGGTACGAAGTCGAGTCGGTGTCGCCCGGCCCGGACGACCGACGGGCGCGAAGCGTCGTCTGGAACGGCCCCCTCGACTTCGGCCCGGGCGAACCGACGCTTCTCCTCGCGGAGTCGTCGCCGGCCGGTTCACCGTCGCCGTCCGAGACGCCGACGACCGGCGGCGACGGCGCGTCCTCCCAGAACGACTTCGCCCTCCTCGGCGCACTCGGACTTCTCGTCGTCGGCGTCGTCTCCGGGGGCGGGTGGATGCTGTACCGCCGGTACGACGACGGAGACGAGGCGGGTCCGAACACGCGCGCGGCGGAGGCGGCCGGCGGCGGAAGGGACGACGGGGCCGTCGGCGGCGGTGCACCCGCCGACGCCACCGACGTATCCCCCTCGACGGACGGTTCGGCCGCCGAGGACGACGCGGACGGCGACGAGAGCGGTGGCGACGACGCCGGCGGCGAGAGCGGAGACGGCGCCTCCGAGGCCGAAGACGGAACCGACGAGGACCAGATGCCCTGGGAGGACGAACTGCTGAGCAACGAGGAGTGCGTGTTGGCCCTCATCGAACACGAGGGCGGCCGGTTGAAACAACAGGAGGTCGCCGGGACGTTGGACTGGACCGACGCCAAGACGAGCCAGGTCGTCCGGAGGATGCGGGACGAAGGGACGCTCGACGCGTTCCGACTCGGCCGCGAGAACGTCCTCGTGTTGCCCGACGACGACGAGGACGGGGAGGGCGACGAGGACGACGGACTCGACTCCGAATAAGAACCTTTCGACCGTTTACGTCAGCTATCTGATTTTAATAGCCACTAACCGCACGACGGCGGCGACCTTCAAATCCGATTGATTGGGGCTAAACCCGGACGAAGATAGTCGGTGTATATGTCCGTCCGGCTAGTACGGAGAGACGAGATGAGGCGACTGACTGCGCTCCTCGTGGCCGTACTCGTCGTCGTCGCAACCGTTCCGGCCGGCGTCGCCGCCGGAACCCAAGCGACTTCGACGCAGACGAGTGCGACGACGACGGAGACGACGGAGACGGGGAACGCGACGACAGACACCGGGGCGAACGAGACGACGGCGAACGACTCGACGGGCGAAAACGGGTCCGACGGCATCGCACCGGGCGAGCAACTCGCCGGCGTCGTGGCCGTTCAACAGGCCGAAATCGACGGCGAACTCGACTCCCGGTCGTTCGAGCAGCGCGTGTCGAACGCGGCGAGCAACGACTCGAAGGCGCGCGTCGTCGCCGACCAACTGAACGAGAGCAGAGAGCGACTCGAAACGCTCCGGGAACGCCGGAGCGAACTCCGTAACGCCCACGAGGCGGGGAACCTCTCCCGAGGGCGGTATCAGGCGCAGGCGGCCCGACTGACGGCGGAGATACGGTCGCTCCAACGGCTCCTGAACCGGTCGTCCGACGTGGCGCGTGAACTGCCCGCCGACGCAAAGCGAGCGAACGGCATCGACTCCGAGGAGGTCGAACGACTGCGAAGCGACGCGCGCAACCTCTCCGGCGACGAGGTGTCCGACATCGCGCGGCGCATCGCCGGACCGAACGTCGGGAACGGACTCGCGGACGACGACGAGGACGACAAGAAGGGACGAGGGAACGGCCGAGAACGCGCCCCGGGCCAGACGGGCGAACGCGGTCCGCCCTCGGCGAACGACTCCGAGCGCGGCCCACCCTCGGCGAAGCACCCCGAACGCGGTCCGAACGCCGGGGACGCCCCCGGCCGGAGCGACGCCGACTGGAACGTCACCGGCACCCTCACCGGGAACCTCACGGTGAGGGACCTCCCCGGTCGGTCCGCTGACGCTCCGGGTCACCGCGGCGCGAACGGCACCGGCCCCGGAGAGAAGGACGTCGCCCGAGGGAACGAGACGACCACTACCGAAGGCGACGAGGCCGACGACGGGAACGGCGAGAACGGGCGAGGAAACGGCCCCGCCGAACCGAACGGACCGGCGGCCGGAGACGCCGACCGGTAGCCCGTACGCGTGGGAATCAGTTCTGATAGCAGAAGGGAAATACTATATCCTGTCGGATAGTCCGACACTGTGAGAATGGAGTACGTGTATCCAATCGTAGGCCTCGTCGCCGGCGCTTGTCTCGTAGGGCTCAGCGTCGCGACGGCGTTCGTCTACACCCCGTACACGACTTCACTCGTCGATAGCACGGTGACCGCCTTCACCGGCGTCAGCCTCCAAATCGGCGACTTCATCGCCGTCTCCTCGGTCACCGCGATACTGTTCGACGTGCTGGCCATCCACCTCGGCGTACGCTACCCCATCATCGTCCCGTGCGTCTTCGCGTACGTCATCACGCACGTGGTCGTCTACTACTCGTGTCTCCGCATCACGGACCTACAGAGCGAACCGCTCGACCCGGACTTCGACATCCGACAGAACCCGATGAAGCTGATGGCGCTTTCGATTCCGGGTGCGCTCATCCTGCTCGCTCCCCGCGACAGGGACCACTCGAACCGCTGACCCGCAAGAGGGCGGCGTCGCCGCGTTTCCGTCGCGTTCTGAGTGCCGTGGGGGCCACGGAGGAAGTAGACGGCGTCTATCGCTCGGACAGGAGAGCCAGGGCGGGGATTTGAACCCCGGAAGTCTCGATTACAAGTCGAGTGCATGAACCGCCCATGCTCCCCTGGCGCGATTCGGAGTAGTCAGTCCTCCTTTGAGTGTGTATCGCTTTCGACCCGTTTCTCGATTTCGACGCGGTGCGGGCTGTATCCGTGTCGTTCGTAGAAGCGTCGCGCCGCCTCGTTTCCGGCCATCACGTCGAGCGTTATCACCTCAGCGTCGGCGTCGCGGAGTTCGCGCTCGGCGGTCGAGAGCAGTTCCGACCCGATGCCGCGGTTCCGCGCCGCCGGTTCGACGTAGATGTTGCGGACGACGCCGCGGGTCACGTCCTGGACGTACTCGCCGCGTTCGAGGCCGAACATGACGAACCCGACGATCTCGTCGTCCATCCGGGCGACCCGCAGGCCGTCGGTGACGACGTGCCGCGCCAACGCGTCCCGAATCGTCTCCCTGTTCTCCGGGCCGCGGATGTGCGATCGGTACGTCCGTTGACTCGCGGCCAGATCCACCCACATGTCGGCGACGGCGTCTACCTCGTCCATCGACGGCCGGTCGACGACTGCGGTGTTCGGCGCGGACCCCTCGTCGGCTTCCCTCATCGGTCCCCGTTTCGGACGCGGGTGCGATAGAACTACTCCTCGGCGACGTTCGAAACCGACCGATTTCCCGGTTCCTCGCACGGTACTGTCACATTTTACCGCGAATTCCCAACGTGTGAAGAAAGACTTATCACTCAATCACGTTCGCACATAGCGTGAGGATAGTTATCAATGGGGATTGCTGAAACATACTCGCGCGGACGCCGGTTCGCGGTGGACCGTCCGTTCGCCCTCGCAGTGGGGTTCATCGCCGTCCTGTTGGCGGTGGATCTACTCGTCGGGTTGGCGACCGGCCGAACCGCGTTCAGCGACGTGGGGTCTCTCGTCTGGGACGGGGTCATGCGCGGGCTGGTTATCGGTCTGGCGAGTATCGGACTGTCGATGACGTACAGCATCCTGAACTTCGCGAACTTCGCTCACGGCGACTACATCACCGCCGGGGCGTTCTCCGGGTGGGCGACGACGTACCTCGTCGCCGGACTCGGGCGGGCCGACATCGGCGCACTCCTCCTCGTCGGGGCCGGAGGGTCGGTGTACGGCGGGACGCTCGATATCGGCATCACGTCGACGCCGCTCGCTATCGTCCTCGGTCTGTTCGCGGCGGGCGTCTGCACCGTCGCGCTCTCGTTGGTCGTCGACCGAACCGTCTTCCGTCCGATTCGGGACGAGGACGGAATCACCCTTCTCATCACCAGCATCGGCATCGCCTTCGCGCTCCGGTACCTGATGCAGTTCGTCTTCGGGTCCGACGTGCGAGGGACGACCGCGCAACCGCCGTCGTTCTCGCTGTACTTCGTCGACGGCGCGGTCCGAATCAACATGCACGACCTGACGCTGGCCGTCGTCGCGGGCGGCCTGATGCTCGGCGTCCACCTGCTCCTTCAGCGGACGAAACTCGGGAAGGCGATGCGGGCGATGTCCGACAACGAGGACCTCGCGCGCGTCACCGGCATCCCGACGGAACGGGTCGTCCGGTCGGTGTGGATCATCGGCGGCGGCCTCACCGGCGTCGCGGGCTACACGTTCATCCTCTGGAAGGGGACGCTCGGCTTCAACGACGGATGGCTCCTGTTGCTTCTCATCTTCGCGGCGGTCATCCTCGGCGGCATCGGCTCCGTCTACGGAGCCATCGCGGGCGGACTCGTCATCGGTCTCACGGCGTCGCTGTCCGTCATCTGGATACCTTCTGCGTTCGCCCGCGCGGCGGCGTTCGTCGTGATGATACTCATCCTGCTCGTGAAACCTGAAGGGCTCTTCAGCGGGAGGTCGACGGCATGAGCGTCGCAGAAGACTTCACGGACCGAGTGCCCGGCGGCGACGCGGGACTCATCCTCGCGTCACTCGCCGTCGTCTACGCCGCGTACGTCGCGGTAGGCCTCGCCCTCGGCTACTCGCTCCGCGGCCAACTCAACACCATCGCGGTGCTGACGTTCTACATCGGCGTCTTCGCGATGCTCAGTCTCGCGTTGAACCTCCACTGGGGGTACACCGGGCTGTTCAACATCGGCATCGTCGGCTTCATGGCCGTCGGCGTCTACGTGATGGCGCTCGTCTCGAAACCGGTGTACGAGGCCGGCGGCGCGGCGCAGGTGGGCGGACTCGGCCTCCCCCTCGTCGTCGGCATCGTCGCCGGCATGCTCGCCGCCGCCCTCCTCGGGTTGGTGGTCGCCTTACCGGCGCTTCGGTTGCGCGCGGACTACCTCGCCATCGTCACCATCGCGATGTCGGAAATCGTCCGCTTCTCGTTCCTCTCGAGCGAGTTCCAGCAGTTCCAGTTGTTCGGCAACCGCGTCGGCTTCGGCGGCGGGTCGGGACTCATCCTGAACTACACCGGGCCGATTCGGGCGTTTTTCTCGCTGTTCGGCCTCTGGGACGCCTACCTCGGCTTCGTCGGCGCGTTCGGGAGCTCCTTGGAGATGAACAATCCGAAACCCGTCGTCGACGGCCTCGTCTACGGCGCGGTGCTTCTGGTGATGGTCGCGGGCTACTACTGGCTCCTGAAGCGGACCGGCGAGTCGCCGTTCGGACGCGTCCTCAAGGCGATTCGTGAGGACGAGGACGTGGCGAACTCCCTCGGGAAGGACACGAACGAGTTCAAGATAAAGTCGTTCATGCTCGGGTGCGCCCTGATGGGGCTGGCCGGCATCTTCTGGCTGATGACGCAGGGCGCGGTGACGCCGAACTTCTTCCGCCCGCGCGTGACGTTCTTCGTCTGGATAGCGCTCATCATCGGCGGCGCGGGGTCGAACACCGGCAGCGTCCTCGGCGGCGCGATATTCGCGGCCGTCCTCTATCAGGGGCCGCGCTACTTCAAGAACCTCGTCGATACGGTCCTCCCGAACGCGAACGCGCCGAACGGATTCGGACCGGCGGTGGCACCGCTCGTCTCGAATTTGGACCCGCTTCCGTTCGTCCTCTACACCATCGACAGCATCCGACAGCTCCAACTCGTCATCATGGGACTCGTCCTCATCTGGCTTATGCACAACCGGCCCGAAGGCCTGCTGGGCCACCGCAAGGAGACGGCCGCGAGCATCTCGCTGTCCCGGCCGGAGACGTCTCGAACGGCCGTATCAGACGGAGGTGTCGCCGACGAGGGGACAGCACGCCGAACGGAGTTCGACGGAGGTGAGAGCGATGAGTGAGACCGAACGCGGGCGCGGACCCGACGCCGACGACGCCGCGGAGGCGGCCGGTTCGCCGTCCCTCGACTTGGGAACCGGCCCGAACGTTACCGCCGAGTACCCGCTGAAAGTCGAGGGTCTGCACAAGTCCTTCGGCGGCATCACCGCCGTCGACGGCGCGTCCTTCGAAGTCGAACGCGGCAGCCTCACCGGCCTCATCGGCCCGAACGGCGCGGGCAAGTCCACGACGTTCAACCTCATCACGGGCATGCTGAAACCCGACTCGGGGACGGTGACGTTCAACGGCGAGGACGTGACGGGGATGAAACCGCACCGGATAGCGAACCGCGGGATGGTCCGGACGTTCCAAATCGCCCGCGAACTCGGCGATATGACCGTCTTGGAGAACATGATGCTCGCGCCGCAGGCCCAACAGGGCGAAGCGCTCTGGCGGTCGGTGACGCCCGGCGTGCGCGACGACGTAATCCGACAGGAGGAGGAACTCCTCGAACGCGTCTGGGAGGTGCTGGACTTCTTCGACATCGACCACATCGCCGAGGAGTACGCGGGCAACCTCTCGGGCGGACAGCGAAAACTGCTGGAGATGGCGCGCGCCCTCCTCACGGACCCGGACATGCTCCTGTTGGACGAACCGTTCGCGGGGGTGAACCCGACGCTGGAGAAGCGACTCCTCGACCACATCCACGAACTCCGCGGACAGGGCTACACGTTCCTCTTAGTCGAACACGACATGGACCTCATCATGGAGAACTGCGAGCACGTCATCGTCCTCCATCAGGGGCGCGTCCTCACGGAGGGCGCCCCCGAGGAGGTCAAAGCGAACGAAGACGTCATCGAGGCGTACCTCGGAGGGAACGTATGAGTACCGACGACGCCGCCGTGGAGACGGAGGCGACGCCGCGGGAGGAGGAGTCGCTCCTGGAAGTGCGGAACTTGGACGCCGGCTACGGCGACTTACAGATTCTCACCGACGTGGACATGGACGTCTACGACGGCGAGTACGTCACCATCGTCGGCCCGAACGGGGCGGGCAAATCGACCCTGATGAAGTCCGTCTTCGGACTCACCGCCCACATGGGCGGGACGGTGACGTTCGACGGCGAGGACGTGACGGGCCTCGCGCCGGAGGACATCATCCACAAAGGAATCGGCTACGTCCCGCAGAACGACAACGTGTTCGCCTCCCTGACCGTCGAGGAGAACTTGGAGATGGGCGCGTACATCCTCGACGAGGTGCCGCAGGACGCCATGCGGGCGGTGTACGACCGCTTCCCCATCCTCGAAGAACGGAGCGAGCAGAAGGCCGGCACGATGTCCGGGGGGCAACAGCAGATGCTGGCGATGGGTCGGGCGCTGATGTTGCAACCGGACCTGCTCCTGTTGGACGAACCCTCCGCGGGCCTCGCACCCGACTTGGTGGACGACATGTTCGACCGCATCGACGCCATCAACGACGACGGCACGGCCGTCCTGATGGTCGAACAGAACGCCAAGGAGGCGCTTCGACGCTGTGACCGCGGCTACGTCCTCGCGAACGGGAAGAACCGCTACGTCGACACCGGCGACGCGTTGCTCGGCGACGAACAGGTCCGAAGGGACTTCCTCGGCGGGTAAGGGCGTCCGCCGTCCTCGATTCTCGCCTCGCCTCCCCGCTCCGCCACTGTTGTCATCTCGAAATCATTTTCACGACAGCGATCGACCGTCGGAGTCGTGAGCGAACGGACGACGGTACGACTGGCGGAACGAACGTGGCCGGAGGTCGAATCGGCGCTCGAATCCGGGACGCGAACGGCGGTCGTCGCCGTCGGGTCGGTCGAGCAACACGGTCCGCACCTCCCGCTTCTGATGGACACGCTCGCGGGCGACGAACTCTCCCGGCGCATCGCCGAGAAACTCGGGGACGCGCTGGCCGCGCCGACGATTCGACCGGGGTGCTCGGGTCACCACATGGAGTTCCCCGGGACCATCACGGTGCCGCCGGAGACGCTCATGGACCTCGTCCGGTCGTACTGCGAGTCGCTGGACGAACACGGCTTCGAGTTCGTCGTCCTCGTGCCGACCCACGGCGGCAACTTCGCGCCCGTCAACACGGTCGCTCCGGAGGTGGCCAGAGATATCGACGCGAACGTAATCGCCCTCGCCGACCTCGACGAGAACATGCGCCTGATGAACGAGGGACTGCGCTCGGCGGGCGTCGAGTACGAGGAGCCGGTGATTCACGCGGGGGCCGCGGAGACGGCAATCGTCCTCGCGGTGAACGAAGGACTCGTCGATACGGACGAACTCGCCGTCGGGACGGAGGGGGAGATATCCGTGGCGCGACTGCTCAGTGAGGGGTTCAAGTCCATCACGGAGAACGGCGTCCTCGGCGACCCGCGGGAGGCGACGGTCGAGGCGGGCGAGGAGATTCTGGAGACGATAGCGACGGCGTACGCCGATCGAATCGAGGCCGAACGCGACGCGGCGTGACTCGACGCCCCACGTCCGTCCGCCCCCGTCGGCGTTCCACGGCGGCGTCGCTCGCCGGTCGGCGTCGAAAGAAAAACCGGATTCGGTTCGCCGCTCAGTTGTCCGGCGGCGACAGGGCGGACTCGATGACCGACGAGTAGGAGGACTCGCCCTTGTTGAACGCGACTTGGTGGTAGACGTCGCCGTCGAACTCGTCTTGGAAGACTTCGGCGAAGCGCTCCGACAGTTGCTGGCCGTAGTCGTTGTTGACGAACAGCGTCGAGACGGAACTCGCTCCGAGGCGTTCGGACATGACCTGCGCCATGACGCGGCCCTGCAGGAAGTCGGACGGCGCCGTCCGGAAGATGTAGTCGTTGTCTTCGAGGTTCGACACCGACAGCGCCGTCGAGGACGGCGAACAGCCGACGACTTCGTTCGGGATGAACGCCTGCTGGGAGACGGGGACGTTCACGCCGGAGGACGCCGACCCGCAGACGGCGGGGACGCCAGCGCTGACGAGCGACTGCGCCGCCGAGACGCCGGCGTCGGGCGACGTTTGGGTGTCCTCGATTTGGGCGTTCACGGTGAGGCCCGCCGGGTTCGCGTCGTTGACCTGCTTGACCGGCAACTGCGCGGCCTGAATCATCGGCTGGCCGACGGACGCGAGGTCACCCGTCTCCGGCAGGAGGATGCCGACGGAGAGTTCGCGGTCCGACCCGCCGGGTGCGCTGTCCGCGGCGGGGCCCGCACCTTCGGGGTTCTCCCCCTTGAAGTTCTGCGTCTCCACCTCGGTGGTCGTCTCCTCGTCGGGCGCGAACTCCCAGATGGAGTACGCCGCGGAGGCCGGGTCGCCGTTCTTGTCGAAGTTGGTCGCCGAGGACGCGCCCTGATAGTTGATGTCGTCGCCGTTCGCGGCCGCCTCCATCCCCTCGACGAAGTTGTCCGGGCTGACCTCCATCCCGCCGGGGTTGGCGATGCGCCGCATCTGCTCTTTCAGCGCCG
Source organism: Halopelagius longus (assembly GCF_900100875.1). NCBI lineage: Archaea > Methanobacteriati > Methanobacteriota > Halobacteria > Halobacteriales > Haloferacaceae > Halopelagius > Halopelagius longus. Next base: position 978,774 of record NZ_FNKQ01000001.1, on the reverse strand, counting down.
ACCCGCTGTTCTCGCCCGCGGCGGCGTTCGCCAGCAACAGGAGCGCGACCGAGTCGTACGACTGCGCGGTGAAGACGCCCGGCGAACTGCTGTACTCCGATTCGAACATCGAGGTGAACGCCTCCTGATTCGGACCGCCCGCGGCGGGTGCGGTGCCGGTGACGTTCTCCATGTCGTTTCCGACCTGTCCGGGCATCGCGCCGTCGCGCAGGCCGTCGGGGACCAGAATCTTCTCCTCCCCGTCGCTCGCGCTGTAGTAGTCGCGGAACAACTGGATACCGCTCTCGGGGTAGCCGATGACGACGAGTCCCTCCGGCCCGTCTCCGCCGCCACCGCCACCGCCGGTGCCAGTGCCTGTGCCCCCTTCTCCCGGGCTTCCGATACAGCCCGATAGCCCCGCTGCTCCGACGGCGCCCGCGGCGCCGATGCGTTTCAGGAAGTCCCGACGTACGATATCACGTGCCATATGGCAGGCAAAGGCATACCCATTTATAAAATTATCTCTTGGTACATCTCCATCGGACGATTCCGCCCTTCTCGGGCGAATTGAGGACCGTCGGCCAAAATGACTATACGCCGTCACTTTCCCTGCGGGTCGCGTGTCCGCACGCCTCGGACGGGCGGCGAACCACCACGTTCAAACCGCTCGCCGCGCGTTCTCCACCGATGACCATCCCCTCGTTCGTCATCGGTATCGCCGGCGGGACCGGTGCGGGGAAGACGACGGTGGCGCGACTCATCACCGAGAACGTCGGTGAGTCGGTCACGCGGATACCGCTCGACAACTACTACGAGGACCAGAGCCACCTCGACGTGCACGAACGGGAGTCGGTCAACTACGACCACCCCTCGGCGTTCGAGTGGGACCTGCTCCGCGAGCAACTGTCGACGCTCCTCGAAGGCAGACCGATAGAGATGCCGCAGTACGACTTCGAGGTCCACAACCGGAAAGACGAGACGGTCCACGTCGAACCGACGGACGTCGTCATCCTCGAAGGCATCCTCTCGCTGTACGACGAGGAGATAAACGAGATGCTCGACCTGCGCCTCTACGTCGAGACGGACGCCGACGTCCGCATCCTCCGGCGCATCCAACGCGACGTCATCGACAGGGGCCGCGACTTGGAGGGCGTCATCGACCAGTACCTCTCGACGGTCAAACCGATGCACGAACAGTTCATCGAACCTTCGAAGAAACACGCCGACCTCATCATCCCCGAGGGGGCAAACAGCGTCGCGGTCAACATCTTAGAGGAGAAGGTGCAGGCCGAAGTCGGCGGCGACGCCCCCCGGAACTGGGAGCGCACGTCGCCGGAGACGGAAATCGCGGACCGAGTCTCCCTCGACGAAGAGTAATCGCTCGCACGCGCAGGCGCGAACGCCGTCCGCCGACACCCGTCGCTCGCGGCGATTTGTGAGAAAACCGACGGCCGCCCGTCGCGCCTCAGACGAACGCCTCGGACCCTTCGTAGAACCAGTACCCCTCGCGCCGCATCGCGCGGCCGAGGGCCTGATGGAACTCCACGAAGTCGTCGAACTCCTCTTCCTCGACGTGGTCGAAGATTTCGCGCATCGGGACGACTCGTTCGTAGTCGATGCGAATCGGGTCGTCGCCGTACTCGGCGACGAATTCGTCACGCGAGAGGGGGAAGTCCTCCTCTTCGTCTATCTTCTTCGCGATTATCGCGTGGCCGAACTTCCGCATTCCCTCTGACCCCGCTTCGCCGTCCGGGTCGTGTGGCCAGTCCATATCTCCCTGTTGGAAGGCCAACTCAAAGCCGTTACGCATCTGCGGGAGACTGTCACGCGAGGCGCGTCTCGCCTGCTTGTGGTCGATTTCTCCCCGTAACGCCGGTCAGACGCTCACGAGAAGGCGAGCACACGAGGTGCTCGCCGGGTAGTTCGCCTCAGAATGCGGTGGGACTGGGATTTGAACCTCACTCGCTCCGCTCGCGTCGCTCCCTGCTTCAAATCCCCCTCGTACACGCGGCACCTCGCTCTCGGTTCGAGACAGACGGGACTGTCTCGAACGGAATCGCTCGGAGAATGCGGTGGGACTGGGATTTGAACCCAGGAGGCCAAAGGCCACCTGCTTTCAAGGCAGGCGCGTTAGTCCACTCCGCCATCCCACCCAGAGGGTGTCAACCCCGACGAAGCCATGCGATTTCGCGGTCCAAGCCGCGGAAACCGACGACGACCGCTTAGACCATCGAGGTGTGTACTCACGTCAAACCCCGAAAAAGTTGAAGGTGTCGTTCTTACTCCCGGTCCGACGCGGGACTACCGTCTTCACCGACTGCGAGCATCACGGCGGTGGAGGGGGAGGTCACAGATGGCAGAGCGACCGAATCACCGCGGGCACCGTTCCGACGGTCTCCCACTCGTCGCCGCGTTCTCCGATAACCCGTCCTTCGTTCGTCCCGGCGATGAGCCGACCGTCTGCGGTCGTCCAAGCGACTATCACCTCCTGTGGCGCGCCCGGGTAGGACACCGACGCGAACGTCTCACCGCCGTCCTCGGAGACGAACAACCCCCCGGCCGCGCCGGACTCCCCCTCCCACGTTCCCGGCGGCGACCGGGCCGCAGCGGTGTAGAGTCGCCCGTCGTGAATCGTCGCCTCGCGGAAGTACCGATGCGAGAGCTCTTCGTCCAACCGCGTCCAAGAGCGACCGGCGTCCGTCGTCCGATAGAGTCCGTCACCGCACGAGGCGATGTACTCCTTGGAGTCGCGGATCAACACGTGGTGAACGTCGTCCTGAACGCCGTCACGCCGTTCGGTCCACGTTTCACCGCGGTCTCCGCTGACGTGGACGCCGCCGACCTCGACGCCCGCGATGACCCGGTCCGGCACGTCGGGGTGGGCACCGAGACTGCGGATGTGAGCCTCGTTGCGGTGCCGAGGGGTGTACCACTCCTCTCGCGAGGGCAACGCTTGGAACCCTTCGAGCTCGTTCCACGAATCACCACCGTCCTCGCTGACGTAGAGGTGGGCGGGGTGCGTTCCCGCGTAGATACGCTCGCCGTCCGGACCGACGAGCACCGAATAAACCTCTGTCTCCGGTACGCCCTGTTGAGACCACGTTTCGCCTCCGTCCGTCGAGTGATACAGCCCCGTGTTCGAGCACGCGAAGACGCCGTCGGCCCACTCGAACCGTCGAACTCGCATCACTCGACCGGCATCTAGCACCCGGTTCGCATCGTCACGGTGAGCGTCCGATGCGCGATAGACCCCATCCTCCGTTCCGAGTAAGAGAGTCATAGACTGACGTAGGATACGCCTTCCTGTCAACCTATTGGTGGATGCTCCCTCGGGAGGGCTCGTGCCGGTCGGCGATTCTCAGTCGTCGGCGGGCGCGGGCGTTCGCTCCCGGTCCGACCCGTCTGCCGGACTCCGCCAACGGAACGCGACGGACCACTCCTCCTCGTCGCCGTCGCGCTTCGACTGTTCTATCACCGTCACCTCGCCGCGGGGGCGCGGGCGCCTCTCGTCTCCGTCTTCGCCGATCATCGGACGCATCTCCTCGTAGCGGCCGGTGACGTCCTCCCGGAGTTCGGAGAGGTACCGGGCGAACTCGTCGGCGTCGAGTTCCTCTTCGCGGCGCGTCTCGTACCCGGACGCGCCCATGCCGACGCCGCCCGCGCGCCCCGACGACTCCCCCGCGAGGACGGAGTTTATCACCGCGCCGAGGAGCAGGACCATCCCGGAGAAGTACAGCCACGTCACGACGACGATGACGCCGCCGAAGAAGCCCTCCGACCCGCCGCCCTTAAAGGAGAGGTACACCTGAAACAGCGCCTGCAACGCCGCCCATCCGACCGCCGCGAACGCCGCGCCGGGGAGGGCGTCCTTCCACCCGAGGTCCGCGTCCGGAAAGCGGACGTACATCGGGAGAAAGGCGATGAGCAGTCCGCCGACGAGGACGAGCGGCGTCAGGACGCCGATGTACGGAATCTGGTCCGAGAGCCACGCGAAGACGATGCTGGCTCCGGCCGTCGCGACGACTGCGACGACGAGGGCGAGGAGGACGACCAGCCCGTCTTTCACTTGGTCGACGAGGGAGTTCTGCCCCACCGTCTCGTATATCTCCGAGAAGGCGGTGTCGAGGCCGCGGAATATCTTCAGCGTCCCCCACACGAGCACGACGAGTCCGACCGCCGACGCGCCGGCGGCGCTCTCACCGCCGAATATGCTGGTGACGACGTCCGCGATAGGCCCCGGGAGGGACCCCTCCGCGAGCGTGACGAGTCGGGCCTCCAGGCCGCCGCCGAACGTCGAGACGACCAAAAGCAGGAGGAGCAGCATCGGGACGAGCGAGACGAACGCGTTGTAGGCGATGCCCGCCGCCATGAACGTCACGTTCTTGTTCGAGAAGTCCGACGCGATGTGTTTCCCCGTCCGTTTTGCGCCGCCGAAGCTGACCATACGGGTCGTTCGGGAGCGGCGCGGAAAGTCGATATGGCCCGTAAACGGACGCGTTACTCGGACTAGAGGATTGACCGACGCTCTCGGCGCGCGGCGTCGCGCCCCGAATCAGTCCGCGACGAGCGTCGGGGTTCCGTCCTCGCTGACGACGCGGAGGCCCCGTTCGACGACGAACTCCGCGGTGTGGGCGGGGACGATGCGACTCGCCTGCCACCGGGCGCGGACCATCGGGACGACCGACTGGAGGTCCTCGCCGCGTTCGACCGACGGTTGCATCTCCATGAACCCGGTATCCAAGCCGGCGTCGTTCGCGCGGGTGACCAACGTCTCCAGTTCGGGCGTCCGGAACGCCTCGGCGTAGTCCACGGGCTCGGAGAACCCCGCGTAGTACGTCCGACCCCGCGACGACGGGCCGAGGACGACCGAGTTGCTCCGCAGTTTCATCGCCGCGGAGTCGACGGTCGAACGGAAGAGGAACGGGGCGGTGCCGCGGACGACGGCGACGGACTGGACGCCCTCCTCGCGGAGGAGGTGCGTCGCCGTGTTGCCCGCACGCGCCGAGAAGGACGAGCCGACCTGCACCTCGTACCGGACGGAACTGGGGTCTTCGAGCGCGTCGGCGGCGAGGGCGCGAACCTCCGCCTCGGCGGCCGACTCGCCCGTCTCCGCGTGCTCTTCGGGAAGGAGGTCCTCGGGTCGGTAGTTGACGAGGAGTTCGCCGCCGGAGCGTTCGACGGCGCTCATCGTGTCTTTCAGCAGCGCGGCGTAGAGTTCGGCGGCCTCGTCCTCGGTCAGCGGGCTCGTCTCGGCGAGTTCCGGCAGGACGAGACCCGGTCGCGGGGGGTCCGCGAGAACGGCGACGACTGTCATACCCCATCTCGGTGTGGCGCGCCCTTCAAGCCGCCGCTTCAAGTTTCCCCGGAGCCAAGGACCCGTATGCCCGAACGCGTCGCCGTCGACGGACTCGCCCTGCGACTCGTCGCCGTCGTCTCCGTGGCGGTAGTCGCCCTCCTCGGCGTCGGGGCCGTCGCCACGCTACTCGTCGGTGCGCCCGACCGTTCGACGCTCGCCGTCGCCGCCGTCGTCCTCGGGAGCGTCTGCGCTCTCGGACTGTACGCGGCGCGAACGGTCCGGCGGACGGAGACGCCGTACTGGCGGTCGTAGTCGGATGGGTGACCGCGCCGGAGGCCCGCCCGCCTGCCGAGAGGAATTTGGCGCGTCGGCCGGTACTTTCGAGCAGACACCAGCATGGACGACCATCCCGAACGCCGACGATACTATCCCGACGACGAGGATATCGCGCTCAGCGAAGTCGTACTCGAGGCCGTCCAAGCACACGAGAACGCGTCGTTCGAGGACGACGAGTTCCCCCTCTACGACCACATCCACCCCGACGCCATCGACATGCTGTTCAAAGACACGTCCGGCGTCGACGTGAGCGTCCGGATTCACCTCACGAACGTTACCGTGAGTCTCTGGAGCGACGGCGGCGTCGACATCCGCGTCACCGACAACATCGATTAGCGCCGACGGGCCTCTGTCGTGCGACCGTGCGGTGCGAGAGCGGTCGGTGCTACAGACAGTAGACTTCAGGCGGCAAACAGCCTCTTGCGTCCCACGGACGAAGCGTGAGTCATGCTCGGCGCGTACACGATAGGTAAGAAGGCGATCAAGTTCGGGTACAAACGGTACGGCATCCCCGGGGCCGTGGCGTCCGGCGGGGCGGCACTCGCCGGCTACGTCGCCGTACGGCGGGCGTTGAAGTCCTCCACGAACTCGAAGAACGAGAACGTCGCGTCGGCCATCGACGCGGAGAAGATAAAGAGCGCGGTAAACGAGAAGGGCCTCGGTGCGGTGACGGATAAAGGAACGCTCGACGACGCGATAGACCGAGAGCAGTTGGACGCCCCCGTCGACATGGACGAGGTCCAGTCGTCGGCGACGGAGGAGTCCGAGGAGATGACCGGTTCGTCGGGTGAGACGACCGATTCGTCTGGCGAGACGACCGATTCGTCGGGTGAGACGACCGACTCGCAGGACGAGGCGGGCGGCGAAAAGTAAGCGACGCTCGCGACTTACCGACCGCGGCGGCCCTTCGTCTGCCGGTAGTCCCGCGAGAAGACGTTCTCCACGAGGTGTTCGACGAACGCCTCCGTCTGGTCGTCGGTCTGTCTGTCGAGTCCGACCATCGGCACGAGTTCGAAGCCCCGGCCCCGGATGGTCGTCGCGTGTTCAGCCTCGACGTCGAAACTGTCCGGGCGGCGCGTCGTATAGTCGATAGCGAGTGCTTCGAGGGCGCGTTGCCCGACGGGGACGATAATCTCGGGGTTTATCATCCGCACCTCGGCGTTGAGGTACGGTTCACAGGTCCGTATCTCGTCGTCGGTCGGCGGGCGTTCGGGATGCCGACACCGAGTGAGATAGGTCAGAAAGACGTTCTGGAGGTCGGGTTCCTCGGCGTCGGGGTCGGAACGCGAGAAGCCCAACTCCCCGAGGATTCGCTGAAGCCTCTCGCCTTCCTCGTCGCCGGTGAAGGGGACGCCCGTGCGGTCCGCCCCTTCGCTCGGGTGTTCCCCGACGAAGAGGAACTCCGCGCCCACGTCGCCGTACCCGTGGGCGATAGACGTTCGCGTCTCGCAGAGTTCCGGGCAGTTCGTGCACTCGGCGTCCATGTTGAACGGATTTTCGAGCGTGTCCTGTTCTGCGTCCACGTTCGACCCTCGGGCGCGAGCGTGAAAAGGAGTCCCTTCTGCGCCGTCTCGTCGGCGGCCGGGGGCGTCATTCGAACGCCGCGAGCGTCGCGTCCCGGCCCGGCCGGAGGTAGCGCCGTATCCGCCCGCGGTCCCACCCGAACGGCGAGAGGACGCTCTCGGCGGCGCGGAGGAGGGCGTCGTCGTAGAACGCCGCGTCGTAGTCGCTCGGCGCCTCGAAGTCGAGACGCACCCGGTCGATACCGTCCCCGTCGGCGTCGGTGACGACGTAGCGGACGTCCTGTCCGGGCGCCCGCGACAGGCCGCGTCGTTCGGCGCGACGGACGGCCGCGGCGACGAGCGTATCCCGACGGTACTCCCCGGCGGGGCGCGAGACGCGCGCGGTGCGGGCGAGTTCCTCCGCGGAGACGTCGCCGCGGCGGAGGCGGGCGCGGTGGCGCGCCAGCCTGTCGCAGACGGGTTCGGGCGCGCGGTGCCGCCCAACGGCCTCTATCAGTTCTCGCTGGACCTCTTCGACGAACGCGGGGGTGCTCCGCTGGCGCGCCTCGATGCCGCGGACCTTGTACTCGTCTCTGTCCGCCACCTTCCCGAAGTAGCGCGTGAGTGCGCCGCGATTCGACCCGCGCTTGGGGACGAAACAGACCCACTCGTAGGCGTCTTCGACCTCCAAGGGAACGTCGGCCGCCTCGCTGACGCGCGCGGCAATCTCCTCCGGCGGGTCGGCGTCGGCGGCGTCGCGCGTCACCCACAGGCTGTCCACGATTCCGTGGACGACCCGCCACCCCGCCTCCTCGGCCGTCTCCTTCGCCCGCAGGAGGAGGTCGCGGGCGACGGCGTTGATGGCCTCGTGGCACTCGATTCGGCCGAACTTCGCGTTCCGGTAGCCCTGATAGCCGAAACAGGAGACGAGGACCCACTTGATGGCGCCCGCGCGGTGACGGGCCGCCGCCGCGCGTTCCTCGTCACCCGCCGCCTCCGCCGCGCGCGCCTCGTCTTTCAGGTCGCGCCGGTCTTCGAGCAACGGTTCGAGGACGTCCGCGAGGAATCCGCGCTCGTCGCAGACGTTGTACCCCAGTTCGGGTACGTCCGACCGACCGGCGTGGCAGTCGCAGAGGACCGTATCCGGGCTGACGTTGTACTCGCAGATGATGCGGGGGTACAGCGAGGCGAAGTCCACTTCGACGACGTTCTCGTGCAGGCCAACCTCGGGGTCGAAGGTGAACCCGCCGCGGTCGGCGGCGTGGAGCGTCTCGACAGACTTGAACGACTCCGGGCGGCGCTTGTTCCACGGGACGAGGACGTCTCGGGCGCGCGCCTCCCGCGTCTGCATCGACGTGAGGACGGTACCGATGCTGGCCCACGCCGCCTCGGAGAGCGGACGCCACGAACGCTCGACCAGATAGAGCAGGCCGTCGAGGCGGGACTCCGCCCAGAGGAAACTGCTCCCGACGTCGACGACGGCGCGCCCCGGAACCGCGTACCGCGCGGGCGAGTGGAGGACGCGCCCGTAACTCTCGACGGTGTTCTCCCCGGCGAGGCGTTCGAGGCCGGGTCGGCGGCCGAGGGGGACGTCGGCGCCGAAATCGACGGCGCGTTCGGCGAGGAGCGAAAGGACGCCGGCGTCGCTGACCACGAGGACGTCCGGGTCGCGTTCGTCGAGTCGCGCCGCGGCGACGTCGAGGGCGTCGCGCTCCGTCGCCGCCTCGGACCCGTCGACCGAGAGCGCCGAGAGGTCGCCGTCGGCGAGGGCCTTCTCGGGCAGGTCGAACCGGACGGTTTCGAGCGGTTCGGCGGGCGCGGGGGACGCTCCCGTGTCGAGGCAGTACCGGAATCCGGGCGCGAGGTCCACGTCGTACGCGCGCACTCGGCCCGGCGGTAGGTCGGCGAGGAGCGATTCTCGGACGCCGCCGGCGAGTGCGGGGACGCCGCGGGGGTCCTTCGCCTCGATTCGGAGGACGAGGGCGCGTTCGTCGGCGTCGAGGCCGGTGAACTTCCGGTCCCACGAGACGGCCGCCACGTCGCCGCGGGCGGCGACGGGCGATTCGAGCGATTCGAGCGCCTCCTCCGGACCGGCGAGGTACATCGCCGGCGCGTAGTCGGTCACCCGGCGGGACTCGACGCCGTCGGGCGTCTTCGACCACTCCACCACCGCCCCGTCGTCGAAGTCGAACGCGAACGGCACCGGCGGTCACCCCTCGTCGCCGCGGGCCGCCCCGCCCTCGTCTCGATCTCCGCTTTCCTCTCCGTTCGCCCGTTCGAGGGCGTCGACCCGTTCACGGAGGCGGCGGAGTTCGCGTTCCTGCGAGAGCAACACCGACAGGACGACGGTTCGGTGGGGGTCGGCGGGGTTCTGCTGGCCGGACGGGCCGGCGAACTCGTGCGCCCGGTCGAACAGGCGGTCGAAGTCGGCCGTCCGGTCGCGCCGAAGGGCGCGGCGGAAGGGTTCCCACGACGACTCGTATCGCTCCAAGGCGTCGCGGTACGTCGGGTTCGTCCGGCCCATCAGACGGGACCTCCCACCCACGCCGCGAGGGGGTCGGTCGCCGATTCGGCCGCGTCAGCGTCCGGACGGAACGTTCCCTCCGGCGCGACGCCGAGGAGGTCGACCCAGTAGGGGACCGTCGTCTGCCACCACCCGTCGCGCCAGTAGGCGTCCGTCGAGAACGTCTCGCTCTCGAAGGCGAGGCCCATTCGGGTCCGGCGGCACGTCACCTCGTCGGCGGCGACGTCGCGGACGCGGGCCGCGAGTGCGTCGTCCGGCCCGTCGGCCGTGACGAGGACGGACAGGTCGAGGGCGTCCGCGAGTTCAGCGAGGACGGCGAGCGTCGAGTCGAGGAGGCGCCGGGCTTCGGCGTCGGGCACGTCCGGGTCGCGGTAGAGTGAGGGAAGACGCGGGAGGACGACGATCGACGCCTCCGGGGAGACGCGTCCGGGAAGCGAGCGGACGAGTTCGTGGTGTTGGTGCGCCGTGAAGGCGCGGGCGATGCGAAGCGCCGACAGGACGCCGGCCGACCCGCCGCCGGCCGCCTCGTAGAGGACGCGCGTCGCCGCCTCGTTTCGGGCATCGACCCAGTAGGCCGCGCCGTCGGTCCGACGCAGTTCCGCGACGACGAGGCGGTGCAGGCCCGCGTCCCGCGGTTCCGGCCGGCGGAGGAGTGTCACCCCCGGGTCGAGCGTCGGAAGCGTGTCCGCCGTTCTCTCTGGCATAAAAGAGAGTTAGACCGGTTGTCAGGTAAACGCGAGCCATGGGTGCGCGGTGAAAGTGAAAGTGGTCCGTTCAGTCGCCGAGGACGGATATTCTGCGTCGAGAGGCGGAGATACGTCCGGCGGCGAACGTGCGACGAAGTGAAAGTGGACGGCGGCGGCGGGGGCGACGGGGCGGGGTTACTCCTTCCGGAGGCCGCCCTGTTCCTTGATGTCCATGATGTGGCGGACGTTGAGGTATATCTCCTCGGGCGAGGTGTCCTCGTCGGGGTCGTACAGGTCGCTGACGCGGTAGAGGATGGCCGCCACCTGCCTGCTCTCGGAACTGTCGCCGCGGACGTCCTCGGCCACCTCGCGGAGGAGTTCGCGGCGTTCGGCGTCCGGTTCGAACTCGGCGTCCGAGTCGGGGGCCATCTCCCAGTCGGGTTCCTCCTCGGCCACCTCGTCGGGGAGGGAAGCGTCCTCTTCTTCCATCGATTCGCCCGTCTCGCTCATCGTCGCATCGCCTCGCGCCGGCGGACGACGCCGGTCATGTCCGCGACGTTCTCGGTCATCCGGCGGAAGGCGTCCGCCGTGTCGCTGTTCTCGTCTAAGACGACGGGTTCGCCGCCGTCGCCGCCGGTTCGGACCGCCGGGTCGAGGGGCAGAGAGCCGAGGAACGGCATCTCGTTCTCGGCGGCGAACGCCTCGCCGCCGCCCGTCCCGAAGATGTCGTGTTCGCCCCCGCAGTCGGGGCAGACGAACGTGGACATGTTCTCGACGATGCCGAGGACGTTGGTGTCGTGTTTGCCGAACATGCGGAGTCCCTTCCGGGCGTCGTCCACCGCCACGTCCTGCGGCGTCGTGACGATGACCGCGCCGGTAAGCGGGAGCGTCTGGAGGATGGTCAACTGCGTGTCGCCCGTCCCCGGCGGTAAGTCGAGCACCATGTAGTCGAGTTCGCCCCATTCTACGTCCTCGACGAGTTGGGTCAGGATCTTGTGGACCATCGGGCCGCGCCAGATGACCGGGTCGTCCTCGCCGACGAGGAAGGCCATCGACATGAGTTTCACCCCGTACCGCTCCGGGGGGATGATGCTCTCCGATTCGGTGGCCTGCGGCGCCTCGTCGGCGGCGACCATCCGAGGGACGTTCGGTCCGTACACGTCGGCGTCGAACAGGCCGACCTTCGCGCCCAACTGCGAGAGTCCGGCCGCGAGGTTGACGGCGACGGTGGACTTGCCGACGCCGCCCTTCCCCGAGGCGACGGCGATGATGTTCTTCACGCCCGGCAACACCGTCTCGTCCGCCGAGAGGTCCGACGGGACGGCGGCCGTGAGTTCGACGTCGAGGCCGGTGTCCGCGAGGGCCTCCCGAACGTCCGCGGCGATGTCGCTCTCGGTCGGCGAGTACGGCGCGCCGAGGGCGAGGGAGATGCGGGCGACGCCCGCCTCCTCGTCCACCTCGACGGCGTTGACGAGTCCGAGCGAGACGATATCGTCGCCGAGGTCCGGGTCCTCGACGCCCCTGAGACGGTCGCGTACCGCTTCGTCGTCCATGCTCTTACGTCCGGGTGAAATCCCGATAAGGGTTTTGAAGGGGGAGGGTCGGACGCTCTCAGTTCAGCTCAGCCACCGTGAGGTACCCCTGTCGAACGAAAGTACGGGAGACTGCTCTCAGTGCTCCCAGTCGTGTTGCTCCACCCAGAGGCTCAAACACCTGAACGTCGGCTTGAGGGCAATCGATCTCTCGGTTGCACTGTATTCGACACGCGGCGGGATCTCGTCGTAGGACCGACGGTTCACGAGACCCGCGGCCGTCAACTCTCGGAGTCTGTCCGTCAGCGTCGTCGGCGGTACGTCGAGATGCTTGCGCAGTTCGTTGAACCGCCACGGCCCGGGGTCGACTGCGAAGAAGTGAAGAATCGATATCATATGTGCCCTCCCGAGGAAGTTGAAAAAATCGGCCTTCGCATCGACATCGACCGCTGGTGCTGGGAGTTCCTCGAATAGCGTTCTGAAGAACTCCGCTCGTTCGGTGTCGGTACGGTCCATGGGGGAGTATAGTGAGGATAGCCCATACAGATGTCGGCAGTGAGGATAGCCCGTACAGGTGCCGGTACGATTACCAGAGTAACACCGAACGTTCGGCCTTAATTTCCTGTTCCGGTCTTGACACCCCATATACACGGCGCCCCTTTGATCAACCGTGAGATCCGATTCAAACAACTCGGAACGATACGAGCGCGGGTGGCAGAAACTCCGGGAAATCGACGGGGAGGCGGGCGAACGGGTCATCGAGAGCCTCGACGAGATCGCTCCCGACTTGGGGCGGTATACGATCGAGTTCCCGTTCGGCGACATCTATTCGCGGTCCGGTCTCGACCTCCGTTCGCGCGAAATCGCGACGGTGGCATCCCTGACGACGCTCGGAAACGCGCAGAATCAGCTCAAGGTCCACATCCACGGGGCGCTGAACGTCGGATGCACGCGCGAGGAAATCGTCGAGGTCATCATCCAGATGGCAGTCTACGCGGGGTTCCCTGCGGCGCTCAACGGGATGGCTGCTGCGAAGGACGTTTTCGAGGAACGGGACGAAGGCGGCGTTGAGTGAGTCCGCGGTACAGCTTTCACGATTGCCGAGCGGTCGCCGATTCGGGGAGGTTCGTAACCGCGACCGGTTACGAACCCACCCGGAGCGACGGCGAATTTATCAACGACGCCGGCCAGACTCCGCATATGCTCGTGGACGACTTCGGACGAGAGGTTACGGGCGTCCGCATCTCCCTCACCGACCGGTGTAACTTCGACTGCGTCTACTGCCACAACGAGGGACTGGGGGACACGCGGGGACCGATGGAACCGAGCGACGACGAGATGGGGACCGACGACGTGGTTCGCTTTCTCGAAGTCGCCGAGGAGTTCGGCGTCGAGAAGGTGAAGTTCACCGGCGGGGAACCGATGCTCCGACAGGACCTCGAAGAGATCATCGAACGCACCCCCGACTCGATGGAGACGTCTTTGACGACGAACGGGACGTTCCTCCCCGGCCGCGCGGAGTCGTTGAAGGAGGCGGGCCTCTCGCGGGTGAACGTCTCCCAAGACGCACTCGACCCCGACGAGTTCGCGGAGATAACCAAATCCGGCGCGTACGACAAGGTCATCGAAGGCGTCGAGACGGCACTCGACGCCGGCCTCGACCCGGTGAAACTGAACATGGTCGTCTTCGAACACACCGCCGGCTACGTCGAGGGGATGGTCGACCACGTCGCCGAGAACTCCGGCCTCCAACTGCAACTCATCGAGTACATGCCCGAACTGACGGGCAAGCCGGAGTGGAACATCGACATCCAACGCGTCCACGACTGGTTGGAGGAGAAAGCCGACAGGGTCGAACGGCGGGAGATGCACCACCGACGCCGCTACTTCGTGGGAAGCGGGATGGTCGAAATCGTAGACCCCGTCGGTAACGCCGACTTCTGCGCGAACTGCCACCGCGTGCGCGTCACCCACGAGGGCTACCTGAAGGGCTGTCTGAACCGAAACGACGACCTGCGGGCGATGGGCGAGATGACGAAACCCGAGATTCGAGAGGCGTTCCGCGAGGTGGTGGCCAACCGCGTCCCGTACTACGGCGAGTACCTCGTCGAAGACGAGGAAGACGGGTGGGTCGTAAACGAGGAGTACATCGGCGCGTGAATCGTCTCTCCGTCCCCGTTACCGGTAGCTAGGCCGGTCGTCCGAATCCGTCCGCAAAAATCACGGCGGGTACGAGCGCAGAGGGCTCAATCCTCCACCCAGTAGAACAACTCCTCCTTCGCGGAGTCACACCCCGGACACCGTTCCGGGAGGGCGTCTCGAATCTTGCCCATCTCCCCGCACTCGGCGCACCGCCACATCGCGTCGTTCCGTGCCTCGATGCCCTGTACGTCGCCTATCGGGACCTCGGTCTCGTCCTTGTTACCGTCCGTCAGGTTGTCCAGATAGGACTGGTCGTTTTCGTAGCTCATCACGCTCTCTCTACGAACTGTGGCATGTTAAATCATGACATTAGTGGGGCGGCAGACCGACGTATCGGCGGACTTTCCGGACGTAGACGTCGAACGCTCCGACTCGCGCTGTCTCGAACGAAGAAACCGTATCGACTACCGCTCCGAGCGAGCGTCCTCGACGAAGTCCACGACGGCCTGCGCGCCTTGGAACCCCTCCGCGAGTCGTCCGACTTCCTCGCCCTCTTCGAACAGAACCAGCGTCGGGACGCTCCGAATCGAGAATCGCTCGACCAGCGACAGGTCCTCGCGGGGGTTGCACAACGCGACGACCAACTCCTCCTTCGCGCGCGCGACGTTCCCGAGGACGGGTTCGATGCTCTGACAGAGCGTACACCCCTTCGTGTAGAAGTCCACGAGGACGAGTTCGTGCTCCGAAACGAGGGCGTCCAGTTCGGCTTCGCTCTCGACGTGGACGGGTTTCGTCGGCGTCTCGGCGTTCGAGGGGGCGGTGTCCGTGCTCATCACGTTCACCTACGCCGACGGGCGGTAAAGCGGTTCTGCGGTCCGTCCGACTCGGCGCACGCCCGCCGCGAGGTAACGCGGCGCACGGCGGGGGCGATGAAGTCGGGCGGGCACCGCCGTCGCGTCGAACTCCGTGGCTCGCTGTCACCCCGGCGGGCTATCGTGATTCTTAAGTAGTCACCACGTTTTGTTCCGACTGCGATAGATACACTGTAGGGGCGGACGCCCCGAGTCCGTACGGGCGAAAGTGAATGACCGTGTTGCGGTAGCCAAGCCTGGCCCAAGGCGCTGGGTTGCTAACTCAGTGGCGTTATGCCTCCGGGGTTCGAATCCCCGCCGCAACGCTCATCGCGACTTTCCAGTCATGAGTGCAGAAGAACCACAGGACGACGCTCCCGACGAGGAGGAAGACCTCCGATACTTCGTCCGAATAGGTCAGACCGACCTTGACGGAACGAAATCGGTAGAGCGGAGTCTGACAGACATGAAGGGTATCGGCAAGCGCACGGCGCGTATCATTGTCGACGCCGCGGGTGTGGACCGAACGGCGACCTTCGGTCTTCTCGACGAAGAGGATATCGACTCGGTAGTCGATGCCGTCGAGAACTTCGATAACCACGCCCCCGAGTGGATGGTCAACCGCCGCGACGACTTCTACAGCGGAGAGACCAGCCACGAAACCGGGTCGGACCTCGAACAGGCACGCCGCCACGACATCAACCGCATGAAGATGATAAGCTCCTACAAGGGCGTCCGTCACAAGCGCGGACAGAAGGTCCGCGGACAGCGGACGAAGTCCACCGGACGCTCCGAGGGGACCATCGGCGTGAACGTCGAGGCTATCAAAGAAGAACAGGCAGAGGAAGCAGCGGGTGACGAGGAATAATGGCGACTGGTAACAACACCAAGTTCTACGAGACGCCGAACCATCCGTGGCAGGGCGAGCGTATCGCCCAGGAGTCGGACCTTCTCGGCCGCTACGGTCTCAAGAACAAAGAGGAACTCTGGCGCGCGCAGTCCGAACTGCGCGACTACCGCCGCGAGGCGCGACGCCTCATCGGCGACGCCCAGGGTGACTTAGACGCCGCCGAGGAGGAGGGTGAGGACTTCCTCAACCGCCTCCGCCGCCTCGGCATCCTCTCGGAGGACGACAACATCAACCGCGTCCTCCGACTGGACGTGACCGACATCCTCGAACGTCGCCTCCAGACCGTCGCGTACCGCAAGGGCCTCGCACAGACGCCCCAGCAGGCGCGACAGTTCATCACCCACGGTCACGTGGTCGTCGGCGACGCCCGGGTCACCGCGCCCTCGAAGAAGATCGAGGCCGTCGAGGAGGACCGAGTGGCGTTCGACGAGACGAGTCCGCTCTCGGACGACCTTCACCCCGCACGCGCGGAGGGACAGGAGTAACACATGAGCGATTCTGAGAACACCCAAGACAAGTGGGGCATCGCCCACGTCCACGCATCGTTCAACAACACGCTCATCACCATCACCGACCAGACGGGCGCCGAAACCATCGCGAAGTCGTCCGGCGGTACCGTGGTGAAGCAGAACCGAGACGAGGCGTCCCCGTACGCCGCGATGCAGATGGCCGAGACGGTGGCCGAGGAAGTCAAAGCCGCCGGCATCGAGGGCCTCCACGTTCGCGTGCGCGGCCCCGGCGGAAACGGTAACAAGAGCCCCGGCCCCGGCGCGCAGGCGACGATTCGCGCGCTGGCCCGCGCCGGACTCGAAATCGGCCGCATCGAGGACGTGACGCCCATCCCGCACGACGGGACTCGAGCGCCGAAAAACAGCCGACTCTAAGATAATCCATGGCAAACGACTTCGAGGTCGAGTTCATCGAACGCGACGAGCGAGCGGCCCGCTTCCTCGTTCGGGGTCTCACCCCGGCGGTCGCAAACGGCATCCGCCGAGCGATGATCGCGGACGTGCCGACGTTCAGCGTCGACACCGTCCGGTTCGTCGAGAACTCGTCGGTGATGTTCGACGAGATGATCGGGCTTCGACTCGGCCTTGTTCCGCTCACGACCCCCCTCGACGACTTCGAGGAGGGCGACACCGTGACGCTGTCCCTCGACGTCGAGGGGCCCGCCACGGCGTACTCCGGGGACATCCAGTCCTCGGACCCGATGGTGGTACCCGCGGACGACAACGTCCCCATCATCGAACTGAAGGAGGGCCAACGCCTCGAGCTCGAGGCCGACGCAGTCCTCGGGCGCGGCAAGGAACACGCCAAACACCAGGGCGGAGTCGCCGTCGGCTACCGACACCTCCAACGCGTGGAGGTCGTCGGCGACGCCGGCGAGTTCGAAGAACAGGAACCGAACATCCTCCGTGGCGTCATCGAGGAGCAGGCGGCGGAACACGCCGCAGACGACACCGCCGAAAACGGTGACCTCGTCGCCACGTCGGAGTTCGACAACGACCTCACGAAGCGGTACCCCGGCAAGGACGTCGAGGTACACGACGTAGACGGCGCGTTCGTCTTCCACGTGGAGACGGACGGGTCGTTCACGGTCGAGGAACTCGTCCGCCGCGCCGCCGAGAGTCTCGGCGCGCGCGCGGCCGAACTCGAAGAGAAGGTCGCAATTTAAGTATCGATGACTGTCCCTTCACCAACCCACCGCTCGTTCGCTTCGATTCGCGGAGCGAGAGCGCCGTCCAACGCGGACGTAGCCTGCGGACACCGTGGCCAGACCGAAACAGGTTTGAAGGGGCACGCAGTAACTCGGAGTGCGAGCAGGGATAGCCAAGTCTGGCCAACGGCGCAGCGTTCAGGGCGCTGTCTCGTAGGAGTCCGCAGGTTCAAATCCTGCTCCCTGCACTCCATTTTCTCTCAGGAGGTAGACAATGAGTAAGACCAACCCGAGACTCAACAGTCTCATCGCCGAGCTGAAGGCGGTCTCTCGTGAGTCCGGCGCCAACGTGTGGCAGGACGTCGCGGACCGTCTGGAAAAGCCCCGGCGCACCCACGCGGAGGTCAACCTTGGGCGCATCGAACGGTACGCCAAGGAAGACGAGACCGTCGTCGTTCCCGGCAAAGTGCTGGGTAGCGGTGTGCTGGAGAAGAACGTCACCGTCGCTGCGGTGGACTTCTCTTCGTCCGCGCGCAAGAAGATCGAACAGGTCGGAGACGCCGTGGCGCTGGAACAGATCGCGGAGAACAACCCGGAAGGGTCCAACGTGCGGGTGATTCGATGAATCTTGCCGAATTCGACGCGGACGTCGTCGTCGACGCCCGCAACTGCATCGTCGGTCGCGTCGCCAGCGAAGTCGCACAACGTGCGCTCGCGGGCGAGAAAGTGGCCGTCGTCAACGCGGAGGACGCCGTCATCACGGGGTCGGAAGACGACGTGATGGGCGTCTACCGCAAGCGCGTCGAAGTCGGGTCGGACCGAGGGCCGTACTACCCGAAGCGTCCGGACCGCATCTTCAAGCGCGCCATCCGCGGGATGCTCCCGTACAAGACGACTCGCGGACGCGAGGCGTTCGAGAACGTGCGCGTCTACGTCGACAACCCGTTCGACGAGGACGGCGACGTCCTCGAGGACACCTCGCTGGACCGCCTCTCGAACATCAAGTTCCTCTCGCTCGGAGAGATTTCCGAGAAGCTGGGTGCTAACGTCACATGGTAACGAACACGTCCGGTAAGAAGAAGACCGCCATCGCCCGCGCCACCGTGCGCGAGGGCGAAGGGCGCGTCCGAATCAACTCCCAACCCGTCGAGCTCGTCGAGCCGGAGATGGCCCGCCTGAAGATGCTGGAACCGTTCCGCATCGCCGGCGAGGACCTCCGCTCGCAGGTCGACATCGACGTCAGCATCTCCGGCGGCGGTTTCGCCGGACAGGCTGACGCCGCTCGCACGGCCATCGCCCGCGGGCTGGTGCAGTATCTCAACGACGCGGAGCTCCGCGACGCCTACATGGAGTTCGACCGGTCGCTCCTCGTCAACGACGTCCGGCAGTCCGAGCCCAAGAAGTGGGGCGGACCCGGCGCTCGCGCTCGCTACCAGAAATCCTACCGTTGAGGTGATCTACCCATGATGATACCTGTCCGGTGTTTCACCTGTGGAAACGTCGTGGGCGAACACTGGGAGGAGTTCAAAGCTCGCGCCCGCGAGGGCGACGAAAACCCGGCCGAGGTCCTCGACGAACTGGGCGTCGAGCGGCACTGCTGCCGCCGGATGCTCGTCTCGCACAAGGACCTCGTCGACGTCGTCGCACCGTACCAATAATGCAACAGCGCTACAATCGGTACGAGAAGGCACGCATCCTCGGCGCGAGAGCGCTGCAGGTGTCGTACGGGGCGCCGGTCCTCATCGAGACGGACCAGAGCGAACCCATCCTCATCGCGGCCGAGGAGTACGACGCCGGCGTCCTTCCGTTCACGGTACAACGAGAGGGTAAGTGAAATGACACTAATCTCCAACGTTTCGCTCCGACGCGTCCTCGACTCCCGCGGCAATCCGACGGTCGAGGCCGACGTGCTCACCGAATCCGGCGGCTTCGGCCGCGCGGCAGCGCCGAGCGGCGCGAGTACGGGCGAGTACGAAGCGATAGAACTGCCGCCCTCGGAGGCCATCGCATCGGCGCGGCGCCACGCGATTCCGCGCCTCGTCGGCGAGGTCCACGCGGGCAACCAACGAGAGGTAGACGCCGCACTCCGCGCCGCCGACGGCACGGACGACTTCTCGGAAATCGGCGCGAACAGCGCCGTCGCCATCTCGATGGCCGCCGCGAAGGCCGGCGCAGACGTGCTCGGTGCGCCCCTGTACCAGCACCTCGGCGGCACGTTCCGCGGCGAGAACTTCCCGATTCCGCTCGGGAACGTCGTCGGCGGCGGCGAACACGCGAAGGAGGCGACCCACATCCAGGAGTTCCTCGCCGCGCCGGTCGGCGCGCCGAGCGTCTCCGAAGCCGTCTTCGCCAACGCGGCCGTCCACGCCCGCGCCTCGGAGATTCTGGACGAACGCGGCACGCCCGCGGCGAAGGGCGACGAAGGCGCGTGGGCCCCGCCCATCTCGGACGCGGAAGCGTTCGAGGTGATGGACCAAGCGGTCTCCGACACCGAAGACGAACTCGGGTTCGAGATTCGCTTCGGCCTCGACATGGCCGCGGCGGAACTGTACGACGAGGAGGAGGACGGCTACGTCTACGGCGACGAGGTCAAATCGACCGACGAGCAGATCGAGTACGTCGCCGACTTGGTCGACGAGTACGAACTCGTCTACGTCGAGGACCCCCTCGACGAGAACGACTACGAAGGGTTCGCGGAACTCACCGACCGCGTCGGTGACCGCACCCTCATCTGCGGCGACGACCTGTTCGTCACGAACGTCGAACGGTTGCAGGACGGCATCGACGCCGACGCCGCAAACTCCATCCTCATCAAGCCGAACCAGATCGGGACGCTCTCGGACGCGTTCGACGCGATCGAACTCGCGAACCGGAACGGCTACGAGACGATCATCTCGCACCGCTCCGGCGAGACCGAGGACACGACCATCGCACACCTCGCCGTCGCAACCGACGCCGCGTTCATCAAGACCGGTACGGTGCAGGGCGAGCGAACCGCCAAACTCAACGAACTCATCCGCATCGCGGACGACGCAGTATGACAGACAACGATAACGACGCGGTCGAAGTCGTCGACGAAGACGCCCCGGAGGCCGAAGAAACGGCCGCCGAGGAGTCCGAAACGACCGAGACCGAAGCCGAGACGACGGAAGAAGTCGCCGAGGCCGCCGAGGACGAGGCCGCCGCCGACGAGGGCGCGGCCGAGGACGAGGCCGCCGAGGCCGAAGAAGAGGAGGCCGAACCGGTCTTCGACGAGGACGTCATGCCGGACGAGGAGGCGGACCTCCTCATCCCGGTCGAGGACTACCTCGGTGCCGGTGTCCACATCGGTACCCAACAGAAGACCAAGGACATGGAGCGGTTCATCCACCGCGTCCGTGACGACGGTCTGTACGTCCTCGACGTGAGTCAGACCGACTCGCGCATCCGGACGGCCGCGAACTTCCTGTCGGGGTACGACCCCGAGCAGATTCTGGTCACCAGTTCGCGCCAGTACGGCCGGTTCCCGGCCAAGAAGTTCGCCGACGCCGTCGGCGCACGCGCCCGCACGGGTCGCTTCATCCCGGGGACGCTGACGAACCCCGACTACGCCGGCTACATCGAACCCGACGTGGTCGTCGTCACCGACCCCATCGGCGACGCGCAGGCGGTCAAGGAGGCCATCACGGTCGGCATCCCCGTCATCGCCATGTGCGACTCGAACAACCAGACGAGCAACGTCGACCTCGTCGTTCCGACGAACAACAAGGGTCGACGAGCGCTGTCGGTCGTCTACTGGCTACTCGCCAACGAGACGCTCGACCGCCGCGGTTCCGAACCGACCTACGCCCTCGAAGACTTCGAGGCCGAGGTCTAACCCCGCCGGCAGTTTCGTTTCTTCCTTTCTCACCCCCGTGAGCGGCCGCGCTACCGGACGGTCGCGGGCGGCAAGAACGATTATGCGCGTCGTTCGCCTACCTCGGGGTATGTGCGCTCTCCTCCACCAGACGACAGTCGCGGAACTGGCCGACTCGATCGATTCGGGGGAGTCGGCCGCCGTCGTCGACACGCGCCAACCCGACAGTTTCGAGGCGTGGCACGTCGGCGGCGCGGTGAACGTTCCCTACAGTCCGGAAGACGGACTCGGCGACGAGTGGGACTGGGACCGGGTGGACGAACGGTTCGGCGAGGGGCCGGTCGTCGCGATATGCGGGAAGGGAATCTCCTCCACGTCGTTCGGACTCGAACTCGGAAAGCGAGGGTACGAGGACGTCAGCGTCGTCAAGGGCGGCATGCAGGAGTGGAGCAAGCTGTACGAGGTGGTCGAGGTGCCCACCGAGAACGACGACCTGTTTCTCGCGCAGGTGCAACGGCGGGCGAAGGGGTGTCTCGGCTACGTCGTCGGGTCGCGGTCGGCGGGCGAGGCGTTCGTCGTGGACGCGGCGCGACAGCACCACGAGTTCGAACTCGTCGCCGCGGACGAGGGGATGGCAGTTTCGCGCGTCTTCGACACGCACGTCCACGCCGACCACATCTCCGGCGGCCCGGAACTGGCCGAGAGACTGGGCGTCTCCTATCACCTCGGCGAACGCGCCGCCGAACGCGATGTCGAGTACGACTACCGGCCCCTCTCCGACGGGGAGACGTTCTCCGTCGGCGACGTCGAGATGGAGGTGCTCGCCGCCCCCGGCCACACGACGGAGATGGTGAACTACCTCGTGGACGGCGAGTACCTCCTCTCGGGGGACACCCTGTTCGTCGAGTCCGTCGGCCGGACGGAACTGCAGTTCGGCGACGAAGATTCGGCGACGGGCGCGGAACTCCTCTACGAGACGCTCCACGAGACGGTTCTCGAACTCCCCGAGGAGACGCGCGTCCTCCCCGGCCACGTCACCGTCGCCGCCGACGGCGAGTACGCAGTCGCCTCGCCGGGCGAACTCGTCTCGGCGACCCTCGGGGAGTTGCGCGACGAACTGGACCTCTTGGACCTCGACGAAGAGGAGTTCGTAGCGCGTCTCACCGACGACACACCGGAGAAACCCGCGAACTACGAGACGGTCATCGCCGTCAACACTGGCCGCGAGACGCCCGAGGACGAGGAGTCGGCGACGGAACTCGAAACCGGGCCGAACAACTGCGCGGCCTGACCCTCACCGCGAGACGACGCCGAGTCGCCCGCGGAACGCGTCGTCGTCGAACCACGCGAACGACCCCTCTCCGTCGGGGCCGAACGCCCCGGCGTCGGTCAACTCGAACCTGTCCGCGGCGGCGTCGAACTCGTCGGTTCCGAGGAGGAAGGCGCAGGGGCCCTCGCCGACGCGGCGGATTCGTTCCGCGAGTCGGTCGGCCGACCCCGATTCGTCCGCCTCCGCGAGTGCGACGGGAGACCCCGGCAGGACGGCGAATTCCTCGAACGGTCCCGCCGCCTCGACGGGCGTCGGGAGGCGGTGGCGGCGGGTCAGGAGGTCCGCCGTCTCCGCGCGGTCCGAGACGGCGAGGACGACGCACTCGACGCCGGTGAGAGGAGAATCGAGGAGTTCGGGGTGCGGGCGGACGCGGTACTCCCGCGGCGTCCGGTCCGCGATGACGAACGGGAGGCGTTCGTCCTCGCCTCGAAGCACATGTCCCACTCGACGAGGGTGCCGTCGGGGCGCGTCCGCGACGTCTGGTGCGGGCCGTCCACCGGAACCCCGGCGTCTATCGCTCGTTTCGCCTCCTCTGCGACGCGCGGAACGTCGAGACACCACCCCGCGGGGCCGGCGTCCGCCGCGAGGCGCGTCGGCCAGAATCCGGCGTCTTCGGGGTCGGTTCCGGGCGTCGGCGCGACCAGTTCGAGGTACGCGCCGTCGGGGAGACCGACGACGGCCATCTGCGTCGTGCCGGTGCCGTGTTCGCCGCCGTACTTCGTCGGAAGGCCGACGTTCGCCGCGGCGTCCCGGAGTGCGTCGAGACTGCGCCCGCCGAACGCGACGTGGTCGATGTCGAGCATCACCCGCCCGAACGCGCGCCCGGCGTATAAACGCCGACGCGCCGCCGCGGACGGTCCACGACCGCACGCGTCCGGGCCTGCGACGCGGAGCGAAGCGGCCCGCCCGTGCGAGACATCCGCTCCCTTGCGGCCGGAACAAGGGTTTTGTCCCCGCATCCCCCACGGATTCACATGAATATCTTCCGTAGCGTCCGCGCGGTCGCGGGCGCGGAAGGCGACGGCGACGGCACCGGGAGCATCGACTGGGCCGCCGTGGCCGACGCAGCGAAGAACGCGACGGACCCGGGTCCCCTCGACCTGACCGCCGAGGAACGCGACGGCTACGCGGCGGACGTACGAGACGCCCGGCGACGCCTCCGAGAGGTCGGCGAAGTGGAGTTCGAGGTGCCGGCGACGATAGAGGTGCAGAACCGCCACCACTGGATAGACGCGAACATCCGCACGTTCGAACGGGTGATGCGGCCCGTCGAGATGCGCGGGCAGGTCCCCCTCCCGGGCCTCACCCGCGTCGTCAACACCGGGACGATGGCGTTCATGCTCTCCTTTCTCGGGAAGAACGTCCTCGGGCAGTACGACCCCTTACTGTTGGCCGAACCGCCGATAGAGGGGGAGGAGGCGGAACACGGCCTCTACTTCGTCCACCCGAACATCGTCCGCGTCGCCGACATGCTCGACGTGGACTACCCCCGGTTCCGCCGGTGGATAGCGTTCCACGAGGTGTCGCACGCCGCCGAGTTCGGCGCGGCACCGTGGCTCTCTGACCACCTCGAACGTCGCATGGAGGACGGTCTGGAGGGCCTCGCCGAGGGGCAGTTCGACCGCGACGCGTTCAAGGACCTCGACACCGCGATGACGGCGGTGGAGGGGTACGCGGAACTGCTGATGGACCGCGCCTTCGACGACGACTACGAGGACCTGCGCGAGAAGTTAGACGAGAAGCGAAAGAGCGGCGGCCCCGTCGGCACCCTCGTGCGCCGACTCCTCGGGTTAGGTCTCAAGCGCCGGCAGTACGAACGCGGCGCGGCGTTCTTCGAGGCGGTCGCAGACGAACGCGGCGTCGCCGCCGCCTCCGCCGTCTGGGACGGCCCGGAGAACCTCCCGACGGACGAGGAACTCGACAACCCGTGGATGTGGATATCGCGCGTCGACCCCTGACCGGCGGCGACGCCGGACGCGACAGAACCGGACGTTCAGCGCGGCGGACGGCGGTTCACGTCGGGTTTGAACTCCCGAAGCCAGCGCATGAGAAACCACAGAAGGGCGAGGCCGGCGACCAGACCGCCGACGAACCCCGCCGCGACGAAGGTGAGGCCGCCGTCCGACTGGAAGGCGACGAGTGCGCCGGAGGCGGCGACGAGGAGGACGAACCCCACCTGCAGGCGTCGGTTGGCCTCGTCGCGTTCCTCGTCGGTCATGCTCGGTCCGACCATCCGTCAGTTCCCGACCTCCTCTGCGCGTTCGGCGGCATCACCGGAACGCTCTGCGTTCCGGTTGGCGGACGAGGCGCGACGCGTCTCGTCCACGTCGTCGTCGGTCCCTTCGGTCATACGAATCTCCACGGAGCGGAGGGATTTGAAAGCCCTGTTCGCCGGTTCCGGCGACTCACCCTCGCGTCTCGCGGTCGGAGTCGCGCCGGGCGACGAAGGCGCCGTAGCCCGCCGCGAGGAGGCCGACGGCGACCCAGACGGCCGCCCACGCGTCATCCACCCGGAGATACCGGACGACGCTGAACGCGGCTATTACTCCGCCGCCGACGAAGAGGTACGCCCACGAACGGACGAACCCCTCTACGAACGCTCCGATGGTAAACAGGACGAGTATCGAGACGGCGAACGCCGTTTCGAGCGCCGTCGGCGGGTTCCCGCGGACGAGAGCGTGGTACGCGTAGATGAAGAGGATGGTCAGCACCCCGATTACATCGCCGCCGTCCGGGCGTTTGAACTCGACCACGCGCACACTACCCCGCATCGGACGATAAAACGCCCTTTGCTGTCGAGTTACGTACCACGCCGGGCCGAAGAAAGAGACGCTCCTCGACTCTACTGGAACCCGCGGCCGACGCCGTCTTCCTCCACCAAGTCGTCTAAGTCCTCCGTCAGCAGTTCGTCGGCGTCGGCGAACTCGTCGGTCAACTCGTCTAAGGAGTCGGGTCGGCCGTCGAACTCGTACTCCATCGGGCCGAACGCCGGACTCTCCAAGGCGTCCATCACGTCCTCGAAGAAGTCGTCCGGCGTCGTCGGCGCCTCGGCGTGGACTTTGACCGTCTCTTCGAGTCGCTTCGCCATCTCGGAGGCGTGTTCTTCGTCCTCCGGGCCGTTTCGGACGGCGAACAGGCCCGACGGTTCCGCCTCGCGGCCGGGGAGAAGCGGTTCGATGTCCTCGTCGATGCGCCGGGCGACGCGCCCCCCGACGCCGCGAACCTCGTAGGGGTTCTTCGTGTACGTCTTCAGTTCGTAGACGCCGACGTCGGGGTGTCCGAGGAAGAGGTCCTCGCCGACTCCGCGGCGGCGGTCACCGGCGACGGCCCGCCACCCCTCCGGGTCGGCGTCCGACTCCACGACGTCTTCGAGGATGTCCTGCCAGTCCCTGACGCGCATGTTCGTCGTTCTCGTGCGAGAGAGAAAGAGCGTGACGGTCCCTCGTCGGCGTCGGCGGCGGTGGAGATGGAGGGGGGTCCCGGACCGACAGCGTTTTTCGCGCCGACCCGCACCGTTCTGTCGTGAACGTCCGCGGCCGCATCGTCGAGGTGGGCGAAGAGCGAGAAGTGGAGACGTCGTACGGGTCGCGCTCTCTCGCCGAGTTGTCGGTGGTCCGAACCGACGACACCGACGGAGACGGAGATGGAGACGCGGCCGGGGACACGGACGGAGACGCGGACCCGATACGGGTGACGCTCTGGGGGAAGTGGACGCAGAGCGCCGAACTCGCCGAACCGGGGATGGACGTGCTGGTGACCGACGTCGAGGAGTCGGAGTACCGCGGCGAGACGACGTACGGCACCTCGAAGGAGTCGTACGTCGTCCTCGAACCGGGCTTTCTCGTTGACGTGACGAACATCCGGTCGTGGGTGCAGTGCCCGCGGATGTACTACCTGAACAAACTGTCGGGCATCCCGCTGAACTACCCGGTGGTGAAGGGGACCATCGTCCACGAGGTGTTCGGCGACTTGCTCCGCGGGCGGGAGTTAGACGAGTCCATCGACGAACGCGTCCGCGAGGCGGGCCTCCAACTCGGTCTGTTGGGCTACGAGGCCGACGAGGTGCGCGACGAGGTGCGGCGCAACGCCGCCGCGATCGAGGGGTGGTTGGCGCAGGGCACCCTCACCGAGGAGGACGGGTGGCGCTCGGAGTACACGCTCATCTCGCCGACGTTCGGCGTGAAGGGCCGCGCCGACGCCCTCCGCCGCGGGATGCCGGTCGAACTGAAGACGGGGAAGAACACGAACCGCGAACCCCGGTTCCAGGACAAGATTCAGGCCGCGGCGTACGCCCTCATGCTCGACGAACGCGGCGTCCCCGCGAACACGGGCACCCTGCTGTACACGAAGAACACCGCCCTCGAACGGAACGAGGAGACGGGCGACCTCTCGCCCGCAAAGGAGTTCTCCATCGGGAAGGGACTGCTCGATTTCGTCGTCCGCACGCGCAACCAAATCGCGGCCATGGAGTTCGACATGTCCGTCCCGACGGGGTTCGAGGCCGACGCGAAGTGCGAGTACTGCTTCGAGAAGGACACCTGCATGGTCGTCTCCGGCCGCCTCGACCAGGAGTCGAAGGCGGGACAGATAGGCAAACCGCTCCCCGAGGCGGAACGGGAGTACTTCGACCGGCTCTACCGCGCGATAGAGGAGGAACGCCGCGAGACCCACGCGGAGTACCGGAAACTGTGGGAACAAACCGCCGAGGAACGCGCCGACGACGACAGGGCGCTCATCGACTTGGAACCGTACCCCGAACCCGACGACCGGCGTGAAATCGAAGGCGGCCGCTGGGAACTCCGCGCGCGGAAACCGGACGACGCGGTGTCGAAACTCCGCGAGGGCGACGTCGCACTCGCAAGCGACGGCGACCCGGTGTCCGGCCACGCGGAACTCGTCCGCATCGAACGACTCGACGACGAGGTGGTCGTCACCGCCGACGAACCAGTGACGCTCCGCCGCCTCGACGTCTACCCCTCGGAACTCTCCGTCGACCGGATGCTCACCGCCGTCCACGACGCCCTGCTAAAGGGCGACCCTGACCGCAAGGACGTGCTGTTCGGCCGACGCGACCCCGAATTCTCGAATCGGAGCGAGGAGACGTACATCGACAACAACGACGCGCAGGACGAGGCGGTGAAACTCGCGGTGGACGCCGACGACTTCGCCCTCGTCCACGGACCGCCGGGGACGGGCAAGACGTACACCATCGCCCAAATCATCCGCGCCCTCGTCGCCGACGGCAACCGCGTCCTCCTGTCCGCGTTCACCAACCGCGCGGTGGACAACGCCTTGGAAGCCCTCCGCGAGCAGGGGTTCCCGACCGACGAAATCGTCCGCGTCGGCACCGAAAACGGCGTCCGCGAGGACATGCTCGACGTGCGTCTCGAACGCTCCGGCGACCCGAACGACCGCGCGGCGGCGTTGCGGGACGCGTCCGTCGTCGCGGCGACGACGGCCACCTGCGGGTCGCGCGTCGTCCGCGAACAGGCGTTCGACGTGGCACTCGTCGACGAGGCGTCGCAACTCACCGAACCCGGGACGCTCGCGGCGGTGAACCTCGCCGAGACGTTCGTCCTCGTCGGCGACCACGAGCAACTCCCGCCGGTCGTCCGCGCCGAGAACGACCTGCAGACCTCCCTGTTCGAGCGTCTCGTCACCGACCACCCCGAGGCGTCGGTGATGCTCGACCGCCAGTACCGCATGTCCCAGCGGATACAGGCGTTCTCCTCGGCGGAGTTCTACGACGGCGAACTGAGACCGGCGACGGGCGAGGTGGCCGCCCAGCGACTCTCTCAGTTGCCCGGAGTCGACGAGAACGCCCTCCCGTCGGAACTGCGAGACCCCGTCTCGTTCGTCGACCCAGACGGCCGACGCGTCGGCAACACGAACCCGACGGAGGCCGGCAGAATCGCCGAGTTGGTCGACGCCTACGAGGCGGCGGGCGTCGCCCCCGACGACATCGGCGTCATCGCGCCGTTCCGCGCGCAGGTGGCCGAGATATCCCGCCGGACGGACGTGACCGTAGACACCGTAGACCGGTTCCAAGGCTCCTCGAAGGAGGTCGTTATCGTCTCGTTCGTCGCAAGCGGGTCGTTGGACGGTCCCATCTTCGAGGACCACCGGCGCATCAACGTCGCCCTCACGCGGGCGAAGAAGGCGCTGACGCTCGTCGGCGACGCCGACGCCCTCGCCTCGGACCCGTTCTACCGCCGGATACTCGATTGGGCCAGACGGTAGTTCGGCCCCGAACGCGGGACCTGCCCGTCACCGCACTCGCTATCGCCCGCTACCGCGCGGCGGCGACGCCTTCTTATCGACCGGCGGAGAATCGCCTGCGATGGAACTCAGAGAGCGCCTCTCGGAGGACGACAGGCTCCGTCGCGGCGTCATCGGCGCCGTCTCTGGCGCAGTCGCCGGACTCACCGCCGTGTCGCTCGAATCGGGAGGGTCCGCGGAGCGGTTCTTGGTCGCCTTGTTCGTCGGCGCAGTCGTCTTCATCGCCCTCTGGCTTCTGACGAGCTAGCCTCAGTCGTCGTCCGTCGAGACGGCGGGATGCTCGGCCGCCTCCTCGTCGTCGATTTCGTCGAGGACGCGCGCGTGGAAGTCCCGGAGCACCGCGTTCTCGTCCTCCGCGAGGACCACGTCGCTCGCCATCAACGTGGCGAGGCCGAACGACCGGGGCGTCGGCGACTCGACGCGCGTGGACGCCACCTCGACGTCGCCCGCCCGCACGTCGCCGAACACCTCCTTCAGGCCCGCCACGTCGAGTTTGTCTTCGAGTATCTCGCGGTACGTCTCCTCCATCACGGCGAACGACTCCAACTCCTGTGCGAAGGAGAGGAGCATCTCCGAGGACACCTGCTGTTGGGCGGCGGACTTCTCGTACCCCTTGTAGCGCTTCAGAATCATCAAAGAGCGCGTCGCGTTGATGCGGAAGTAGCGCTTCAGGAGGTCCGTTCCGTCCAATGCGGCGCGTAAGTCCGACTCCACGTCCTCGGGGTCGATGTCCTCGACGATGGCCTCGATGTCCACCTTCCGGTTCAGCGGCATCGAGACGGTGAAGCCGTTGTCCGCGACGGCGACTTGGACGTTCGTGTTGGCCCGCCGCGAGCAGTGGTACGCCACGAGGCGGGAGAAGCCGTCGTTGAACTTCCGGCCGTAGTTCGAGTGCACGTAGAACTTCCGTCTGTACTCCTCGCGGTCCATCTGCTCTTCGATGGCGATGCGCTCGTCCGTCGAGACGCTCTCGAACCCGGCGTAGCGCACCTGCTCGTCGAACATCCGCGCGATGGCGCGGACGCTGTTCTCGTCGGCGGGGAACTCGCGCAACCACTCGCGGGCCGCCGGCCGTCCGCCCCGTTCGAGGCGGTCCAACAGGGCGCGCTGGAACGCCGTAATCTCCCGGCCGAGGTCGTACGACAGGGGGAGACGCTCCGAGAACCACGACGGAACCGTGGGACTCGCGCTCGTCCGATCGACGTACACCTTCGACCCGCGGCGGTAGCGGTACTCGAAGTGGTCGCCGCCGAGGACGAACACGTCGCCCTTCTCTAAGGTGTCGAGGTAGTTCTCGTCTAAGTTGCCGACCCACTCGCCGGACCCCCGCGTCTTCACGTCGCAGGTGAACGAGTCCGGGATGGTCCCGATGTTCGTCATGTAGATGACCCGCGCGAGTCGCCCGCGCTTGCCGATCAACCGTTCGCCCACGTCGAACTCCTCGTAGTGGTGGTCGCCGTCCGGCGCGTCGTTCGTGTCGCGCCACACTTTCGCGTAGACGTTCTTGTCCTCCAGTCCCTCGTAGTCGGCGGTGAGGTAGCGGAACAACCGCTCGAACGCCTCGTCGCCGAAGTCCCGGTACGGGTACGCCCGGCGGAGCGTCCGCCGCACGTCCGCCTCCCGCATCGGGCCGTTGATGGCCATCCCGTAGACGTGCTGGGCGGCCACGTCGTAGGCGTTCTCGGGGACGAACACCCGGTCTACGAACCCCTCTTCTGCCTTCTTCAGCATCACCGCGCACTCGACGAGTTCGTCCCTGTCGAGGGCGATGACCCGCCCCTCGACGGTCTGGCCGAGTCTGTGACCCGCCCGGCCGACGCGTTGGAGGAGGGAGGCGACGGACTTCGGCGACCCGACCTGCACCACCAAGTCGATGTGCGGCATGTCGATGCCGAGTTCGAGGCTGGTGGAGGTGGTCACCACGTCCAACTCGCCGTCCTTCAACTGTCCCTCTATCTCCTGTCTGCGCTCCTTCGAGAGACTGCCGTGGTGACAGCCGGAGTTGCCCTCGTCGTACTCGTCGTAGTACTCCCGGAGGTTGTGCAGGACGCGTTCGGCCCCCGACCGGGTGTTCGTGAACACGAGCGTGTTCGTGTGGGACTGCACGAGTTCGTGCACTCGGTCGTAGAATCGCGATTGGACCACGTCGTACGGCGTGTCTATCAGGTCGTCCGTGGGACACTCTAATCGCAGGTCGAAGTCGCGCACGAACCGGGTGTCCACCAGTTCGTACTCGCGCGTCTCGCCCGAGTCGTCCCGCCCGACGAGGAACTCCGCCATCGTCGAGAGGGGCTCTACGGTCGCAGAACAGCCGATTCTGGTGGGCGACTCCTCGGCGATGTTCTCCAGTCGCTCGAGCGACACCGACAGGTGCGTCCCCCGTTTGTTCTCCGCGAGGCTGTGTATCTCGTCGACGACGACGTACTCGACGGTGCGGAGTTTCTCCCTGAACTTCGGGGAGTTGAGCAGGATGGCCAGCGTCTCGGGCGTCGTGTTGAGGATGTGCGGCGTCTCCGAGAGCATCTTCTGGCGGGCGGCGTCGTCGGTGTCGCCGTGACGGATGGCGTGGCGGATATCCACCGCGTCGCCGCGTTCGTCCATCAGGTCGGTGATGCCGTCCAACGGTTCCTCCAGGTTGCGGTGGATGTCGTTCGCGAGCGATTTCAGCGGCGAGACGTAGAGACAGTAGACGGAGTTTTCGAGGCCGTCCGCTGACTCGCGGTCCCGACGGAACAGTTCGTTTATGATGGCCGTGAAGGAAGCGAGCGTCTTGCCGGATCCGGTGGGGGCGCAGATGAGCGCGTTCTCCCCCTCGTCTATCAGGGGAATCGCCTCGCGTTGCGGCGGCGTGAAGAATCCGCCGTTGCCGCCGACGTACCGTCCGAACTCCGACACCCACCACTCCCGGACCGACGGTTCCAGTCGGTCCAAGACGGCCTCGTCTTCGAGTTCGACCGTCTCGGGGTCGAACTCGTAGGGGTCGTCGGCGTTCGCCGCGGTTTCGACGAGAAGGTCCCGTCCGCGCCCACTCATTACCCGTTCGGAAGTACCCGAGGGGTAAGTGGGTTGTGCCGTCGGCCCCGGTCGAAACGCGGAAATCGCGCCGGAGACGCAGTCGACGCTCGCGTCTCGGGGTCCGCAAGACGCCCTCCTCGGCGACGGGACGGCGTCCGTCGGCGTAACCCCGAACGCCTAACCGCGCGGTGGGAGTAGACGGCCGTATGCGCGTCACGTTTCTCGGAACCGGGAGCGCGATGCCCCTGCCGGACCGCGCCCAGACGGGCCTCCTTCTGGAATCGGACGGCCGGACGCTGCTGGTGGACTGCGGAAGCGGCGTCCTCGGCCGCCTCAGCGCCACCGACGCGGGCTACGAGGGCGTCGGGACGGTCCTCCTGACCCACCACCACCTCGACCACGTGGCGGACCTGATTCCCCTGCTGAAGGCCAGATGGCTGGCCGGCGAGGAACACCTCGAAGTCGTCGGCCCCGAGGGGACGAAGTCGCTCGTGGACGACCTCTTGGACGTCTACGACTACCTGCAGGACCGCGTGGACCTGCAAGTCCGGGAGGTGACCGCGGGGGCCGGGTCGTTCGAGGTGGCCGGCTTCGAAATCGAGGCGACGGAGACGCGGCACTCGATTCAGTGTCTCGCCTACCGGTTCGAGGGCGAGGAGGGAGATTTCGTCTTCTCCGGCGACTCGGAGGCGTTCGAGGGACTGGCGAACTTCGCCGACGGCGCGGTCGCCCTCGCGCACGACTGCTCGTTCCCCGACGACGTGGACGTCTCGAACCACCCGACGCCGTCGCAGTTGGGCGAGGTACTGGCGGGCCGGGATATCGGGCGAGTGTACCTCACCCACCTCTACCCCCACACCGAGGGACGACACGAGGAGATGCTGGACTCCATCGGGTCGGCGTACGACGGCGACGTGCGGTTCGCCCGCGACGGCCTGCGAGTGGACATCTGAACGGGGTTTGGACCGACACCGGAGAATGCGCTCGTCCCTCCGCTCTCAGCGGGAATTGATACGGTGACTCCGTTATGCAGAGCCGAGTGCGAAACTGAACCGCTCGAAATGCTCCGTCCGGGGTGCGAACGCAGTGAGCCACCTCGGACTGATAGCGAAAACCACGGTCTCACACGTCTTTCCGCTGTTCTCCGGAAGACAGACGTTCTAAGCGCAGTGAGAGTTATCGCGGCCGCATTCCGGGTACTCTACTTCCGCGGCGTTTGCAATCGAGTCGGTACATCTACTCTGCCTCGCTCTTCGCGACGAGTACTTCTCTGTTCTCCGTGACCCAGATGTCACATCCGCTGTACCTGAAGGCGACTTTTCTGTTCGACATCCGTCGGTTGCCGTTCGTCTGTGATGCGAACAGCGTATCGAGAGCGTCAGTTTCGATGACCGAGTAGAGCGGTTCCATCTCCAGCGGGTGGCGTTCTTTCTCTGCACTAACGGCTCGGACGACAGCTTCGGTGACCGATTCAGTTTCCCGAATAGAGTACGTCGCTCCGGCGTTTTTCTCGGCAGTGTGCGACTTCGCCGATGCAGTTTCAGTAGGCTCAGTCATTTGAGAGTAGCTACTGCTCCATAGGCGTCCTATTCGGTTGACTCTCGAGGCAGTATATGCAGCGGGTTTAAAAGGAAGACAGGTAGTTACGCCACGTCGAGCGTTTCTTCGATAAGGTTGTGTACTCCTCGTCGAAGTCGGTCAGAGAACGACTGATGGGTAATCCCGAGTTCCTCCGCCAGTTCACCGAGATTCGTTTCCGGCGGTGTCGTATAGTAGCCGTTCTCGTAGGCGAGCAGTACGGCTTCTCGCTGTTCCGTCGTGAGACCGTACGCTCCTTCGTCGGTTGGCGCTCCGACCGAGTGAATGTGTCCTAACGTAACGTCGATGCCGTGGTCGGCGCAGTACTGTTGGAACTCCGCGATTGGAGCGGTGTCCTCGTCTCGAAATTCGAACGTCCATTCGTCCTCGGTGCCCGTCGCGGAGATTACTGTCAGTTCTGCGTCTATGATCCCGGTGAGTATCCCTTCGACATCCGGATTCCACTCGGCGCGGAACAGACCTTGGTCGCCGAGGTTGTCGATGAGCGTGTACGATTCGAGCGCTCCTCTCTCTTCGAGGGCCTTTCGGACGTGTTCGACAGGCTCTCCGCGTACCCAAAAATAGGGGAGGATAGAATCGTTTACCGGTACGACTTGTTCGATTTCGATGGTGATCTCGGGAAACGATTCGAAGATGTGTCCGAGCGGAAAGGCGCCAGCAGGAACGGTAAACGTGGCTATCGTGGACATAGATACAACTGGTATACGAAAAGTATAACTGCGTCGCCCGAACCGGGAACCGTCTAGCGACCGTCTCTCGCGCGTTTTCGCGCCGTCCTCCTCATCCCGGCAGATGCACTCGTCCCCAACGTGGCCGATAAACGTCTAAAAGTCGTCGTCCTCGGTCCCGGCGTCGTCGGCGCGGCACTCTGCGCCTCGGTGAGGGGAGAGAAGAGTCGAAAATCGAGTTCGTAGTCGGGCGCGCTACCCGCGAATCACGGTGCCGGCGTCCTCGCCCGCGAGGAACGCAGATAAGGAGTCGGGGCCGAACACGTGCGCCGGCGCGCCGAGTTCCAGCAGTGCGTGCACCTTCGCGGCCATCCCGCCGGTCACGTCCGTCGCGTCGGACTCGCCGAGGGCGTCGGCGGCGTCCGAGAACGCCGTTATCTCGGGGATGACCTCCTCGTTCTCGTCGTAGACGCCCGGAACCGTCGAGCAGAGGCCGACTCTATCGGCGGAGAGGCCGCGGGCGAGTCGCGTCACGAGTTCGTCGCCGCTTACGACCGTCGCGCCCTCGCCCGCGTGAGCGAGAACGTCGCCGTGGAGGACCGGAACGAACCCTTCGCCGAGCATCGCCGCCGTCGAATCGAGGGGGAACGAGAGGGCGGCGTCGCCGTCCCGCGCGCCGACGGAGAGGGGGTGGACCGGGAGGGCGGGGACGCCGGCGTCCTGCAGGCGGCCGACGACGGCGTCGTTGAGGCGGCGCATGGCGTCGTGAATCTCGTAGATTCCGCGGGCGTCGCGCGTCCCCGCGGCGGAACTGACGCCGTGTTTCTCCGCGTTGTGGTGGCCGAAACTGCCGCCGCCGTGGACGACGACGAGGCTCTCCACCTCGGCGTCCGCGACGGCCGCGACGGCGGCGTCGAGTGCGTCCTCGTCCAACGTCTCCGGGGACTCTTTCTCCGTGACGACGCTCCCGCCGAGTTTGAGGACGACCGGAGAGGGCGTCGCGTCGGGCGAGTCAGACGGGTCGGACCGCCCCATCTACGCCTCCTCCACGCGGACGCCCGCTCTGTCGAGTTCCGCGCGGAACTCGTCCTCGCACTCTGCGGTGTATCGAAGCGCCGTCTGCGTCTCCCGCGTCTCGTCGAGGGCGACGATGCATCCGCCGCCGCCCGCGCCGGTGAGTTTCGCGCCGTGCGCGCCCGCCTCGCGGGCGGCCCACACCATGTTGTCCAGCGTCCGCGAGGAGACGCCGAGGGCCTCCAAGAGGCCGTGGTCGAAGTTCATCAGGCGGCCGAGTTCCGTCAGCAGGTCGGCCGTCGGGTCCGATTCGGGGTCCGCCTCCGCGAGGATGGCCTCGCCGCGGCGGACGATGTCGCCGATGCTCTCGACGGTGTCGGCGGCGAAGTCGTACTCCTCGCGGAGGGCGCGGACGCCCGCGACGAGTTCGCCAGTGTCGCCCGCCCCGCCGTCGAATCCGACGACGAACGGCAGGTTCGGAGCGTCGATGCGGCGGCAGTCGTCGCCCTCGACGCGGACGGCCCCGCCCATCGTCGAGCAGAACGTATCGGCGCGGGACGCTTCGCCGTCTTGCACCTCGTACTCGGCGCGGTACGCCCTGTCCGCGAGTTCCTCCCTGTCGAGGGGGACGCCCAGTTCCCGCGTCGCGGCGTCGATGCCGGCGACGACGACGGCGGCCGAGGATCCGAGGCCAGCCCCGAGGGGGATGTCGCTCTCGATTATCACGTCGAATCCGGCGTCGGGCGCGTCGGCGGCGTCGCGCGCCTGTTCGACCGCCGCGTCGATGTACCCCGTCGCGGCGTCGAGAAGCGACGCGGGCACGTCCACGTCCGGCCTCCCGTCGGACGTGCCGCCGTACTCGACGGTGAACCCGTCGAGACTCAGGTCGCTGGCTTCGACTCGGATGCGGTCGTCCTCGCGCGCCTCCACGCTGACGGTTGCCCGTCGCTCGACGGCGCAGGGGACCGCGGGTTCTCCGTAGACGACTGCGTGCTCCCCGAACAGGTACACCTTCCCGGGAGCGCTGGAGACGGTCATGTTCGTGGGATTTCTCGGCCGCCGCTTAAGGCTATCCGACCGCGTTCGGTGGGGGTCGGCGCTGAATCGTCAGTACGTCGAAAAAAGCCCGGATGTCGGCGTCGCGCGAGCGGCTTACTCGCCCGCCTCGACGTCCATCTCCGAGAGGTCGTCGAGTTCCTCTAACTCCTCGACGTCCTCGTCGCCGCCGCCCATCATGGTCCGCGCGGCCACCGCGAGGGCCGCAAGCAGGAGCAACCCGAGGAGGGGCGCGGCCTTTCCGCGGCCGCCGGACGAGTCGGACCCGGCGTCGCCGCCGGACTGGGACTCCGAGTCGCCGGACAGCGACTTCACTTCGGGCCCGGAGTCGGCGTCCGACTCCGACTCGGAGTCGGACTTGCTGATTCCGCCGATTTCGAGGCCGGACGACGTCTCGTCGTCGGACTTCTCGCCCTCGTCTTTTCCGCGGCCGCCGATGAGCGGTGCCATGTTACTCGCGCTGAACGAAGTGCCCTCTGGGAGATTAATCTCGAAGAGTGTGATGTCTACCATAGCGATATCACTACGCCGACAAGTGTATTAGAGGTTGTGCCCGATCGGTGCGTTAATCCGCTGTTTCTTCGAACCGTCGCGCATGGACGACGAGCGACGAACCTTCCTCGAGGACCTGTTGACGACGCCGAGTCCCTCCGGGTTCGAGACCCGCGGGCAACGCGTCTGGGTGGACTACGTCGAACAGTTCGCGGACGAGGTGCGGGTAGACGCCTACGGCAACGCCGTCGCGGTCCACGAGGGGGCCGACGATGCCCCGGAGATAGCCGTCACCGGCCACGCCGACGAAATCGGCTACATCGTCCGCGACGTGACCGACGACGGCTTCCTCCGCATCGGCCCCATCGGCGGAGCGGACCGAACCGTCTCGCAGGGCCAACACGTGACGGTCCACACCGCGGGCGACGGCGACGCGGCGGCGGAAAACGAGGGCGTCCCGGGCGTCGTCGGCCAGACGGCGATTCACCTCCGGGACGGGAGCGAGGAGTCCTACGAGGACATCGAAGAACAGTTCGTAGATATCGGCGCGGAGAGCGAAGCGGAGGCGTCGGACCTCGTGGAAGTCGGCGACCCGGTGACCGTCGAGACGCGGGTCCGCGACCTGCACGGGACGCGCGTCGCCGCCCGCGGGATGGACAACCGCGTCGGGACGTGGGCCGCCGCGGCGGGCCTCCGTCACGCCGTCGAGTCCGACGCCGAGGCGACGGTGTACGCCGTCAGCACCGTCCAAGAGGAGGTCGGCGTACAGGGCGCGAAGATGGTCGGCTACGACCTCCACCCGGACGCCGTCGTCGCGGTGGACGTGACGCACGCGACGGACAACCCCGACGTGCCGGGCAAGCGCACCGGCCCCGTCGAACTCGGCGGCGGACCGGTCGTCTGCCGCGGGAGCGCGAACCATCCGTCCGTCGTGGCCCTCGCGCGGAACGCCGCCGAGGAGGCTGGCGTCTCTGTCCAACTGGAGGCGACGGGCGTCCGCACCGGGACGGACGCCGACGCGTTCTACACCTCCCGAGGCGGCATCCCCTCGTTGAACGTCGGTGTCCCGAACCGCTACATGCACACGCCCGTCGAAGTCGTCGATACGGAGGACTTAGACGGCGTGGCGACGCTTCTCGGCGCGATGGCGGACTCCGCCGCCGACGCCGCGCCGTTCACAGTCGAACTCTGAGGCGTCGGCGTCGGACGCGTCGTCCGTCGAAGCGTCGAACGGCACGCGTCGGCCGTTCGGACCGCGCTCTTCCGCCGCCGCTCGACACCCTGTGTCGGCGTGACAGGCCCTTCGACCGAAAGAAAACCGTTAAAAGTCGCGGATTGGTCCTTTGAGGTATGGCTGGAACTATCGAAGTGCTCGTTCCCGGCGGGCAGGCCAATCCCGGTCCGCCGCTCGGTCCCGAGCTCGGGCCGACGCCCGTGAACGTGCAAGACGTCGTGCAGGAGATAAACGACGAGACCGCTGCCTTCGACGGCATGGAGGTCCCCGTCACCGTCGAATACGACGACGACGGCTCCTTCAGCATCGAAGTCGGCGTCCCCCCGACGGCGGAGCTCATCAAGGACGAGGCCGGATTCGAAACCGGCTCCGGCGAGCCCCAGAAGGACTTCGTCGCCGACCTGAGCGCCGACCAGGTGAAGAAGATCGCCGACCAGAAGTCGACGGACCTCCTCGCGTACGACTCGCTCAACGCGGCGAAGGAAGTCGTCGGGACGTGTACGTCCCTCGGCGTCACCATCGAAGGCAACAACCCGCGCGAGTTCAAGAAGCGCATCGACGACGGCGAGTACGACGACGTATTCGCCGACGAGTAACGCTCTCTGCTCGCTCGGGACTACGAGCGGTTCTTCTCTTCGGAACGACGCCCCGATAGCGACGGGTCCGTCCGCCGTCTGCGATTCCGTCCGCCGTCTGCGATTCCGTCCGCCGTCTCCCGCCCGCCGTCGTCGTTCGTCCACCGCCGTTTCGACGTGCGGGACGTTCACACGGAAACGGGCGTTTCCGCCGCAAAAGCCGCCGTTCGGGGGCGATTGCTTCGACGGACTTAAGGCCGAAACTCTCCTCGCGTCGTACGAGGCAGGCAGTAGCCTGTTTCACTGACCCGTAGGAGCAATCCTGCGTACTACGGAGGTGAATAATGGCAGATACGATAGTTGACGCAGTCTCTCGCGCACTTGAGGAGGCCCCCCCGCGGAACTTCCGTGAGACGGTGGACCTCGCAATCAACCTGCGCGATTTAGACCTTAACGACCCGTCGCAGCGTGTCGACGAAAGCGTCGTTCTTCCATCCGGTACCGGCCAGGACACACAGATCGTCGTGTTCGCTACCGGAGAAACCGCGCTCCGCGCGGAGGACGCCGCTGACCAAGTACTGGACGGTAACGACCTCGAGGACCTCGGTGACGACACCGACGCCGCCAAGGACCTCGCGGACGAGACCGACTTCTTCGTGGCCGAAGCCAGCATGATGCAGGACATCGGTCGGTACCTCGGTACCGTCCTCGGTCCTCGCGGTAAGATGCCGACGCCACTCCAGCCCGACGACGACGTCGTCGAGACCGTAAACCGCATGAAGAACACGGTCCAGCTCCGCAGTCGCGACCGTCGGACGTTCCACACCCGAGTGGGTGCGGAGGACATGTCCTCGGACGAAATCGCGGAGAACATCGACGTCATCATCCGCCGTCTCGAAGCGGACCTCGAAAAGGGCCCGCTCAACATCGACGGCATCTACGTGAAGACCACCATGGGTCCGTCCGTGGAGGTGCCCGCATGAGCGAGTCCGAGTCCGTCCGCAAGACGGAGACCATCCCCGAGTGGAAGCGCATCGAGGTCGGTGAACTCACCGACTTCCTCGAACGCTACTCCTCGGTCGGCGTCGTCGACGTCGCCGGCATCCCGAGCCGCCAGCTGCAGTCGATGCGGCGGGAGCTCCACGGCAGCGCCGAAGTCCGGATGAGCCGGAACACGCTGACCGTCCGCGCTCTCGAAGAGGTCGACGACGGTCTGGAGGACCTCGTCGACTACGTGGAGGGGCAGGTCGCACTCATCGGGACGAACGACAACCCGTTCGCCCTGTACAAGGAACTCGAAGCGTCGAAGACGCCCGCCCCCATCAACGCGGGCGAAGTCGCGCCGAACGACATCGTCATCCCCGAAGGCGACACGGGCGTAGACCCGGGTCCCTTCGTCGGCGAACTCCAGCAGGTCGGCGCGAACGCCCGCATCATGGAAGGGTCGATCAAGGTCACCGAAGACTCCCACGTCCTCGACGAGGGCGAGGTCGTCTCCGAGGACCTTGCGAACGTGCTGAGCGAACTCGGTATCGAGCCGAAGGAGGTCGGTCTCGACCTCCGCGGCGTCTTCTCCGAGGGCGTTCTGTTCGAGCCGGACGAACTCGCCATCGACGTCGAGGAGTACCGCGCGGACATCCAGTCCGCCGCGGCCGGCGCACGTAACCTCTCTATCAACGCGGTCTACCCGACGGACCAGACCGCGTCCGCGCTGCTCGCCAAGGCGACCGGCGAAGCCAAGGCCCTCGGCCTGTTCGCCGCCATCGAGGACCCGGACCTCATGCCGGACCTCGTCGCCAAGGCCGACGCGCAGCTCCGTTCGCTCGCGGCTCAGATCGACGACGAGGAGGCCCTCCCCGAGGAACTCCGCGGCGTCGAGGCCCCCGCGGCCCAGCCCGAGACGGACGAAGAAGAGGAATCGGCAGACGAAGAAGAAGAAGCCGAGGCTGACGCCGAAGCCGACGACGACGACGACGAAGACGGCGGCGACGGCGGCGAGGGTCTCGGAGCGATGTTCGGATAACAACGGAGGAATTCAACAATGGAATACGTTTACGCAGCTCTCATCCTGAACGAGTCGGGCGAAGAGATCAACGAAGACAACGTCACCGCGGTGCTCGATGCCGCCGGTGTGGACGTCGAGGAATCCCGCGTCAAGGCGCTCGTCGCCGCGCTGGAGGACATCGACATCGAGGAGGCCGTCGAGACGGCCGCCGCCGCTCCCGCGCCCGCGTCGGGCGGTAGCGCCGGTGGCGAAGTCGAGACCGCCGACGAAGACGAGGACGAGGCCGGTGCCGACGAGGACGAGGCCGAAGCCGAAGACGACGACGAAGAGGAAGAGTCCGGCGAGGGCCTCGGCGAGCTCTTCGGGTAACTCCGGCGCTCCCGAGCGTTCTCACCGACGCCTCGAATCGTCTCAGAATCCGCATTTCTTTCGACCCTATCCCGCCAGCGACGGCCACCGCGCCGTCCGCGGCGACGCGCCAGCCACGCTAGCCGCGCGGCGCTCGCTATCTGCGTTACTCCCGCCGCGAACGTTCAAATACGATAGGGCGGCCACTCCGCCGAGATGCCCGCGTCGACGCTCGAACCGGCGGCGACCGCACTCGCGTCAGCGACCGCTTCCGCCGCGCCCGCGGCGACGACGCTGGCGTTCGCCCTCTGCGGCGTCGCCCTCGGGTCGGTGAGCGGACTCGTCCCCGGCCTGCACGCCAACGCGTTCGCCCTCGCCCTCGCCGCCGCCGCGCCGTCGCTCCCGGGGCCGCCGACGGCCGTCGCCGCCGCGATTCTCGCCGCGGGCGTCGTCCACACGTTCCTCGACGTGGTGCCGGGACTCGTCCTCGGCGTCCCCGACGCGGCGACGGCCCCGGCGTCGCTTCCGGGGCACCGACTCGTCCTCGCGGGCTGCGGGACGGAGGCGCTCCGGCTGTCGGCGCTGGGGAG
Source organism: Halopelagius longus (assembly GCF_900100875.1). NCBI lineage: Archaea > Methanobacteriati > Methanobacteriota > Halobacteria > Halobacteriales > Haloferacaceae > Halopelagius > Halopelagius longus. The sequence continues at coordinate 937,319 of NZ_FNKQ01000001.1, read as the reverse complement.
CATCGCGGCCCTCTGCGTCGCCGTTCCGCTCTCCGTCCCCCTCTCGCATCTCGTCTCGGAGTGGTCGCACCTGCTCCGCGCGTGGCTTCCGGTCCTGCTCGCTGCCGTCGTCTGTCTCCTCGTGTGGGCCGAACCCACCCGTCGGGCGCGCGTCGCGGGCGTCGGCTGTTTCCTCCTCGCCGCCGCCCTCGGGTTTCTGACGCTCGACCTCCCGGCGGGCGGTCCGTTGGCCCCCGCGGGCGCGGCGTCGATGCTCGCACCGCTCTTCGCCGGGCTGTTCGGCGCACCGGTCGTCCTCGATTCGGTGGACGCGTCCGGGCCGATTCCCCCGCAGGCGGCCGCGAGCGTCGGCCTCTCGCCGGGCGTCGTCGCTCGCTCCGCGCTCTCCGGCGTCGGCGGCGGCGTCCTCGTCGGCTACCTGCCGGGCGTCTCCGCGGGCGTCGCGGCGGTGCTGGCACTCGGCGGAAGCGGCGGCGCGACACCGAACGCCGGGGAAGCGACGGACCGGGCGTACCTCGTCGCGACCAGCGGAGCCGACACCGCGACGGCCGTCTTCGCCGTCGGGTCACTCGCCGTCGTCGGCGCGCCGCGAAACGGCGTCACCGTCGCCCTCTCATCCGCCGCGTCCGGCGGCGTTCCGCTGGGACTGTCCGGCCTGCTTTCGGTGGTCGTCCTCGCGGGCGGTGCGGGCGCGGTCCTCGTCCCCTTCCTCGGCGACCGGTACCTCCGCCTCGCCCGGTCGTTCTCCCACCGGCGGCTCTCGCTTTCGGTGCTCGCGCTCCTGTGGGCGCTTTCGTTCCTGTTCGCCGGACTCCTCGGCGCGTGCGCGTTCGCCGTCGCCGCCGTCGTCGGCCTCCTGCCGCCGCGGTTCGGCGCGCGGCGCGTCCACCTGATGGGCGTCCTCGTCGGTCCGGTTCTCGTCGGGTGACCGGGAAAGACAACCGTTAAAAGTCGCGGACGGCTTTATCGACTACATGAGCGAGTCCGAACAGCGACACGCCCACCAGTGCGTGTCCTGTGGCATCAACATCTCCGGCATGTCCGCCGCGACGTTCGACTGCCCGGAGTGCGGCCACGAAATTTCGCGTTGTTCCAAGTGCCGCAAGCAGAGTAACCTCTACGAGTGCCCCGACTGCGGCTTCATGGGACCCTAGAACGATGGGAAAGGTCGCTGCGAAACTCAAGGTCATGCCGAGTAGCCCGGAAATCGACCTCGACGAACTCCAAGAGCGTCTGGAGGAGTCCCTCCCCGAGGGCGCGAAGATAAACGGCTTCGAGCGCGACAACGTCGCGTTCGGTCTCATCGCGCTTCTCCCGACGGTCATCGTCCCGGACGACGCGGGCGGCACGGAAGCCGTCGAAGAGGCGTTCAACGGCGTCGACGACGTCGAGAGCGTCTCCGTCGAGAACGTCGGCCGTATCTAAGGGCGCGAGGACGGCGTTCGCGCGCCGACCTATTCTCCGCGTTCCGTAACTGCGATACCCGCCAGCGGAGCGAGTATCAGGCCGATACCCGAGGCGATGACGAGTGCCGCCCCGGCGGACGTGCCGAGGACGGCCATCGCGGCGACGCCGGCGAGAGCGCCGACGAGTACCGCGATCGAGGCACCCGCGCCGAACTGCTCGGCGATGTGGGTCACGTCGGGGTGCGTCGCGTCGGAGTGTGACTCCCCGTGCGGAACGTCCACCTCGGCGTGCGTCGTCTCGCTTTCTTTCGGAAGCGCTTCGGTCCCCGTCGCGTACTCTTGTGCCATAGCCGGACGTACACGCGCCGAAAGAATATCTTTTTCCGTGTTTCTCGGAGGCTTAAGTGTTCGGCGTGCTCCGAAGAACACCCGCGAGAGCCTACAGCGCCGCCTCGAACGCCCGTTCGAGGTCGGCCTTGAGGTCGTCGACGTGTTCGACGCCGACGCTGACGCGGACGAGTCCGTCCGACAGTCCGGCGGCGACGCGTTCCTCTCGGGGGATGGCGGCGTGCGTCATCGCCGCTGGTTGCTCGATGAGGCTCTCGACGCCGCCGAGACTCTCCGCGAGCGTGAACACCTCCGTCTCGGAGACGAGCGTGGAGGCTTCTTCGAGCGTCCCGTCGAGTTCGAAAGAGAGCATGCCGCCGAAGTCGTCCATCTGTTTCTCCGCGACGTCGTGTTGGGGGTGCGACTCCAGTCCCGGGTAGTACACCCTGTCTACGGCGTCGTGGTCCTCCAACCACTGCGCGAGTTCGCGGGCGTTGTCGCAGTGGCGGTCCATCCGCACGGGGAGCGTCTTCGTCCCGCGGAGGACGAGAAAGCAGTCGAACGGCGAGGGCGTCGCGCCGACGGAGTTCTGATAGAAGCCGAGTCGTTCGTCCAACTCCTCGTCGTTCGTGACGAGTGCGCCGCCCACCACGTCGGAGTGGCCGCCGAGGTACTTCGTCAGCGAATGTGAGACGATGTCCGCGCCGAGGTCGAGCGGTCGTTGGAGGTACGGCGTCGCGAACGTGTTGTCCACCGCACAGAGGGCGTCGTACTCGTGGGCGACGTCGGCGAGCGCCTCGATGTCGTTGACGCGCATGAGCGGGTTCGTCGGCGTCTCGACCCACAGCAGTTCCGTCTCCTCGCCCATCGCCTCCTCGACGGCGTCGTGGTCGGTCGTGTCCACGAAGTCGAACTCCAAGTCGTAGTCCTCGTACACCTGCGTGAAGATGCGGTGGGTCCCGCCGTACACGTCGTCGCCGGTGACGACGTGGTCGCCCGCCTCCAGCAGGTTCAACACCGTGTTGATGGAACCCATCCCCGAGGAGAACGCCCGGCCGTACTCGCCGCCCTCGAGCGACGCGATGTTCGCTTCGAGGTCGGTCCGCGTCGGGTTGCCCGTTCGGGAGTACTCGTACCCGCGGTGGTCGCCGGGGCCGTCCTGTACGTACGTCGAGTTGGCGAAGATGGGCGTCATGAGCGCACCCGTCTCCTCGTCGGGGTCTTGGCCGGCGTGGATGGCGCGCGTCTCGATTCGCTCCTCGCTGTCGTCGGTCATACCTCCCCTTCGACGGACGACGCCCTAATTCCTTCCCGTCCGGACGGAGACGCCCCGCCGAGGGCGTGCGCCCACGTGGGTTCGACACACGCTCCGAACGGGAACGTGTCTTTTATAACTTCGACCACTGTATTCGTCTTCACAACTATGCCGAGTTCCAACGGTCCGCTCAAGGGCACGCGAGGAAAGCTTTCGAACAGCGCACGCGAGCGCGGCACCTCCCCGCCGCAGCGCGCGATTCAGGAGTACGAGGAGGGCGAGAAGGTCCACCTCAAAATCGACCCCAGCGTCCGAGGCGGTCGCTTCCACCCGCGCTTCAACGGCCACACGGGCGAAGTGATCGGTAAGCAGGGCCGCGCGTTCAAGGTCCGGATCAACGACGGTGGGAAGGACAAGACCATCATCGCCAAGGCCGCCCACCTCCGCGCACAGCAGTAAGCCCCACGCCGATGACCATCTTCAAACAGAAGGTAGACGAGGAGTACCTCACCGTCTCCGAGGTCAAGTCGCTCCTACAGGATGTCGAGGCGGAACGCGCCGCGGACGAAGAGCGCGACATCCGCTACGAACTCGCACGCGCCATCGAACACGTCAACCGATTCGCCGTCCTCGACCCCGAGGAGTCGCGCGAACTCGTCGAGGAACTCCTCGAACTGGAGAAGGTGGACGAAGAGACGGCGTTCAAAATCGCGGACCTGCTGCCGCAGAGTCGAGACGAACTTCGTTCGCTGTACGCGCAGCAGCGGTACGCCCTGAGCGGCGACGAACTCGACGAGATTCTGAACGTGGTCGCGAAGTACGCCTGAGACGGCCAACTTTTTAAATACGCCGTCGGCGTATCTACTGACATGACGCCCCCTGACAGCGGAGACGCCGACGCCGGCGAGCACGGCCCGTCGGGCCACGATTCGTCTCACGACGCCGACTCGGAGGCGACCGGCGACGCCGACGTCCGCTACGCGGTCATCTTGGACTACCTCGCTCACGGCAAGGCGGATAGCCGCAGTTACGACGAGTCCCCCTTAGCGTACGCCCTCGGCATCGACAACTTCCGCCTGTTCGAGCTCCGCCTCGACGAGGAGGCGGGCCTCGGTATCGGGGACCGAGTCGCCGTCGGCCCGCCGGGCGAACGCGACGCGGTGGAGGAGCTGTACGAGATCGAGTACGACGACCTCTCGAACACCGCCAACGCCGAACTGGAGTACGTGGTCGAGGAGATAGTCGAGGACGACGAACGCCGGTTCGTCGACTTCTACAACGACGCCCAGCCCATCACCCTCAGGCTCCACCAGTTGAACCTGCTTCCGGGCATCGGGAAGAAGCTCCGAAACAACATCCTCGACGAACGGAAGCGCGGGCCCTTCGAGAGCTTCGAGGACTTAGAGGAACGCGTCTCCGGTCTCCACCACCCGAAGGACGTGCTGGTCGAGCGAATCATGGAGGAACTGCGGGACGACGACCTGAAGTACAAGACGTTCGTCGGACGCAACGAGTAGCGCCGGGCTGTTTCTTCCGAGCCGAGTCGTCGCTACGTGGCGACCCGAGACGTTTACACCCGCGCGGACGAAACGGCGAACGATGACAGAGCAGCAGCCGGACGCCGAGACGGGCGTCCCTCGGCGAGACCCCGACGAACTCCTCCGGCGGGCGGGCGTCCGGGGGGACCCCGAGCAGGACCAACACTTTCTGGTCGACGACCGGGTTCTCGACCGGGTCCCCGGCTACCTCCCCGACGACGCGGACACCTCGCACGTCCTCGAAGTCGGCGGCGGGACCGGTGCGCTCACGGACCGGTTGCTCCGCGTCGCAGACCGGGTGACCGTCGTCGAACGGGACCGCCGGCTGGCGGCGTTCCTGCGCGAGGAGTTCGCGGCGGACGTAGAGAGCGGCCGGCTGACCGTGCTGGAGGGCGACGCCCTCTCGGTCGAGTTGCCGGAGTTCACCGCCTGCGTCTCGAACCTCCCGTACGGCATCTCCTCCGAGATAGCGTTCCGGTTGCTCCCGCGGGGGCGACCGCTGGTGTTGATGTTCCAAAAGGAGTTCGCCGAACGGATGGCCGCCGACGCCGGAACCGACGACTACGGCCGCCTCTCGGTGAGCGCACAGCACTACGGCGACGTGGAGGTGGTCGAAACCGTCCCGCGGGAGGCGTTCTCCCCGAAACCGGCGGTACAGAGCGCAATCGTCCGCGTGACGCCTCGCGCGCCCGACTACGAGGTCGAAGACGAGTCGTTCTTCCTCGACTTCGTGAAGGCGCTTTTCACCCAACGGCGCAAGACCATCCGAAACGGCATCCGCAACACGGCGCACATCTCCGGCCTCTCGGACCCCGAGGCGGTCGTCGAGGCGGCCGACGAGGACGTGCTCCGCAAGCGCGCCGGCAACATGGCTCCGAAAGAGTTCGCCGCGTTGGCGACGCTCGCGGACGAACACGGCCGGTAGCGAACTACACTCACCGCTCTCGATGCAGACGCACACACTCACGACGGCGGCGACAGAGGCCGCGGAGAGCGGACTCCTCGCCCTGCCGCGGACGTTCGTCCCCTCGCTGACGGGGCGGGTCGCCGTGACCGTCGCCGTCGTCGCCGTCGTCACGTTCGTACTGGGCCGGACGAACAGGTTCCACGACTTGGTGCCGCCGTGGATCCCCGCCACCGTCTGGCACGTCGGCGTCACGCTGGCGACGATGGCGGTCACCGTCGGCGGCGCGCTACTCCTCGTCGGCGTCTGGGGCTTCTCGGCCCAACTCGTCGAGGTGTACGAACAGTACCGGTTCGGCAGGCGGGTGGTCGTCCAACTCGCCCTCTCGGGGCTGCTCCTCGTGAGTGCGTACGCGGTAACCGGCCTCGTCCACCAACTCACGGACGAGGTGGCCCAGAGCCAACCGAACGTCAGCGACCACCAACGGGAGGTCATCTACCGCCTCGCTCAGTTGACGGTGTACTTCGTCACCGCGGTGGTCGTCCTCGGCGTCTGGAACGCCGACCTCGGCGGGTTGCTCGTCGGGGCCGGGTTCCTCGGCATCGTCGTCGGGATGGCGGCGAGACAGACGCTCGGCGCACTCATCGCCGGGTTCGTCCTCATGTTCTCCCGACCGTTCGAGATAGGCGACTGGATAGAGGTCGGCGAACACGAGGGCATCGTCACCGACATCACCGTCGTGAACACGCGCATCCAGTCGTTCGACGGCGAGTACGTGATGGTCCCCAACGACGTTATCTCGGGCGAGACGCTCGTCAACCGGAGTCGGAAGGGGAGACTCCGCATCGAAGTCGAAGTCGGCGTGGACTACGACGTCGACCCGAACCACGCCGCAGAGGTGGCCCAAGCGGCCGTCGACGAACTCGAAGACGTGCTCTCGGTCCCGTCGCCGCAGGTGGTCCTCAAGGAGTTCGGCGACTCGGCGGTGCTTCTCGGCGTCCGCGCGTGGATAGACCGACCCAGCGCCCGCCGCAAGTGGCGGACGCAGACGGCCATCGTCGGCGCGGTCAAGGAGGCGTTCGACCGCGAGGGAATCAAGATACCCTACCCGCAACAGGAACTCATGGCGCGCGAAGAGAAAGAGGGGTTCGTCCTCGCGGGCGGCGAGGGTCCGGCCCCCGACGCCGACGAAGACGCCCCACGCGACCAATCGCACACCCGCGCGGCCGACGGACGGGGTGAGGAGTCGTGACGGGCGAGGACTTGGCCGAGAAACGAGGGATGGAGACGGACGTCTATCAACCCGCCGAGGACTCCGGACTGCTGGCGGAGGCCGTCGTCGAACGGGGCTGCGGGCGGTTCTTGGAGGTCGGAACCGGGTCCGGGTGGGTCGCAGAGCAGGCGGCGAGGGAGGCGGCGGACGTAGAGAGCGTCGTCGCCACCGACGTGAACCCCCACGCGTGTCGAAGCGCCCGCGAACGCGGCCGGGCGGCGGCCTCGGAGGGACACGGCGAAATCGAGGTGGTCCGCGCGAACCTGCTCGACCCGTTCGCAGACGGCGCGTTCGACACCGTGGCGTTCAACCCGCCGTACCTCCCGACGGACCCCGACAACGAGTGGTCCGACTGGATGGAACGCGCCCTCTCGGGCGGCGAGACGGGCCGGGAACTCATCGACCCGTTCGTCGACGACGTCGGGCGGGTGCTCGCGCCCGACGGCGTCGTCCTACTGTTGGTGAGTTCGCTCACCGGCTACGACGAGGTGGTCGAACGGGCCGAACGGCGGGGCTTCGACCACGACGTGGTCGTCCGCGAGTCGTACCCCTTCGAGACGCTGAGCGTCCTCGCGCTCTCGGAAAAATAACTGGGAAGCATTAGACGCATTAGCAAATATTAAGCAGCGGCATTTCCAACGGGGAGACGATGACAGAGTTCGTCGCCACGACGCCCGGGTTGTATCCCCTCCCCGACTGGGCGAAGACAGACCTCTCGGACCTGAAAGGCCACCAGAAACACGACCTCATCTCGGGCGACGAATCCGACGACATCGTCGCCGTCTACGAGGACGCCCGCGCCGAGGTCGTAGACGACCAACTCGACGCCGGTCTGGACCGCATCGTCGAGGGGCAACTCCGCTGGGACGACATGCTCGCACACCCCCTCACCGTCCACGAGAACGTCGAGACGGGCGGCATCGTGCGCTACTACGACAACAACAACTTCTATCGTGACCCCCGCGTCGTCGGCGACCTGACGTTCTCCGGCGACGTGGCCGAGGAACTGGAGTCGGCCGCCGACCGACTCGACGGCGAACCGCTTCAGGCGGTCCTCCCCGGCCCGTACTCGCTTGCGGAACTAGCCTCCGACGAACACTACGGCGACGAGGCGGAGTTCCTCGACGCCGTCGCCGAGTTCCTCGGCGGCGAAGTCGAGGCGTTCCCCGACCACGAGACGCTGTACCTTCTGGAACCCTCCCTGGTCACCGACGCGCCCGACGACGACGTCGCCGAACGCGTCCCCGACGCCGTCGACGCCGTCGCCGACGCGACGGACGCCGACGTGGTCGTCCACACCTACTGGGAGGCGTTCGACGAGAAGACGTACGCCCACCTGATGGACGCCGACGTCGAGGCCATCGGCTTCGACTTCGTCGAGGCCGACAGAGAGCAGACGCTGTACAACATCAACGAGTACGGGACGAAAGACTCGATTTCGCTCGGCCTCGTGGACGGACAGAACACGCTGGTCGAAGACCCCGAGACGGTGCGCGAACGCGTCGAGTGGGTCCTCGACCAAGTGCAGATGGCGACGTTCGAGACGACGTACCTGACGACGAACACCGAACCGTTCTACCTACCCGTGAACAAGCACCAAGAGAAACTCGCCGTCCTCGCTGAGGCGGCCGACCTCCAGACGGAGGTGGAGGCGTAATGGCACGAAACGCGGACAACCGCGAGCAGTTCCGACCGAACGGCCACGAGAACGACCACTTCCTCCTGACCACGGTGGTCGGGAGTTACCCCAAGCCGAAGTGGCTGAACCGCTCGAAGGAACTCGCCGACGACGAGGAGTCGAAGTTCGACGACGACGACTTGGCGGAGGCGTACGACGACGCCGCGCGCGTCATCACCCACGAACACGAGAACGCGGGCCTCGACACCGTCGTCGACGGCGAGATGCGCCGCGAGGAGATGGTCGAGTACTTCGCCCACCGCATCCCCGGCTACGAGTTCAACGGCCCGGTGAAGGTGTGGGGGCACAACTACTTCGACAAACCCTCCGTCGCGAGCGAAGTCGAGTACGACGAACCGTGGTTGGTCGACGAGTTCGAGTTCACCTCCGACGTGGCCGAGAAGCCCGTGAAGGTGCCCATCACCGGCCCGTACACCCTCGCTCGCTGGTCGTTCAACGAGGCGTACAACACCGAGGAGGACCTCGCCTACGACCTCGCGGACCTCGTGAACACGGAAGTCGAGAAACTCGTCGAGGCGGGCGCGCGCTACATCCAGATAGACGAACCCGCCCTCGCGACGACGCCCGACGACCACGCCATCGTCGGCGAGTGTCTCGAACGCATCGTCGACGGCATCGACGACGAGGTTCGCATCGGCCTCCACGTCTGTTACGGCGACTACTCCCGCATCTACCCCGAACTCAACGACTTCCCCATCGACGAGTTCGACGTGGAACTGTGCAACGGCGGCTACGAGCAGATAGACGTGTTCACCGACCCCGAGTTCGAACCGGACCTCGCACTCGGCGTCGTGGACGTCCACACCGCCGAGGTGGAGTCCGTCGAGGAGATAAAGGAGAACATCAAGCAGGGTCTGAAGGTCGTCCCGCCGGAGAAACTCACCGTCTCGCCCGACTGCGGCGTGAAACTCCTCCCCCGCGAAGTCGCCTACCGGAAGATGGAGAACATGGTGAAAGCCGCCCGCGAAGTCGAAGCGGAACTCGACGAAGGCGAAATCGACGTCGCGGCGACGCCGAAGGCCGACTAACCCGAACCGCACGCCCGTCGCTTTCTTTCTGCGCTCTCGTCTCCGCGCCGCCTCCCCGACGGTACGACTCGGCGAGAATGTCATCCAGTTGGTAGCATGCGTACGGTTATGTGATTCAAAAATCATGTTCGGCGTGGGATGCCACCTCAGAGAGACGAACGCGGTACGGCGGACGACGCACGGGAATGCTCGGAAAAGAGACAATTTCCGCGGCGGACGGTGCTTCGCGTCGCCGGCGCATCGACGGCGCTTTCGCTCGGTGCGGGGACGGCGGCGGGAGGCGACGGACACGGCGACGGCGGCGACGATTCGAAGGGGTCGGACGGACCCGTCGCGCCGCAGAACCCGAAGGACATCGACCCCGTCTTCGGGTACCCCTCCGCGGCGGAGAGTCCCTGCCTCGGCGAGGCGTCGGAGGACTGCTTCGAGGCGTTCGCGAAGTCGGTCCGCCCCTCCCACGAAGTCGAGATGTACACGGACCTCCCGCAGTTGTTGCTCGCCGTCGGCGGACAGGGAGCGCTCTCGGAGACGACGCTCCAAAACGTCAACGAGGCAGTGGCAGACGGGTCCGTAGACGAGGGCGAACTGTCGAATCCGGACTCTGACGTGGAGGTGCAACTGCCCGACGGGTCCTCGGAGTCGGTGACCGTCCGCGAAATCGCGGAACTGCTGGCCGAGACTGTCGGCTTCCACTTCGAACCGGCCGGACTGCGGGTGAGTCCGGGCGACGTGGTGCTGTACAGCGCGGAATCGCCCGACCACGGCGTGACGGCCTACCACGAACGCCACGGCCGACAACACCGCGTCCCCGACGGGGCCGAACCCCTCTCTTCGCCCATCGTGCCCGTCGGCGGGTACTGGCTCTACCGCTTCGAGGAGGAGGGCGTCTACGACCTCTACTGCCCGCCGCACGAACCGTTCGGCATGGTGCACCGCGTCGTGGTCACAGACGAGGAGGGCGACGCGCCGGAACAGACCGTCGAGGACACCGGCCGACCGCCGGAGGAGACGAACAACCTCGCGTCCGTCCTCGGGGGCTTGGACCCGAACGTCCCGAGTGCGCTTTCGGCCCTCGAAAGCGACGCGCTTCACCCGGAGCGAATCGCTTCACGCGGCACCGTCTCGTGGGAAGACGTGGTCGAAGAACACCGGACGGGTTGACGGCGAGAGGCGGGGCGACACCCCGACTCAGGCGAGTTCGGCCTCGGGAGTCCCGGCGGCGGCGGCGTTCGACGGCGACCGAATCACCCACTGTCCGTCGCCGGCGTACGTCAACGGGAGTTCCCGGCCGACGGCGTCGGAGAGGCGGGACGGTTCGACGCCGCAGGCGGCGGCGACGCGTTCGAGTTCCGTCTCGCCGGTGAGGCGGTCCGGCGTCGGCACCCACACCGAAGCGACCGGGTCGTCGGGCGATTCGAGGGGGAGGGCGACGTCGAACCGGACGCCCGGCCTGCGCCCGAACCACGAATCGCTCGCTCCGCGTCGCTCCTCCGGGACCACTCGGCGAACCACGCCGCTGTCGATTCGCGGCGCGTTCCGGAGGTCCGCGAGGTGCGTCTCGACGTCGCGTATCGCGGCGGGGTCCGCCGTCGACGTCGGCGCGAGCATCGCACTCACCGCCTTCGTCAGGCGCGCCGCGGCGACGGCGAAGACGGACGCGACGAGGAGGACGGCGACGCCGCCGGCGAGGAGAGCGCTCGCGAAGAACCACAAGAGCAGTTCGAGTTCCGTCATCGAACCCCGTTTTGCGCCCGAAACGAATACGGTTTTTCTGCCCCGAGAGAGACCGTCAGCGCGGCGGAACGGTCGCTTCGACGAGAGGGTTACCGGCGGCTCCGAGCGATGCGACGGTCGGACCGGACGAAAGAGAAAACTGCGTCGGGGCGGGTTAGTGGTCGCCGGCGTCTTCGTAGAGCCACGTCTCGTCGACGCGGTCGTAGTCGACGAGTTCGTCGTCGTCGAAGAACAGCGAGATTTCCCGCTCGTTCGCGCCCTCGTCCTCGTGGTCCGAGGCGTGGATGACGTTGCGGCCGAGGTCCAGCCCGTAGTCGCCGCGGATGGTGCCCGGGGCGGACTCGGCGGGGTCGGTCTCGCCGACCATCGAACGGACCTGTCGGGTCGCGTCCGCGCCTTCCCAGACCATCGCGAAGACGGGACCGGACGTGATGAATCCGACGAGGTCATCGAAGAACGGCTTGTCCTCGTGCTCGCCGTAGTGTTCCTGCGCCAACTCGTCGTCTATCTGCATGAACTTCCCGGCGACGAGCTTCAGACCGCGGTCCTCGAATCGGGAGACGATGTCGCCCACGAGTCCGCGCTGGACGCCGTCGGGCTTGACCATCACGAAGGTGCGTTCGTCGTGGTGGCTCATTCTTCAGCGTTCTCCTGCGAGGGGCCGCCGGCGGCCTGTCCTTCGGCGGTCCACTCCACGTCGCGGGCCTCGCGGCCGAGGAAGTAGTTCTTCTCGGCCTTCGAGTCCTTGAAGTGGAGGATGGTACCGTCGTTCTTCACGTACATCGTGCCCGTACCGGGCTCGATCTCTTCGCCGCTGAAGTCGCACGTGCGCTTTTCGACCATTGTTACTGACCTCCGATGGAGTCGGCGTCGCGCTGGGTCTCACGAAGCTGGAGGATGTCGCCCTCGCGGACGGGTCCCAGCACGTTGCGCGTGATGATCCGGCCCTGATTCGAGCCTTCGCGGATGCGGCACTTGACCTGCATGGCCTCGCCGTGCATCCCGGTCTTGCCAACGATCTCGATGACCTCGGCGGACGTCGAGTCGCTGGCAGTCTCTTCTGCGCTCATGGTGGATTACCGGAGTTCCTCGACCTTCGCGCCGATGTCCTCGACCTGCTCTTGGGCCTCGCCGGCGTTGACGATGGCGGCGGCGGCGGAGCCGACTTCGAGGCCGGCGGCCTGACCGACTTCGTCCTGCGTCTCGATGAAGATGTACGGGATACCCTTCTCGTCGGCGAGTTCGGGCAGGTGCATGACGATCTCCTCGGGGGAGACGTCTTCCGCGATGAGGACGAGCTCGGCGTTGCCGCGCTCGATGGACTTGGTCGTCTCGTTGGTTCCTTTCTTCACTGTACCGGTGTCTCGGGCGACCTCGAGCGCCTCGAGGGCGTTCTCTGCGAGGTCGGCTGGGACGTCAAATTCTACGTAGACTGGCATGGGTTGTTCACCTATCCTGCTCGCGGGCTCGACTGCCCCGCCGGCCGACCACATTGGTCGCGGTCTTCCCTGACGGCGGGGAGAATCATCAACCCCGGGCAGGCTGTACACCTCGATAGCGTCGGACCCCATAAAAGCGCTTTCAATGCTCGCCTGCCGTGTTATTCGGCCGCATGCGCTATTTCGGTCGATACCGTCCGTCGCGTCGCCGCGATTTCACACGAGCGATGACGTGTCCGAGGCTCCCGTAAAGAGGGGGCGGTTGGCGACCCGACCGCCGGACGCGGACGTCGAGACGCCCGACGGGAGAGAACGGAACGGCCTTACGTGGTCACAGACAACCGCGGGGCATGGATATCGCCGCCCTCGCCGCCGAGGTACGGGCGGCGGCGACGCGGGCGAACCACCGACGACTGGTCGTCCTCGCGGGCGACAGGGACGCCTGCATCGACGCCGCCTTCGACGTTCTCGACGGGGCCGACGTTCCGGACGACGAGACGACTATCGTCACCGCCCGAGAGGGGTTTCGCTTCGAGCGTCTACACCCCAAGCGCGCGGGCGAACTCCTCGGTTCGACGCGAACCGCCGTCGTCTGCGACGCCCACGAGGAGTTCTCGCCGAACGTCGTCGGCCGACTCGTCGGCGCGGTGGACGGCGGCGGCCTGTTCGTCCTCCTGACGCCGCCCCTCGACGAGTGGCCCGCCCGAACGGGGTCGTTCGACGAATCGCTCGCCGTCCCGCCGTTCTCCGTCTCGGACGTGACCGGCCGGTTCCGCGAACGCCTCGTCTCGACGCTCCGAGACCACCCCGGCGTGGCGATAGCGAACGTAGACGAGGGCGTCGTCGAACGCGACGGGTCGGCCCCGTCGCCGCCCGACGTTGGCGACCGGTCGCCGTCGGTTCCGCGCGAACGCGAGCGTCGCTTCCCCCGCCTCGCCTACGAGTCCTGCCTGACCGGGGACCAATCGCGGACGCTCCGCTCCTTGGAACGCCTCGCCGACCCGGGCGAGGCGGTGGTCGTCGAGGCGGACCGCGGGCGGGGGAAGTCCGCCGCCGCCGGGTTAGCCGCCGCCTCCCTCGCCGCCGAGGGGCGCGACGTGCTGGTGACCGCGCCGTCGTACCGGAGCGCCGAGGAGGTGTTCGTCCGCGCGGAGACGCTCCTGTCGGACCTCGGCGCACTCGCCGACTCCGCCGAGAGAACCTCGGCGGGCCGCCAGACGCAGTCCGGCGATCACGACGAGGAGCGTCACGTCCTGCGGGCGAACGCGGAGGCGGGCGCGGAGGGCGGGCGCGTCCGCTTTTCGGACCCCCCGACGGCGGCGACGCTCCCGGACGACCCGGACGCCGTCCTCGTGGACGAGGCGGCGGCGCTCCCCGTGCGCCTCCTCTCGTCGTTCCTCGACGCGCCCGCGGCGGGCTTTTTCACCACCGTGCACGGCTACGAGGGCGCGGGGCGGGGCTTCTCGGTTCGCTTCCGCGACAGACTGGCCGAGAGCGACTTCACCGTCACCGACGCCGCCTTGGACGAGCCGATTCGCTACGCCCGGGGCGACCCGGTGGAGACGTGGGCGTTCCGCGCGCTCCTCCTCGACGCGCGCCCGCCGGTGGACCCACTCGTCGAGGACGCGACGCCAGAAACAGTCGAGTACCGCGCCGTCTCCCCCGAAGAACTCCTCGCGGACGACCACCTGCTGTCGGAGGCGTTCGGCCTCCTCGTGTTCGCGCACTACCGGACGGAGCCGAACGACTTGGCGCGCCTGTTGGACGCGCCGAACCTCGAACTCCGCGCACTCTGCCACGAGGGCCACGTCGTCAGCGTCGCCCTCCTCGCCCGCGAGGGCGGGTTGGACGCGGAGACGCGCCGAGCGATGTACGAGGGCGCTCGCGTCCGCGGGAACATGCTCCCGGACGTGTTCACCAGCCAACTCCGCGACGAGGAGGCGGGCGTGCCCGTCGGCTACCGCGTGATGCGCATCGCCACCCACCACGCCGTTCGCTCCCGCGGACTCGGCTCGCGACTGCTGACGGCGGTGCGGCGGGAGTTCGCGGGGCGGGCGGACTACCTCGGCGTCGGCTACGGCGCGACGCCGGAACTGCTCTCCTTTTGGGCGGCGAACGGCTACTCGACGGTCCACCTCTCGACGACGAGAAACGACACCAGCGGCGAGTACTCCGCGCTCATGCTCCTTCCCCTCTCGGAGGCGGGTGAAGCCCTCCGCGACAGGCACGCCTCGTACTTCATCGACCGAATCGTCGCCGTCCTCTCGGACCCCCTGCGGGACGTAGAGCCCGACGTGGCGCGGGCGGCGCTTCGCGCCTGCGAGGCGGACGTCTCCCCGTCGCTGTCGGACCGCGAGTGGCGCGTCGTCGTCGGGGCGTCGTACGGTCCCGGCATCTACAGCGCCGCGCCCGAGGCGTTCCGGCGACTCGCACTCGCGCACCTCCTCTCTCCGGACCGGGTCGAACTCGACGCCCGCGAGGAGCGACTGCTCGTCCGGAAGGTCCTGCAGGGCCGCCCGTGGACGCCCGTCTCCGAGGAACTCGGCTACGTCTCGCAGGGGCAGTGCATGCGAGCGCTCGGCGACGCGTACAAACCGCTCGTGGACGAGTACGGCCCCGAGAGCGCCCGCGAGGAGCGCGCGCGGTTCACCGACTGAGCCGATTTCGTCGGGTCGGACGGTACACCGAAGCGTCTCGGCGTCGTAGTCGCCTCCATGGCGACGTGCAGCGAACCCGGCTGCGAGAACGAGGCGTCCGTCAGGTTGTACGTCCCGTGGGACGAGGACAGGGACGTTTGTGCGGCCCACGGGCGGGCGTTAGTCCAACGCGACGGCGTGGTCGCCGAACCGTTGGACGGCGCGGAGGAGACGTGGCGGTAGGGTCTCAGCGCAGTTCGACCGCCATCATCACCTCGTCGACGTACTCGCCGTCTATCTTGTAGTGGCCCTCCCGCACAGCCTCCGTCTCCCAGTCGTGGGACGCGAGGAAGTCGATGGCCTCCTCGTTCGTCGCGGGAACGCTGTTGTACAGTTTCTCGAACTCGTGTTCTCGCGCCCAGCGGATGCCGCGTTCGAGGAGGGCCGAGCCGATACCGGACCCGCGGTGCTCCGAGCGCACGCCGACGGTGAGGACGGCGGTGTGGCTGAGTTTGGTCGTCTCCGGTAAGTCCAGGTGGACCCACCCGACGAGTTCGTCGCCCACGGTGGCGACGAAGAACATCCGCGAGCGCACGTCGTTGTGGCGGATGATGACCTCCTCGTGGTCCACCACGTCGGCCACCGTCTCCGCTTCGATGTACGTCCCCTCCTCGGCCACCTCGCGGATCGCGTCCACGAGACTGTCTAAGTCCACCTCTTGGGCCATCCGGATGGTGTACTCCGTGCCGTCGTCGGCCTCGTGGGTTTCGGCGTCGTCTCGCTGGTAGGCGACTTCGAGTTTGTCGTCTACCTTCCGGACGTAGCCGTCGCGCCGGAGGACGGTCAGGTGCGCGCCCAACGCACCCGGTTCGAAGTTGAGGCTCCGCCGCAGGTCCTCCTCGCGGACGATTCCGTGGCTTTCGATGTACTCGTAGATGTCTTTGCGGTCCCCGTGGTCGAAGTTCAGCGCCTCCGTTACTTCCATGCCATCAAATACCACACAGCGAACCATAACATTTATTCGTTAAGGTGTGAATTTCGCCCGGAGCGGACGGCTCGCTACCGCTCCGGGACGCGCGTGAGTAGTCGGGCGGTGTCCCGCGCGTCGCGCGTCTCGACGAGCAGTTCCGCCGCCGCCCGCACGGAGAAGTCGGCGTCGAGTTCGACGCCGTGACACCGCGCGTAGAGGCCGAGCCAGTCGTTCAGCGCTCGGCGGAGCAGTCGGTGCTCCTCGGCGGAGAACGCGACGGGCCGCGCCGCCGTCCGCGCCTCGACGTAGACGGCGACGACCGGTCCGACGCCGTCTCTGGCGCACTCGAGCGCCCGTTCGGACCGCTGACCGTCTCCGGGCGGGTCGAACGCCTCCCGTGCGCGTCGGGCTTCCGCGGCGAGTTCGCGGATTCGCCCGGCGAACGGCGACGCCTCGGGCGACTCCGCCGCCCCCGACGCGTCGGGTCCGTCGTCCGTCGGCATCGGCTCAGCCCTCCTCGAACAGGACGCCCTTGCCGCCGGCGGGGTGCGTCCACTCCGTGTCGGCGACGACGGCGCAGGTGCCGCACTCGACGCAGGGTTGGGTGTCGAGGCTGACGACGCGTTCCTCGTCGCCGTTCGTCCGAATCACCTCCTCGCGGTAACAGCCGCCGCCGAAGTCCTCGGCGCTGACCGGACAGGCCGTCACGGCGTCTCCGCTGGCCTCGTAGGAGTTATCGCGGAGTTCGATGTGAGGGTTCCCCACGTCGGTGTCGTACGTCAGTTCCCCGATTCGCTCTTCGAGGCTCGGCGGGGCGATTCGGTTCCTGTCCGTGACGCGCGTCCCCAACTCCTCGGCGATGACCGTCGGGAGGGTGACGTACGGCGTCCGGGTGTCCGGAATGAGCGTCGAGAGCGTCGGCGACGCGTACAGTCCTTCGAGTCGCCCGGACAACGCCCGCACGCCCAACCGACCGACGGACGAGGTGAGCACGCCGTCCAGCAGTTCGGTCGCGCGTTCGCGTTCGCCGATGCGTCGGACGGCGTCGTACCCTCGGGGGCGGAGTTTCGCCATCACGCCCTCGTCGCGGAGTTTCTTCGCGTACAGCTTCCCGGCGAGTTCGGGCTTCCCGCCGGCCTTCGCCTTCCCGAACGCCTCGCCCGCGAGTGCGCCGGCGGTGACGGCGTGGTTCATCCCTTTGATGATGGGCCCCTGCGCCTGCATCTGCCCCGCCGCGTCGCCGACGAGGAGGAGTCTCCCCCGGTGGGGTTCCCGCAGGGCCACCTTCTTCGAGTCGGGGACGAGTTTCGCGCTGTACTCGCGTTCGCGGTAGTCACCGCCCAACCACTTCGCCAGCAAGGGGTGCGTCAGCAGGGAATCGAGGAGTTCGTGCGGTTCCGCCTCGCGGGCGACGAGGCTGTCGAGGTGAAACACCGTCCCGACGGAGAGGCTATCGCGGTTCGTATAGAGGAACCCGCCGCCGCGGACGCCGTCGAACAGGTCACCCGAGAACAGGTGCGCCACGCCGGTGTCCCGCTTGACGGCGAAGCGGTCCTCGACGGCGTCTTCGGGCATATCGACGACGGCCTTGACGCCTTGGTACCACTCTTCGGGCTCCTCCCAGTCCATCAACCCGGCGTCGCGGGCGAGTTCGGAGTTCACCCCGTCGGCGGCGATGACCACGTCGGCGCGTATCGGGTCGAGTTCGTCGCAGGTGACGCCGACTATCTCGCCGTCCTCCCGGAGCAGTCCGTTCACGCGCACGTCGGTCAACAGGCCGCCGCCCGTCTCCCGGGTCATCTCGTGGACCCGGTCTTCGAGCCACGAGTCCATCTTCCGCCGGAGGACGGAGTCGCACCACTCGGTGTCGTGGTCGTGAAGCGAGGTGATGTCGAACGTCTCCACCGTCTCGCCGGCGACGTTGTGGATGTAGTAGCGCGTGACGGGGCGTTCGGTCGCCTCCTCGCGGAACCCCTCGAACAGGTCGTCTATCGTGTACGGCGCGGACTCCTCGGCGTAGATGAGGCCGCCGGAGACGTTCTTCGACCCCGCCTCGACGCCGCGTTCGAGCACCAACGTCTCGACGCCGTAGTTCGCGAGTGCCGCGGCGGCGGCGGCCCCGCCCGGCCCCGCGCCGACGACGACGGCTTCGTAGTGTTCGCTCGGCGTCTCACTCATCGGCCTCACCTCCCGTCGGCCGCGCGTCCGCGTGTGAATCGGGCCGTCGGCCGCCGTCGGTGGCGGCGGCGTCGCCCGCGGCGGCGACGGACGCGAAGTCCGCGCGCCCCTCCTTCAACGCCGCCGTCAGTCGGGGGAGCACCTCGAACAGGTCGCCCCCGACGAAGTAATCGGAGAAGTCGCGGATGCGCGCCTCCGGGTCGGTGTTGACGGCGACGATGGTCTCGGACTCGTCCATGCCGACTTTGTGCTGGACGGCCCCCGAGATGCCCGCCGCGATGTAGAGGTCCGGGGCGACGACCTGTCCCGTCTCGCCGATTTGGCGGTCCTCGGTCGTGTACTGCTCGACGTGGCCCTCGAACTGGTAGGATCCGGTGACGATGCCGCGGGAGACGCCCACGTCGGCGTTCTCGAACTGGTCTGCGAGTTCGACGGCGAGTTCCATCCCGCGGGTCGGCGCCTCGCCGATGCCCCGCCCGACGGCGACGACGACGTCGTTTCCGGTCAGGTCCACGCCCTCGTCTAACCGGTCGTAGTCGGTGACGGAGACGCGGAACCACTCGTCGTCGAGTGAGATGTCGTGCTCGATGACCTCGCCCTCGCGTTCGGCGTCGGGTTCGGGTACGTCGAAACTGCCGGGGATGACGGACGCCCCCTGCGGGTGGAACTCCCTCTCGGGGTTGTCCAGACAGAGGATAGTCGAGTACTCGAACCCCGAGAAGTCCGGCCGCTTCATGTGCAGGACGCGTTCGAACTGCTTCTTGTCGCCCGCCGCGCCGGTCTTGACGGGGTTCGATATCACCTCGTCTTCGATGTAGAGGCCCGAACAGTCGCTGGCGAGACCCGAATCCAACTCGGCCTGCACCAACGCCGAGAGGTCCCGGCCGTTGTTCGTCGCCGGGAAGAGGACGTACCGCGGTTTGTCGTAGTCGCGCCACGCCTCGTCTCTCCCGCCGCGGGCCTCGCCGTCCTCGTGCGTCGCGCCCGCGCGGGCCATATCGCAGAATATCTCCGTGTACGGCTTGTGCTGGAAGCGCGACAGTCGCGGGTCCTCGTGGTAGACGACGACGTCCGCGCCGTAGGCTATCACGTCCTCGGTGTGCGTCTCCACGTGGTCGCCGACGAGGACGGCCACGACGCGTTCGCTCTCCCCGTACGCCTCGTTGTAGTCGTCCATCAGTTCGCGGGCCTTCCCGAGCATCTCCTTCGAGACGTCCACGAGTTCGCCCGCCTGCGTCTCGCAGTACACCCACATGTCGCGGTAGACGCCGCCCTCCAACGCCCGGACGTGCCGTTTGTCGTTCGTCGGGTGGTCGAGTTCGGGGTGTCGCTCCTCGGGCGGTTTCCGCGCCTCACGTTCGCCCTCCTCGCTTCCCTGCACGGAGTCGAGACGGTTCTCCACGAGGCGCTTGACGCCGTCTCTGTCCTCGCCGGCCTCCTCGCGTTCGAGGATGGACTCCAGTTCCGCCGGGTCGTCGATGTCGGTGATGGCGTTGCCGACTTCCGCGGTGCTCATCTCCGTCAGATCGAGGGCGTCGGCGTCCGTCTCCTCGTCGTCGCCCTGGAACTTCTCGATTCGGCTCTCTATCAGCGAAATCACGGCGTCGCGGTCCTTCCCGTCGCGTTCGGCCGCGAGTATCTCCCGCAGTTCCTCGGCGTCCTCTATCTCCCGGAGTTCGGGGCCGAGCGCGGATATCTCGTACTCGCCGGGGTCGATTGCGGGCACGGTCAGTCACCCCCCGCGGCCGCCGCGTCGGTGTCGGCCAACGGTTGCATCGTTTCGAGAACCTCCGTCATCGCCTCGGCGTCCTCGGGGTCCACCATCGTCGCCTCGCGTTCGGCGGGCGGTTTGGGGATGGGATCAACCGAGGAGACGATGGTCGGGGACCCGTCGAGTCCGATGTAGTCGGGGTCGAGATTCAGGTCGGCGTGGTCCCACACCGTCAGGTACTCCTCGTACTCCTCGATGCGGGACTTCGCCTCGGCGCGTTTGTCCTTCAGCGTGAGTCTGTGCGCCGCCGTGCGGTAGGTCGGTTCGAACTCGGGGTCGGCGACGACGAACGCCGGAAGCGACAGTTCGACCGTCTCCACCTCCGCGATGTCGCCCTCGACGAGGCGTTCCGCCCGGAGGGTGCCCGCCTCCTCGTCGACGTCCATCGAAACGACGTGCGTCACGAGGGGCATGTCGAGGCACCACGACGTCTGCGGGCCGGTGTGGCCCGTCTCCCCGTCGGCGGTTTTGAACCCCGCGAACACGACGTCGGGGTCGCCGAGCCTCTCGATGCCGGTGCTGAGCGTGATTGCCGTCGCCCACGTGTCCGCCGCGGCCATCTCCCGGTCGGAGACCAAAAGCAAGTCGTCGGCGTACGCCGTCTCCATCGCCTCCCGAAGCACCTCCTTGTACCCCGGCGGTCCCATGCTCACGACGCTCATCCGCCCCCCGTGGCGGACGTGCGTCTGCAGGGCGGCGTCGAGGGCGTGCGCGTCGTTCGGGTTCATCACCGTCGGTGTCTTCCCGCGTTCGAGGTGGCCGTCTTCGTCGAACGACACCTGCCCCTCTCGGAAGTCGGGGACGCCTTTGGTCAGGGTGACTACGTGCATTGTTAATTCCTCACACGATAATTGCCACCACGTATTTCTAATAGTCTTTTGTGAGGTATTCGAAACAGTCACCGTCGGGAGGACGAGGGGAACGCGTCGGCGGACGGAAAACGGGCGAGATGCGGCGTCAGGTTCGCCCGGCGCGTCCGGGGTCCACGTCGATGGCGTCCACCGGACAGACGTCCACGCAGAGCATGCAGTCGATGCACTGGTCCTCGTGCGTCGGTTCGACCTTTATCTCGGATTCGGGGTGGCCGGGCGAGTCCACCCACGTGAACACGTCCACCGGGCAGTCCTCCAGACAGGCCCCGTCCGCGATGCAGATGTCGTAATCGACGGCGACGTGCGTGCCGTGGATGCCGAGCTGTTCCGGCGGGTCTACGGGCCCCCACACGGTGACTCCGTTCTCCTCGCCCACTCTCTCGCGGTTCGTCTCGAAGTTCGGGTCGATAGGCATGATATACCATAACAAACTATCGTGACGGTCTTAAATCATGCTCCGAATCGCTTCGTCCGCGCGGACGGGCACCGGCGTTATGCCGCAGGCGGCCCACCTCCGACTATGGCAGTCACACCCATCGCGTTGCTCGCGTTGGCTCTCCTCGTCCTCGGCGTCGTCGGAACCGTCGCCCCCCTCGTTCCGGGCGCACTGCTCTCGCTGTCCGGGGTACTGCTCTACTGGTGGTCCACTGGGTTCACGGACCCGAGCCTCCCCGTCTTCGTCGCGTTGGTTCTGGTGGGTATCGTCACCGTCATCGTCGACTACGCGGGCGGCGCAGTCGCCGCCAAGGCGGCGGGCGCGTCGACGCTGACGACGGGTATCGCCGTCGTCGTCGGGTTCGTCCTCCTGTTCGTGACCGGACCGGTCGGGTTCCTCGTCGGCATCGCCGTCACCGTGTTCGTCGCCGAGTTCGTCCGGAACCAGAACGCCGAACAGAGCGGGAAGGCCGCCCTCTACGCGACGGTGGGCGTCCTCGCCTCCACCGCGGTGCAGATTCTCCTCACGGCGTCGATGCTCGTCGCGTTCCTCTTCGTCCTCTTCTTCTAAACCCGCGCGACGGCGCGAACCGGCGCGCCGTCCGCGTCGACGCGCACCGGCAACGCCAGCAACTCGAACGCCTCCGGCGCGGCGTCGAGGTTGCGGAGGTTCTCTACGACGAGGAGTCCCGCCCCGAGTATCGCGCGGTGGGCGGGCACGCCCTCGCCGCCCGTCGGGTCCGGGCTCAACGCGTCCGTCGCCACCGCGTACCCCCGTTCGGCGCAGAGGCGCGCCGTCTCGGGCGCGAGGGCCGGGTGGTCGGTCATCCGGTCGGTCCCCCACTCCGCCTCCCACCCGGTACGGAAGACGACCATCTCCGCGTCCGGGTCGTCCGGCACCGCGTCGGGGCCTATCGTCCCGTTTTCGCCCGCGTCGCGGCAGTCGACGAGTCGCGCGTCGAACCGAAAATCCTCGGCGTCGAACGCGTCCAGAGAGTCGCCGTCGGGTTCGGTGTGCGAGGGGGCGTCCACGTGCGTTCCGGCGTGCGTCCCGAGTTCGAGTCGGGAGACGCGGTAGCCGTCCGTCTCGAAGTCGGCGTGCGGTTCGACGGTCACGGCGGGGTCGCCGGGGTAGACGGGCATCCCGGATTCGACTCGACGGGTGAGGTCTACGAGGGTCACGTGCGACGGTACGCGCCGCGGAGAAAAGAAAAGGGCTGTCGCCTACTTGTGCGCCCAGTAGACGACCGATTCGTCGCCCTCCGCGTTACCGGAACGCTCCGCGTTCCGGTTGGCTGACGAGACGCCCTGCGTCTCGTCAACGTCGCGGGAGTCGCCGTCGTGGCCGTCCACGCGGACGAATCCGAGACGCTCGAACTGGATGACTTCGTCTTCCGCCGTCTCGGCGAAGTCGGGTTCGGCGACGCCCACCACGTCGCCGTCGGGCGTCCGCATGCGGACGGGGACGTTCTCCGTGGCGGGGGCCCAGTGAATCACGTCCACCTCGCCGGAGCGAACCGCCTCGATGCTGTCGTCGGTGTGGACGAAGGTGTCGCCCTCGCGGCGGACGCACCCGTAGCCTTTCAGCCAGACGCGTTCGCCCTCCGCGGGCGCGTCCTCCGACTCGACGGCGACGCCGCCCTCGGCCGGAACGGTCCGGTCGCCGCGTTCCTCGTGGTCGGGGTGGAGTGCGGGGTGGCCCGCGTCCGGACCGCCGTCGAGTGCGAACACCTCGCCCTCGCGGACGAAGAAGTAGCGGTCCGCCTCGTCGTCCACGATGTCGCGGTTGTTCGCGTAGACGGCCGACATCGAGAGGTCGACGTTGGAGGTGGACGTGCCGAGGCCGACCATCGCCTCGACGATGGCCTCCCCGCGGATGCCGCGGCGGCGGAGACTCTTCAGGGTCGGCGCGCGCGGGTCGTCCCACCCGTCGAGTTTCCCCTCCTCGACGAGTTCCTTGATGGTCGAGGTGGAGAGTTTCACGTCGTACTCGTCGACTTGGACGTGCCCCCAGTGGATGACCTCGGGGTACTCCCAGTCGAAGTAGTCGTAGACGAACTGCTGGCGCTTCGCCGAATCCTGCAGGTCGATGCCGCGGATGATGTGGGTGACGCCCGTGAGGTGGTCGTCCACGCCGGACTGGAAGTCGAGCATCGGCCACGCGCGGTACTCTGCGGCCTCCTCGCGCGGGTGCGGCGTATCGACAATGCGGAACGCCACCCAGTCGCGGAGGGCGGGGTTCTTGTGCTCGATGTCCGTCTTCACCCGGAGGACCATCTCCCCGGAGTCGTACTCGCCCGCGACCATCTCCTCGAACTCCGCCATCGTCGTCTCGGGGTCTTTGTCCCGGTGAGGGCAGGCCTCGCCGTCGTTCTTCAGTTCCGAGAACGTCTCGCCCGAGCACGAACAGGTGTACGCGCCGCCCGACTCGATGAGTTCGCGGGCGTAGTCGTAGTAGGTTTCCACCCGGTCGGAGGCGAGGATTACGTCGTCCGGTTCGAAGCCGAGGTACTCGACGTCGTCGAGGATGGCGTAGTAGGCGTCCAAGTCGGGGCGCTTCGTCTCGGGGTCGGTGTCGTCGAAGCGGACGATAAAGGACCCGTCGTAGCGGTCTTTGTACGTCCCGATGACCGCGGGCATCCGCGCGTGGCCGATGTGCCACGGGCCGTTCGGGTTCGGGGCCGCGCGCATCCGCACTTCGTCGTACTCGTCGGCGTTCGGCAGGTCCGGAAGCACCGTCTCGTCTTCCTCCTCTTCGGCTTCGAGTTCCGCGAGTTCCTCGGGCGCGAGTTCCGCCAGTCGGTCGCGCTTCTCCGCCGTCGAGAGGTCGTTGACTCGCCCGACGACGCCGCCGATGATTCCCGGAATCTCGTCACCGTGGGGGCGGAACTCCGGGTTCTCGCCCATGAGCGGACCCATCACCGCGCCCACGTCGGCGTCGCTCTCGTACTTGACCGCGTTGAGCAGGGCGTGCTTCTCGGCCGCTCGCTCGACGCGTTCGCGTAACTCGTCGTCCATTGGCGTTCGATTCTTCGCCGCGGGTAAAAACAGGCCCGGATTGGGGACACACGGGCAGGGGTACGGTACGCAATAGCACGCTGAGACGCTTATGGGTTTCGCGCTCGCTCACTCGGTGAACTCCGAAAGCGGCACGCCCGCCTCGAACCGTTCGGCGAACCGCGCCTCGGCCCACTCGACGGCGTCGGGGCGGTCGTTTTCGACCTGCGCGATGAACGACCCCGCCTCGTCGTGGACGAGGAGGTGCGCCACCGTTCGGTCCTCGACGTCGAAGAGGAACATCCCGAACGGGAGCGACTCGCAGACGCGGACCCGGTAGTCGTCGGCGGCGAAGTACTCCGCGGCCCTGTCGTCGTACCGGTCGAGGGCGTACTTCGCCATCGGGCGGGTGATGGCGACGTCCACGGACAACGACCCCTCGGTGGCCCGTTCGTGGAGCGTCTGCGTCCACCGCGGGTCGTTGTCGGCGACGCCGAACCCGCGGGCGCGGTCAGCGCGCCGCAGTCTGTCGAACGCGTCGTCGATGCCGGAGTACGGCGCGGCCGAATCGCCGGTGACGACGTCCGCGCCGACGAGAAACCGGTGGGAGACGCACGATTCCAGCGGGATGTTCGAGAGCACGTCGCTGGACTCGCGTATCGTCCGCATCGTCTCCGACGTCTCCGTCACCACGTCCAAGGAGAGTCGGCCGGGCGTCGTCGTCCGAAAGCCGCCGTCGACCCGTTCGACCAGACCGAGCGAGGAGAGTTCCGAGATGGCGCGGTTCACCGTCGAACGCGAGGAGTCCGTCGTCGCCACGATGTCGCGTTTCGGTGCCGCACCTTCGCAGAGGTACTCGAGGATGCGCCGTCGCCGCCGGACGACGGTCAGTGCGTCGGCCATACGCGGTAGTCACGTGGCTTCGGTATATAGCTTCGATGTGCCGCCGGCGCCGCATCCAGCGGCGAAAAACCGACCCGTGCCGCCGGGTCAGTAGCCGCGCGTGATGAGGTAGTCCGCGATGTCGCGCAGGAGCGACCGCGCCTCGTTGTCCGGGAGGACTTCGAGGTGGTTCTTCGCCCGGTCGGTCAGTTCGTGGGCCTTCTCGCGGGCGAAGTCGATGGAGCCGGCGTCGTCGAGTTCGGCGACGGCCTCCTCGACCGCCTCCTCGGTCACGTCCTCGACGCCCGAGACGTCGAGAAGCGAGTCCACGTCGACGCCCTGCTGGCGGGCGTGGAGCGTGATGATCGTCTCCTTGTTCTCGACGAGGTCCGACCCGCGCTGTTTGCCGAGTTTCTCCGAGGGCACCGTCAGATCGAGCACGTCGTCCTGTATCTGGAACGCGCAGCCGGAGTCGATGCCGTACCGGTAGAGCGCTTCGACCACGTCGTCGCTCGCGCCCATGAGGACGCCAGCCGTCGCCGCCGCCGCGCCGTAGAGGACGGCGGTCTTCAGCTCTATCATCTCCAGATACTCGTCGGGCAACACCTCGCTGCGTCGCTCGAACTCGACGTCGAGCGCCTGTCCCTCGCAGATTTGGGTGCAGGTCGTCGCGAGCATCCGGACGGCTTCGAGCCCGTTCTCGGGGTCGGCCCCCGTGTGGGTCATCAGCTCGAACGCCTTCGCGTAGAGCGTGTCGCCCGCGAGGATTGCCGTCTCGGTGTCGTACTCTTTGTGAACTGCGGGGACGCCGCGACGGAGGTCGTCGTCGTCCATGATGTCGTCGTGGATGAGCGTGAACGACTGGATGACCTCGATGCTCGCGGCGGCCGTCATCACGTCGATCTCGCGGGAGTCGAGCGTCGGAAACGCGCGGTAGTCCGTCGAGAGCGGCTCGACGTCCGCGAGCGCTTCGGCAGTGAGGAGCGTCACGGTCGGCCGGAGGCGCTTGCCGCCCGCCTGAAGCAGGTAGCGGGTCGCCTCGTAGAGCCGTTCGGGCTCCTCCAGCGGGATGTCCTCGTCCAGCGCCTCGTTGACGAGTTCGCGTCGCTGTCGGACCGCTTCGAGCACCCGTTCCTCCGTCGCTTCCGAGTTCATCTTACTCCACCAGCTGAATCATGTTCCCGTTGCGCGTGACGTGAAGGTCACGGCCCAGCGCGTACCCCTGCGACTCCGCGAGGTCGACGTACGGCGCGAAGCCCTTGAGGTTCTGGTGGGCGGGGATGACGTGCTGGGGTTGGAGCGCGTCGAGCATCTGGTAGTGGCCCTCCTCGCGAAGGTGCCCCGAGACGTGTATCTCGTCGTAGATGCGGGCGCCCTGCATCTTCAGGAGGCGTTCGGACTGGTAGCGCTGCCCCTCGTTGGTCGGCTCCGGGATGACCCGCGCCGAGAAGATGACCTTGTCGCCCTCGTCCAGTTCGTACGGCGTCTCGCCGCGGCCCATCCGGGTGAGCATCGCGCGCGGTTCGCCCTGATGGCCCGTGACGATGGGCAGGTAGTTCTCCTTGCCCTCCTTCATGATGCGCTTGAACGTCCGGTCGACGGACTTGCGGTGGCCGTACATGCCCACGTCGTCCGGGATGTCCACGAATCCGAGGCGCTCTGCGGTGCCGGAGTACTTCTCCATCGACCGGCCGAGCAGGACGGGTTGCCGCCCGATGTCCTTGGCGAACTCGATGAGCGAGGAGACGCGGGAGATGTGCGACGAGAACGTCGTCGCCACGATGCCGCCGTCGTAATCCTCGATGCTCGTCATCACGTCCTTGAGGTGACGGCGCGCGACGGACTCGGAGGGCGTCCGGCCCTTCCGGCCCGCGTTGGTGCAGTCCTCGATGTAACAGAGGACACCCTCACCCTCGCGACCGATCTCGCGGAAGCGCTTCATGTCGATGGGGTCTTCGAGGACCGGCGAGTGGTCCATCCGCTTGTCGAGACCGTAGACGACCGCTCCCTCCGGCGTGTGGAGGACGGGGTTGATGGCGTCGATGATGGAGTGAGTGACGTGGACGAACTCCAACTCGACCTGTCCCGAGTCTCCGATGGACATCGTCTCGCCGGCGCTCATCTTCACGAGGTCGTTGCCGACGTTGAACTTGCTCTCGCCTTCGACCTGCTGTTTCACCAGTTCGATGGTGAACGGCGTGGCCACGACGGGCGCGTCGTAGCGGTGCGCCAGTTTCGAGATGGCGCCGATGTGGTCGAGGTGGCCGTGCGTCGGCACGATGGCCTTCACGTCGCCCTCTAAGTCCGACATGATGCGGTCGTCCGGAATCGCACCCATGTCGATGAGGTCGAGGCTGTGCATCTTTTCGGTCTCCACGTTGTCGTGGATCAGGACCTGAGACAGGTTCAGGCCCATGTCGAAGACGACGACGTCGTCGCCCGCGCGAACGGCCGTCATCTGTCGACCGACTTCTTCGTATCCGCCGATTGTCGCAATTTCGATTTCCATGGTTGGTCCGAGCATTGAAAGCCACAGGCGTGGCGCGGTTGCTCACGTAAAGTCCCGCCGGCGGACGCCGCGCCGCCGCAAATCGGCGGCGCGGACCCGTCGGGACCGAACGGCCCCGGCGTCTTACAGCGCGTCGGTCGTCGGTCCCGCGTGCGGCGGTCGCAACCGCCGCACTTACCCGCGGGAATCTCGGTATGTGGGGCTACACACTGGGGTATTAAAAACTACGTGGGTTGTCCCGTGGGCGCCGCCCCCGAGTTCCGCCGCGCGCTCCGAAACTCGACTTTGATACTCGTCGGAAAGATTAATCGTGTGACAGGCAGATTCCGGAACAGTACGGTGGTACCCGTGGACGAGAATCCCCACTCACGCCGGGCCGAGGACCTGTTCGACCACCTCCCGGTGATGTTCGTCGTCACTCGCCCCGGCCCCTCGAACGGACGAGAGCCGGTTATCGAGGACTGCAACGAACGGTTCGCCTCCAGACTCGGCCACGAGAGGGAGGACGTCCTCGGACGACCCCTCGGGGAGTTCTACGCGCCCGACTCCGCCGAGAGTCTCTACGGCGGGTACGAACGCGCGCTTCGCGGGGAGTTCGACCGCGCGGAACGCGAACTCCTCGCCCGCGACGGCACCGTCGTCCACACGGTGGTTCACGCGGTTCCCCGCCGCGACGACACCGAGGGCGTGGCCGCCCTCTACGTGGACGTGACGGAGCGAAAGCGGCGGGAGGAACACGTACAGATCCTCAACCGGGTGATGCGGCACAACATCAGAAACGACCTGAACGTGCTGTACGGGCACACGGAGATGTTACTCCGCTCGGACGACGCAGACGTTCGGGAGTCTGCGCGGGTCATCGGCCGGACGGTCGAACGCTGGTTAGACCTCACGGAGAAGGCAAAGGAGATAGAGCACCTGTTCGAGGAGGCGCCCGCCGGAACCCGTCCGGTCGGCGAGATAATCCACGAGACGCAGACGAACGTCGAGTTGGCGTACCTCTCGGCCACGGTGGAGACGGAGATAGACGTCGACCCCGACCTGCCCGTCTCGGACCGACTGCACGCCGCCGTCGAAGAACTCTGCGAGAACGGCGTCAAACACGACGACGACGACGAACCGAGGGTTCTCCTCCGGGCGCGTCGCTCCGACTCCGGGGAGTTCCTCGAACTCTCCGTCGCCGACCGAGGGCCGGGCGTCCCCGAACACGAACGGGCCATCCTCCGCGAGGGCGAGGAGACTCCCCTCGTGCACGGGAGCGGACTCGGTTTTTGGCTCGTCAGAACCGTCGCTCGGCGCGCCGGCGGCTGCGTCACCGTCGACGACAGAGCGGGGGGCGGAAGCGTCGTCACGCTTCGAGTGCCGGTCCGAGGCGCGCTAACGGGGACAGAGTGACCGAGCGTCGTCCATCGGATGGTTCGGCACATTTAATACCGAAACGGGATGCGGTTCTGTCATGAGCGGACGACCCCTCGACGTGCTTGAGGCTTCCCTGCAGGAGCCCGTCACGGTCAACCTGAAGGACGGGAGCGCATACTACGGCACACTCGCCGGGTACGACCAACACATGAACGTCGTTCTCGAACCACCCGCGGCGGACGAGGAGGAGGAGGACGTTCTCGGCGAAATTGAGGTCACGCCGGTTGAAGACACAACCATTATACGCGGCGATAACGTCGTCACGATCAAAGCATGACGGGCGCAGGAACCCCCAGTCAAGGAAAGAAGAACAAGACGACGCACGTGAAATGCCGCCGGTGCGGCGAGAAATCGTACCACGTCAAGAAGAAGGTCTGCTCGTCTTGCGGCTTCGGCAAGTCGGCGAAGCGCCGCGACTACGAGTGGCAGTCCAAAGCGGGCGACAACTGAACCGTCGGTCCGGACTCTCACTCTCCTTTACTCTCGATTCTCCGCCGTCGTAGCCGCCGCTCCGTCCGTCGTCTCGTCATCTCCGCCCGTTTCTCTCCGTCACAGTCCGTCGACTCTCCACCGCCGAGTCCCGTCTCCGCGTTCGGTGAGTTCAATCTCCGCGTTCGGCGAATCACGTCTCCACGTTTCGCAAGCCTCGTCTCGCCGTCGCGGTGAACCCGCTCTCCGTCGCTCGGTGACCGTTTCCGCCGGCCCGGTTTCGGCTTTCTCTTCCGGCCCGGAGACCGCACGACGACGCCCGTCCGGCTCGCTTTGATATCCACGATTATGTATATTTGTCCCCCGAGAATGCGACGGAGAGTGCACAAGGACGGGTTTTTTACCCCCTGAACCCCCTACCATCGACTATGCCTGACGGGCGGGACTCTCCGAATCCCACATCCGGACGCGGCGACGGCGCGGACCGACCGACTGCGGCGGACCTCTCGGGGCCGACCGAGAAGTGCGGCGTCGTCGGCGTCTCCCTCTCGGACCGCGCGGCGTCGCGGCCGTTGTACTACTCCCTGTACGCACTCCAACACCGCGGGCAGGAGTCGGCGGGTATCGTCACCCACGACGGGTTCCAACAGCACAGTCACGTCGAGATGGGACTCGTCGGCGACGTGTTCGAGGAGTCGGACCTCGACTCTCTGGCGGGGACGGGCGGCATCGGTCACGTCCGCTACCCCACCTCCGGCGGCGTCAACTCCTGTTGCGCCCAACCGTTCTCCGTCTCCTTCAAGTCGGGGTCGCTCGGACTCGCGCACAACGGCAACCTCGTCAACGCCGACGAGATACGCGACGAACTGGAGGCTCTCGGCCACGCGTTCACCTCGACGGGCGACACGGAGGTCATCGCCCACGACTTGGCGCGCAACCTCCTGAACGAGGACCTCGTGCGGGCGGTCAAGCGCACGATGCAACGCATCCACGGGTCGTACTCGCTGACCATCATGCACGACGAGACGGTCCTCGGCGTGCGCGACCCGCAGGGGAACCGACCACTCTGCATCGGAACGGTCGACGGCGGGTACGTCCTCGCCTCCGAATCCGCCGCCATCGACACCCTCGACGGCGAACTCGTCCGCGACGTCCGACCGGGCGAACTCGTCGTCCTCGAACCCGACGGCTCCGGGTTCGACTCCTACCAACTCGTCGAGGAGGAGAACACCGCCCACTGCTTCTTCGAACACGTCTACTTCGCCCGACCCGACTCCATCATCGACGGTACTCTCGTCTACGAGGCGCGCCGCAACCTCGGCCGGAAACTGTGGGAGGAGTCCGGCATCGAGACGGACGTGGTGATGCCCGTCCCAGACTCCGGCCGCGCCTTCGCCTCGGGGTACGCCGAGGCGGCTAACGAGACGACGGCCGACGGCGAGGAACGCCCGGAGGGCGCGGCCGCCGTGGAGTTCGCCGAGGGCCTGATGAAGAACCGCTACGTCGGCCGGACGTTCATCATGCCGACGCAGGACGAACGCGAACGCGCGGTCCGCCTGAAACTCAACCCGATAAAGAACACCATCGAGGGGCGGTCGGTCACCATCATCGACGACAGCATCGTCCGCGGCACCACCTCGCGCCAACTCGTCCAACTCGTCCGCGACGCGGGCGCGGAGGAGGTGCACGTCCGCATCGGCGCGCCGCCCATCGTCGCCCCCTGTTACATGGGCATCGACATGGCCACCCGCGAGGAACTCATCGCCTCGGACAAGTCCACCGAGGAGATACGCGAGGAAATCGGCGCCGACAGTCTCGCGTACCTCTCTATCGACGCCATCGCCGACGTCCTCGAACGGTCGCGCGCGGACCTCTGTCTCGGGTGCGTCACCGGCGAGTACCCCTACGACATCGACGGCGAGGAGTCCGACCGCGACGTCACCCGCCCCGACATCGACGGCGCGGACGCCGAAATCACGCCCGCCGACGACTGAGACCGCTCCCGTCGACCCTCGCCCCTGTTCGTCGCCGCTTCTCTCGACTCCCGGTGTCCTAACAGCAGAAGATGAACGGATTGACGAGAGCGACGCGGTCGCCGTCTTCGAGTTCGGTGTCGAAGCCCCGGCGGTTCTCGTTGAACCGCCCGTTGACGAGGATGCGAGCGTACGCCCGCGTCTGTTCGCCCTCGGGGTTCGTCCGCAACGACCCGCGGACGTCGTCGCCGTCGGCGGGTGCCCATCCGGGTGCGGTCGCCTCCGCCGTCGTCTCCGCGATGAGGAGGTCGCGGACGTCGTACTCCGCGAGGAACGCGTCGAGGAAGTCCCGCAGGGTGTCGCCCGCGAAGGCGAACTCCATCCGTGGCGTCCCGAGTGCGTCGCGGACGCGGCCGGTGGCGCGCACCTCCACCGTGGTCGTCGCTCGGGCGTCCGCCGCGTTCGGTCGAGTCTGAGACATAGCCGTCGGTACGGCGGCGGGACGAATCGTCGTCGCGGCGATTCCCGCGCGGTGACACGCGACCCGGACGCGTTCGGGCCGGCGTTGACGTATCGGACGGCCGGTTCCGCGCCCCGACGTTCGCCGTCGCGGAACTGACGGCTCCGGCGACAGGTCCTCTTCGGCGACGGTGCCGCCTCTATACCAGAGTCGGGCTGACAGTCAGTATCGCGGCCGAGGCCGTTTATCGGCTTCGCGCGACCACGTTCGGACGGTGACGTCAATGACTCTCGAAACATCCCGCGACCTGTTCGTCTACAACCTGAAGGAGATGTACTACATCGAGAACCAGCTCGTCGAGATGTTGGACGAACTGGCGTCCGACACACCGGACGAGAAACTGGCGAAGGGGTTCGCCGACCACCGCGACGAGACGCGACGGCAGGTCGAGCGTCTCGAAACGGTGTTCCGGGAGATTCACGAGACGCCGGAGACGATAGAGAGCGGCGTGCTCGACGGTCTGAAGCGGGACCACGAGGAGTTCAAGCGCGAGGTTACGTCGAACGACCTCAAGACGCCGTACCACCTCGCGGCGGGCATCAAGACCGAGCGGATGGAGATAACCGGCTATCAAGGCCTCATCATGCTCGCAAACGAGATAGACTTCGACGGCGACGTGAAGGGACCCCTCAAGGAGAACTTAGACGAAGAGGAGGACACGCTCCAGACGCTGACGACGATGCAGAAGGGCTCGAACATCAAGAAAGCGATTCAGAATCTGCTGTAAGCGGTCCGGTATCGCCTCGTCGGACGCGTTCTTTTCGCGCCGCGCCGAGTCCGTCCGCCTACTGACCGGAACTGGTCGAGTTCGCCTGCTGATTTCGCTTCGCGACCTGTTCTTCGACGTCCGATATCGACACGAACGCCCGGACGTCGTCGGACTCCAGTAGCCCCAGTATCGCTCCGGCCTCGCCCTCGACTGTCACCACGCCGAACGAGTCGTACGTCTTGCCGACGGTCACGCCGTCCGTCTCTTCGAGGGTCCCGGTGAGAGAATCGACGGCATCGCTCACGTACTTCGTTTGGAGGCTGGCCATCTCCTGTTGGGCCTCCGTCTGGTTCATCTCGCCGCTTTGGACCTTCTGCCGGATGGCGGCTTGCTCCTTCCGCATCGCCTGTTGGTCCACGGAAGCGACGGCCGCGACGCCGTTACTACCACTCTGGCCGGCGTCTCCCTGAACGTTTTCTTGGGCGTCGCCTCCGAACTGGCCCGAACATCCGGCCAAGAGTATTCCGCCGCCGACACTCACGCCTTCGAGAAACCGCCTGCGGTTCTGCAGAGTCGAGTCGTCCATTGACGCGTCGAGGTGACGGGCCCGGACGAATAACGATTGGCATTCATCACTCGACTTCACACGCTGGGAGTCGGTCCGCCTCCTCGGCCCCTCGCCGCTACGACTCCGGCACTGGGTCAGTACACCGCATACAGCAACGCGTACACGACGTTTCCGAGGAAGAACGATATCAGCCACAGCGACGCCGCGACTCGGCCCACCGTGCGGTGTCGCGTCTCGTAAATCTCGCTCACGGGGCGCGTGACGGCCAAGAGAAGGACGTAGTAGACGAGGGGGATGCAGACGATGGCAAGCAGGATGTGGACGGCCAGCGTCGGCAGGTAGACGTACTGATAGACCGCTTCCGGACCGGGGAACTCCGCGGTTCCTCGCACGACGATTCTGTAGAGGTAGAGGACGAGGAAGGCGCCGAACAGGCCGACGGACGCGACCATCAGCGCCCGGTGTCTGCGGACGTTTCCCCGTCGAATCGCGCGCACGCCGAGGAGAATCGTCGCGATGGCGACGGTGCTGACGGCGGCGTTGACGTGCGGGATGGCGTCTAAGACGCCGTCGGACGCCCGCGGGAGGACCGTCTCCGGAATCGCACCGAGCACCGCCCCGAAGACGAGGGCCAGAGAGGCGACGGTCAGAAGCGCCGTCAGGCTCGGGACGTGGTCTCGAACGCTCCGTTCCATACGTTATCGGTCGCCCGCGCGGACAAAACGGTTCCCCTCTCGCGGTGACACGAAACCGGGAAATGCCCACTGCGAACGCCCGACACCCCGTCGTGGAAAGGAAACTCATATAAATTACCCCGGACAACGTGCAGTTGCACACGACACAGCGAGCGTGGGTAGCCAAGCCAGGCCAACGGCGCAGCGTTGAGGGCGCTGTCTCGTAGGAGTCCGCCGGTTCAAATCCGGTCCCACGCATCGCACGGCGGCACACCCGCCACACCGATGCAGGTGATTCCCTTCCGGGACATCACCCACGCACAATCCTTCCGACGCTACACTTCGTAGCGTCGGCTCTCCGTATTTCGTGCGACTAACGCCCGAGAGTGACGGCGCTCAGCCGCGGTTTTAAAAGCGTAGAGACGATATGAGGTGGCATGCCCAAGTACTCCACCGGAGGGGGTGGCGGCGGAGGAGACGGCGACAGTTGCGAACTCTGCGGTCGCACGTCCGGGAAACTCCGGCGCGCGAACGTCGAGGGTGCGAACTTACTCGTCTGCTCTAACTGCGCGCCGCACGACGACAACCGTCACAAGGACCAGAAGAAGTCGAGTTCGACGTCCCAAAGCGACGATAGTCCGCGGAACCGGCGCAAGCGGGCGGCCCAACGAACGGCGAAACTGTACGACCAATCGAAAGGCGACTCCTCCCACTGGGAAGAGGGGGGGACGAACTACGAGAAGGACCGCCTCCCGTACCTCGTCTCGGGGTACGGCGGCGTCGTGGAGTCGGCGCGGCAGGACGCCGGTCTGACCCCCGAGGAACTGGCCGAGGAACTCGGCGTCGAGGAGTCCGACGTCGTCGCCATCGAACAGGGTCGCGCGACGCGAACGGACGTGGGCGGGTCGGTCATCCGCGCACTCGAAGAGCGACTCGACGTGGACATCGTAGACGAGTGACCCGCCGCCGACCGCGGCCGTAACCGGGTCGTTTTTCTCCGCCGACCGTCTCACCGACACCCATGCTAACGCGTGCCCCGGCGGAACCCGGCGTCCGTCGGTTCGAAGCCGAAGTCACGAGCGTCGATGGACGGAACGTCACGCTCTCGGAGACGTACTTCTACGCCGAGAGCGGCGGCCAACCGGCCGACAGGGGAACGCTCGGCGGCGTCCCCGTGACGGACGTACAGAAGGACGAAACCGAAGAAGCGGTCGTCCACACCCTCGAAGCGGAACCCGACTTCGACGCGGGCGAGGAGGTGGCGGGCGTCGTGGACGACGACTTCCGAACGTACTGCATGCGCGCCCACACCGCCAGTCACGTCCTCTACGGCGCGGGCCGGAGACTCCTCGACGAGTTGGGGTACGGCGGGTTCGACATCGGCGAGGAGAAGGTGCGGGTGGACTTCGCCACCGCCACCGACATCGACGACGAGGTGTTGGTCGAACTCGAACGACTGACGAACCGCGCCGTCTGGGACTCCCGCGACGTGACGTGGGAGGAGGTGCCGGCCGAGGAGGCGACGGCCCGCGACGACGTGGCGTTCAACACGAAGACGGAGGAGGGCGTGATGGCCGACGCGGAAACGGTTCGACTCGTCGACGTAGACGGGTGGGACGTGGCCGCCTGCGGCGGGACCCACGTCTCGAACACGCGCGAAATCGGGCCCGTCACCGTCGTCGGCCGGTCGAACCCCGGCGAGGGACTCACCCGCGTCGAGTTCGCCGTCGGCCCCTCGGGCATCCGACGGCGCGCGAACGTCCACCGCGCCGCCCTCGACGCGGCGCGGGAACTGGGGACGGCCGTCGAGGACGTCGGTGAGGCCGCGGCCGAACTCCGCGCCGAGAAAGAGTCGGTGGAGAGCGACCTCAGGGAACTCGAATCGGACCTACTGGCCGGCCGACTCGCCGAGTTGGACGCCGTCGAACGCGACGGCGCGACGTGGCGCGTCGGCACTATCGGCGGGTTCGGACCGAACGACGTGGGCGAGGCCGCGAAAGACGCCGTGGCGGACGGCGAGGACGTGGTGGTGGCCGTCGGAGACGGAGACGCGCCCTTCGTCGTCGTCGCGGCGGCGGACGACGCCGACGCGAACGCCGGGGCCGTCGTCTCGGACCTCACGGACGAGTTCGGCGGCGGCGGGGGCGGCGGGGCCGCCTTCGCGCAGGGCGGCGGACTCGACGCCGACCCGGAGGACGTCGTCGCCCGCGTCCGCGACGGCGCATAGTCAATCATCTTTTTCCATGTGAGAAACGACCTCCGAGGCATGGCACTCGCAGACGCCGGTTCGGCGCTCACCGAGGAACAACGCGCGGTTCGCGACGTGGTTCGGGAGTTCGCAGAACGGGAGGTTCGACCCGCCGCCGCGGAGGCCGACGCCGAAGAACGGTTCCCCGAGGAGGTGTGGGACGGGCTCTCGGACCTCGACCTGACCGGGCTGACGGTCCCGGAGGCGTACGGCGGGGTCGGCGCGGACCGGACGACGTACGCCGTGGTCAACGAGGAGGTGGCGCACGGGCAACTCGCCGTCGCTACCGCCCTTTCGGTTCACTGCCTCGCCACCTCCTGCATCGCCGAGTTCGGATCCCACGACCAGAAGGAGCGGTGGCTTCCCGAGATGGCGGCCGGCCGACCGGTCGGGATGTTCGCCTTATCGGAACCGCACGCGGGGTCGAACCCCGCGGAGATGTCCACCGTCGCTCGACGGGAGGGCGACGAGTACGTCCTGAACGGCGAGAAACAGTGGATAACGAACGGCGAACGCGGCGAGGTGTGCATCGTCTTCGCGAAGACGGATCCCGACGACCCCGACTCGGTCACGCAGTTTCTCGTCCCGAAGGACGCCGGTATCGAGGTGGGGAAGAAGGAGCACAAACTCGGCCTCCGTGCGTCGGACACGACCGGACTGCTGTTCGACGACGTGCGCGTCCCCGCTGAGAACCGACTCACCGAGGAGGGTGCGGGCCTCTCCGCGGCGTTCCGCATCCTCACGGGCGGCCGAATCGGCATCGCGGCGCAGGCGGTCGGACTCGCGCAGGCGGCCCTCGACGAGGCGAAGTCGTACGCGACGGACCGAGAGCAGTTCGGCGACCCCATCGCGGAGATACAGACGATTCGGCACAAGATAGCCGACATGGCGACGGACGTCCACGCCGCGCGCCTGATGGTCCGTGA